>CAINOC010000024.1 GCA_903851385.1 uncultured Chlorobiaceae bacterium | reverse complement strand
GCCTACAGTTTCCTGCGGGTACGTTTACCAATAGCTTCACACAAGGCAATTGCTTATCCTGCATGTACTGGCGGTCTCAACTGACTGAACAGTTGGTCTGTTTGTCAGACAACTCCACAACAAGACTTTCACGTCGCACAGGCCTATAGGCCCTATGGGTATTATAGAACTTATTCTTTCTTCAACCTCTAAATCTCGTAATCCCCGGTAAACACCCTGACCCGATTAATGGTCACAAACACCTGCACGCCTTTTGCAAGTTGAAGATTGACGAAAAGCTCTCGTGGTACTTCGGCTTCAATGGGGCTATCAAGACCTTCGCATTCTATGTTCAGCCCGATTTGACCGCCCTGCAGACGCACCTCCCTGATAGTTCCTTCAAGGTCGTTTTCGTTACTGCGTATTCTGCTTATACCGATTTCATGTGGTCGTACAAAGGTCTGACTTGTTTTTTCCTCAACGTTTTTCAAGTCATCCGGCGCATCCAGATGGTGATCGCCCAAACTTACCTTTCCATTGTGGATACGTCCATGGAAAACGTTTACATTTCCCAGAAAGTTATAGACAAACGCATTTGCAGGGTGATCGTAAACCTCCTGTGGCGTACCCTGTTGTTCAATCCTGCCTTTGTTGATTACTACAATTTTATCCGCCAGCTCTAAAGCCTCCTCCTGATCGTGGGTAACAAAAATACTGGTCACATGGATTTCATCGTGCAGTTTCCTCAGCCATCGGCGCAGCTCCTGCCGCACCTTTGCATCCAGTGCCGAAAAAGGCTCATCAAGGAGCAGTACTCTTGGATTTACGGCTAAAGCCCTTGCCAAAGCAACACGCTGACGCTGTCCTCCTGAAAGTTGTGAAGGGTAGCGGTTCAGCGCCCAATCCATCTGTACCAGCTTCAAAAGATGTTCCACCCTGTCACGTATCTCTTTTTTCGGAGGCCGTTCCCTGAAAGGGAGAACTTTAAGGCCGAAGGCTACATTTTCAAAAACAGTAAGACGTCGGAACAGTGCATAATGCTGAAAAACAAACCCAACATTTTTCTCCCTTGGCGGCAGGTTGGTGGTATCCTTGTTTTCCAGAATTATTTTTCCTGAATCAGCCAGCTCCAAACCGGCAATAATGCGCAGCAGTGTGGTTTTGCCACAACCCGAAGGCCCCAGGAGAGCAATGAGCTCGCCGGAGGCGATGTTCAGGCTGAGATTGTCAATCGCCTTATACTCACCAAATGTTTTGTTGATGTTCTGCAGTTCTATTCCCATATCAGATCCTAAAGATGAAAGCTGTTTTTCTGAAAGTGTTTTTCCATTCCACTCTTGATAACTACAGTAAGAAGAGCCAGAAAGACAAGAAGTGAAGCAACGGCGAACGATGCCGTAAAATTATATTCGCTGTAGAGAATTTCAACATGCAGCGGAATCGTATTGGTCTGTCCACGGATATGACCCGACACAACAGACACAGCTCCAAACTCACCGATTGAGCGCGCTCCGCAAAGGATCATTCCATATAAAAGACCCCATCTGATGTTTGGAAGGGTTATTTTCCAGAAAATTTGCCATCCTTTTGCACCAAGTGTCAGAGCAGCTTCCTCTTCATCCCTTCCCTGGGCTTCCATTAAAGGGATCAGTTCCCGGGCAATAAACGGAAACGTTACAAAGATGGTAGCGATGATGATACCCGGAGTTGAAAAGATTATTTTAATACCATGCTCCCCAAGCCATGAACCAAAAGGTGTGCGGCTGCCGACCAAAAGAACAAAGATGAGACCGGCAATAACCGGCGAAACTGCAAAAGGAAGGTCAAGCAGGCTCTTGAGTACACTTTTCCCTCGGAAGTTAAATTTCGTGATTGCCCATGCAGCTGAAACGCCGAAAACAGCATTTACCGGCACAACAATAGCCACAGTCAGAAGCGTTAGTTTTACAGCTTCTATAGCGTATGGTTCCCGGATTGCTTCAAGATAGAAGCTCCATCCTTTCCCGAAAGCCTCTGAAAAAACCAGGCCAAGCGGAAGAAAGATAAACCCTGTAAAAAAAAGATAGGTCAAGCCGATCAGCAACACTTGAACTGATCGAGGATCCGAAATCCTTTTTTTTTCAACAGATGGGTGACTCTGTGATATTTCGGGTTGTGGCATAGCTTATGAACGATATTCTTTCTGTTGCCACTCCTGCACTGCATTCAGCAAGAGAAGCATGGAAAAAGAGATGCAGAGAAGCACAAGCGCAATGGCCGACGCGCCTGCAGAGTCAAACTGGTCAAGTTTCGACATAATCATCAACGGCGCAATTTCAGTTTTCATAGGCAGATTTCCTGCAATAAAGATTACTGATCCATACTCCCCAATCCCCCGAGCAAAAGCAAGCGTTACTCCTGTCAGCAGTGCAGGGAAAAGATGCGGAAGCAGAATCTTCCTGAAGGTCTGCCACCGTGTTGCCCCAAGGCAGTGCGCAGCCTCTTCAATCTCCTGTTCCACCTCTTCAAGCACCGGCTGGATTGTCCGGACAACAAAGGGAAACCCGATAAATATCAGCGCAATCACAATTCCCGTCGGAGTATTGATGATTTGCAGGTTAAATCGTGTGACGAGATGGCCAAGCCAGCCCATTGGAGAATAAAGAGTTGCAAAGCAGATCCCGGCAACTGCGGTTGGTAGCGCAAATGGAAGATCGACCAGGGCATCAAGAAATTGTTTACCGGGAAAACGATAACGTACCAGTACCCATGCAGTCAAGAGGCCAGCTACGGCATCGAAAAGTGCGGCA
Source organism: uncultured Chlorobiaceae bacterium (assembly GCA_903851385.1). GTDB lineage: Bacteria > Bacteroidota > Chlorobiia > Chlorobiales > Chlorobiaceae > Chlorobium. The sequence goes on along the minus strand of CAINOC010000024.1, from coordinate 36,119 downwards.
TAAAAAGCAGTGGAAAAACTAAGCCTATAGGAAGCGAGAACACGCGGAGCTGTTACAGCATTTATAAATGGCTCCCATCCCATAGGAATGGTATTAAAGAATATCATGCTCAGTGGCACAATGACAATTGCTGAAAGATAGAATACCGTGTACCCCATCGACAGTCCGAAGCCGGGCAGAATGTTGCGTCTTTTTCTCTGAAACAATGCCATTGGTAATCTGGTTATTGAAAACAGCAAAGGAAAGCAGGATTATCCTTCCATCCTGCTTTCCAAAAAATTAGTTTGCAAATCAGTGATGAACTCCCTGATTCAGGGAGTATAGATCTGATCGAAAACACCGCCATCGTTAAAATGGGTTTTCTGTGCACTGCGCCAGTTCCCAAACACTTCGCCCAGAGTAAAAAGCTTGATTTTAGGAAAGCTCGCTGCATATTTTTTCAGTGCAGCAGGGTTTCGAGGGCGGTAAAAGTTCTGTGCAATGATATCCTGAGCCTGTGGTGTATAGAGGAAGTTCAGATAAGCCTCCGCAAGTTTACGTGTGCCATGCTTCTCGACATTTTTATCCACAACGGCCACTGGCGGTTCAGCCAGGATGCTTACCGATGGAGAGACGATTTCATACTTGTCAGAACCGAACTCTTTCAGAATCAGGTGAGCTTCATTTTCCCAGGCAATAAGCACATCACCGAGGCCGCGCTGAGCAAAGCTGAGGGTTGAGCCACGGGCACCGGTATCAAGCACAGGAACATTCTTGTATAAAGCCTTGACAAAAGTTTTTGCCTTTTCAGCAGAACCGGTCTGTTTTTGCTTGTAACCCCAAGCCGCCAAGTAGTTCCAGCGTGCACCTCCGGATGTTTTCGGATTTGGTGTGATGACTGATACACCAGATTTCACAAGATCATCCCAGTTTTTGATCTGCTTTGGATTTCCCTTTCTGACAACAAAGACGATTGTGGAGGTATATGGTGTGCTGTTGTTGGCCAGTTTTTTCTGCCAGTTGATATCGAGAAGTTTGCTGTCAGCTATCGCATCAATGTCATATGCAAGAGCCAGTGTTACAACATCGGCTTCCAGCCCGTCAATGACAGCACGAGCCTGCTTGCCTGAACCACCATGCGACTGGTTGATCACAACGGTCTGTCCGCTTTTCTTTTGCCAGTACTGGGTAAACGCTGCGTTTTCTTTCTGATAGAGCTCCCTTGTCGGATCGTAGGAAACGTTAAGAAGGGTTACGTTTCCAGCTGCCTCTGCAAATGTTCCCGGTATGCCGGAGGCCAGGATAAGCGTAGCTGAAAGTGCGATTTTTTTTATGGCGTCAAAATTCATTCTCTTCTCCTTGTTATTTGAAGCTTGTTGAAAAGTTGTTTGAAATCAATCAGATAAAGGTCAAAAAAAAGCCGGTTCTCTGCAGTGTCAGGAACCGGCCGTGGCCAAAGTGCTCAAATGCACTATCGACACGAACCGGATCTTTTTATGACTGCACACGCTGGTAATTGACAGCTGCGAGTGCCAGAAGAGAGGGCTGTTTTTTCTGTTATAGTGTTCATATACTCTCCATGTTTGATTTCGAATGGTTTAAAAAACCCAATCTTTTCAACCTCTCCAAGCATATCCCCTAAAAATACCGTAAATATGGTATGCCCCTTCACAGGAGCGAGTGCTGAGTTTCGAGTTCAGGGAAGAGACCTAAAGGGTAGTACGAGAGTGCAAATTACAATCGGTAAAAAGGAGAGAATGCTTGAGAGTCTTACTATTTCAAATCCACAGAAAGGCAGGCTTCTGCAGCATCTTGCAGATTTGCCAAAAGCTCTTCCATTGTGTCACCCAGGGTAGCGCACCTTGGAATTGCCGGGATTTCTGCCCAGAAGCCACCCTCTTCTGCTTTATGTATAATAACTTTCAATTTTATTGTAATTTCCTGATGGATCTGTATGCTCATCACAGCGATCGTATGATGAGCTCAATTACTCAACGACTGAACCGTGCAGCTCAAAGGCATCACTATCGTTGATGTTTGCCATGTAGAATGACCCGACGGTCACCGCTGTACCACCAATTGTAATGACGCAATCATTATCAACCTCCGGAGCATCATACTCCGTTCTGCCGAAAGCTGTATCACCTTCAATTTGATCAATCAGCACCTTTACCACCTCTCCTTCAAATACCCGGTTTTTCTCTTCCGACACCTGTTCCTGCAGTTCCATAATCTCTGCCACCCGTTCCTGCTTCTCTTCAGTACTGAGCGTCTCCTTAAGCGCATAAGCCGGTGCATGCTCTTCATGGAAGTAGGGGAAGCAGCCCAGCCTGTCAAACCGGCTCGTTTCTACGAACTCCAGCAGCTCTTCAAACTCTTCACGCGTTTCCCCGGGATAACCCGCAATCAGGGTTGTGCGCAGCCGGATATCGGGATTTTTCTCCCTGATGCTCTCAAGCAGTTGTACCGTTTGATCTTTATCGATGCCCCGGTTCATTGATTTGAGAATGCGGCTATTGCAATGCTGCAGCGGAATGTCAAGATAATTGCAGATATTTTCCCGCTCGCGCATGGTATCAATCACTTCAAGCGGAAAGTTTACCGGGTATGCATAAAGCAGCCTGATCCACTCAAACCCAATGTCAGACAGGCGCAGCACAAGATCGTTCAGCAATGTTTTCCCTGCCAGGTCATACCCATAAAGGCTTATATCCTGCGCAATCACATTCAGCTCCTTGACGCCCGAAGCCTTCAGCAACCCAGCTTCTCTCAGCAGCTGTTCCGGAGGCTGGCTTATGTATCTGCCCCTGATTCTTGGGATCGAGCAGAACGAACAGGCGCGGTTACATCCTTCGGCAATCTTGAGATACGAATAATGAGCAGGTGTAAGCAGTGAACGGTGGTCATAAAGCTCTTCACGATACTCAGCCCCTATTGCGGCAAGCACTTCAAAAAGTTCTCGAGTGCCGAAAAATCCATCCACTTCAGGCATCTCCTCTTGCAGTTCCTCTCTATGAAGTTCCGTAAGGCATCCCATCACATAAACACGCTTAATGGAGCCCTCAGCTTTTTTATCGATTGCCGCCAGAGTTTCGTTAATGGACTCCTGTTTAGCGTCGGCAATGAAGCCGCAGGTGTTGATGAGAATAGTTTCAGCATCATCAACCTTCTCGGTAAAGACGATGCCCGAAGCTTCAGCCTGTGCCATCAGACGTTCAGAATCAACCGTGTTTTTAGAGCACCCAAGGCTCAAAAGAAATACTTTATGCTGTATCATTGCTATTGAATCGTTCAAGAAAATCAGCTTTCCACTCTACGAAAGAACCATTCTGTATTTGCGTTCGAGCCGTCGCAGTCAGCCACATGAAAAAAGAAATATTCTGCAGCGTGCAGAGTTTAAGACCGAGAATTTCACCAACATTCAGAAGGTGGCGGATATAAGCCCGCGAGAAGTTCCTGCAGACATGGTTATCAAACCCTTCATCGATTGAAGAAAAATCATCAGCATACTTTGCCGAACGCAGATTCATCTTCCCGTTGCGGGTATAGACCCGGCCATTTCGCCCTTCACGCGTAGGGATAACGCAATCAAACATATCAACCCCGCGTTCAATAGCGTTCAAGATGTTTTCCGGAGTTCCAACCCCCATCAGGTATCTCGGTTTCTTTTCAGGAAGCCGGGTATGTGAAAGTTCAAGGATGCGGTACATTTCCACAGCAGGCTCTCCCACAGCCATGCCCCCTATGGAATAGCCGTCAAAATCAAGATCCATCAGAGCCTCTATTGAAATTTTACGCAGATCGTCATGGATCCCGCCCTGAGTGATGCCGAAAAGATATTGCTCATGACCGTAGAGAGGAGAGGTTGCACCGAAATGCTTTTTTGCCCGTTCAGCCCAGCGGATGGTCAGTTCTCCGGATTTACGGATGTACTCTTTTTCAGCTGTCGAAGGTGGGCACTCATCAAGCGGCATCATAATGTCGCTTCCGATAATGCGCTGGGTATCTACAACATTTTCAGGTGTAAACTGTTGTTTCGAGCCATCAAGATGCGACTTGAACATTACCCCCTCTTCCGTGATCTTGCGCAGATCCGAGAGTGAGTAAACCTGGTATCCACCGCTATCAGTTAACAGCGGACCATCCCAGTTCATAAACCGGTGCACACCGCCGGCTTTAAAAAGAATATCGTTTCCCGGCTTCAGGTAGAGATGGTAGGTATTCGCCAGAATAATCTGAACGTTCGTCTCTTTCAGTTCCCGGGGTTCAACCGACTTAACGCTTGCACGCGTGCCAACAGGCATAAATACCGGAGTTGGTATGCTTCCATGGGCGGTCTCAAGAACCCCACATCGGGCTGAAGAGTGACGATCGGTAGTAATGATGCTGAATTTCATAGTGTCAAGGTAGCCAATGACCCGCACAAAAAAAAGTATGGAACAAGCTTCTCATCATCTATAAATGTGATAATCCCTTGACTGAAAATAATTGATTTATAGTGTGATTTATAAGTGAAAACAAATAATAAATACGTGTTTCAATGTTTTCTCACCGTTTTAATTCTATATTGAAAGGGTTAAGACAGGCTTACACTGTTTTTCAGCAGCCGATAACTTGCCCCCTATACTTGATATTCAGCACGCCACTCATTTTGGACTAGAGCTGCACGGGACCTTGATTGTATTCTTTTGTTTCAAGGATTTGGATTTTTAGAATTTAACCCCCTACCCATGCAGAAACCCAGGTGCAGTAAAAAAAATCGCATCCCTGCCGCCGCCGGAAAAAATTTTGCTGAACATGAGCAGGTTCCAGCTCATGCCAATTTTGAAGCGTTACTCCACTCCTTCTTTGTCATTGATCAAAAAGGAAATTTTGTTGGTTGGAATGCCTCTTTTAATCAACAGAAAGCTGCAAAGCCCGGCAGAAAAAAACCCCTGATCAATGTCATTGATCAGCTTGTTTATCATGCCGATCAGCCGCATGTAAGAGCAAAACTTTTGAGTGTTCTCGCAAGCGGATACGAAGAAACCGCTGAGGCAAGGGTGCTTTTTCAGGGTGAACAGGATATCCGCCGGGTCATGATGACGGGCAGGAAAATCATGATCGAGGGCAACCCTTTCGTTATGTGTATGATACTCGATATCCGAGTTCCATCCAAAGCAGAAGAAAGTCTGAATCAAAGGGTGAACATTTTTAGTTCCATTATAGAGAATATGGACGGGGTCGTCTTCATAGCCGATTGCAACTCGATATTACGCTATGTTTCAGAGGGTGCTGAAAACATCTTCGGGTTTATGCCGAAGGATATGGAAGGTAAGTCATTGACCAGATTTCTTGCAGGCGAAAAAGAAATTCAAAGAGCTCTTGATGCCATAACTGAGACTGGTCTGCATCAAAGTTACCCTCAGATTCTGGAATTACAATTTCAGAGAGACAATGCCTCCCTCTTTTGGGCAAAGGTTCACCTGCAATATTCCGAGCAAAATGGAAATCCCGTCATAGTCGGTTTCCTCCATGATGTCACTCTGCGTAAGAGCTTACAGTATCATACCCACTTTCGAATGCGTCTTTTTGAGATTATCGATACCCGCTCGATTGAAGAACTGCTTCAGGCAATTTTGGATGAAGTCGAGCGGCTTACAGAGAGTACGATCGGGTTTTGCTATTTTCTCGGGGATACTATGAGGGAGCCTGCCCTTGAGGTCTTGTCAACCAATGCCGACAAATGCTTTCCCTTAAACCAGGCAGAGCTTTTTGTTGAGGTAGTAAAGGCACAGGGAACAGTTTTTCATGACGGAAGTAAGACTCCCGAAATATTCAAAAATCCTCAGGGTCAACATTTAGGTTACAGGCGCTTATTGGTTGTCCCCATCATGAACGGCGAGGTGGTTACAGCGATTCTCGGGGTTGGAGGCAGTTCATTTATGTATGACGACGAACATGAACTGACCGTAAAAGGTATTGCAGATCTTGCCAGCGCCCTTGTTCTCCGAAAACGTGCGGAGCAGTCAGAAAAGAACGATCAGCTAACATTGATTCAGTGCCAGAAAATGGAATTTTTGGGCAGTGTTATCAATAGGGTAGGTGGTAATCACAGTTCAACACTGTCGAACATGGTTGATCTCCTCAATATGATTTTGAAAAAGGAAGCGATAACTGCATCGCTGGGTAAAAGCATATCGGATACAGTAGAATGTATTGCCAGTTCTAACGGTATGATCAATCAACTCTTAACTTTTGCTCGAAGTGGTGCCGTCATGCCAATCGTTTGCGAGTTGAACATATTAGTAGAAGGAAAGCTGAGTCAACTGAGCAAACGTATCGGTGAAAATATTTCCCTCGAATGGATCCCCGACCGGCAAAAAACTCTTGTAAAGATAGACCCCGTGCAAATTGATGAACTTCTTTCAGCCCTTACCCTCAATGCCCGTGATGCAATAACCGAAAACGGTCACATCACCATCGAAACCAGCCGTATTTTCATTGATCAGCATGATTGCGCAGCCGGTCACCCCTGCAAGGCACTTGGCCACTATGTGATTCTTTCAGTTACTGATAACGGCACCGGGATTGATAAAAAAGACCTGCCCTTTATTTTTGAACCGTTGTTTACCACCCGAGCAGATCGACAGGCTCTTGGTCTTGGTTTGTCTATAGCCTATGGAATAGCCAAACAGAATCATGGTGGTATCGATTGCCAAACCGAGTCTGGCAGGGGAAGCACCTTTTCCATCTACTTGCCCCGATATATGGGCAAAAACTATTTTTCTGCAAATGAGGATCCGCCTGCCTTTGAGGATTGTAAAGAAACAGTATTGCTTGTTGAAGAAGAGCCGGATATCCTGATTTTCTATAAGCAAATGCTTGAAAAAAAAGGATATCGTGTAGTAGCAGTTTGTACCCCTGAAGCAGCCATCACTATCGCTGCCGAACAGCGGAACGCTCTCGACCTGCTCCTGACCAATGTCGTTTTACGGGAAGTGAATGGATGCGATCTTTCACAGCAGCTTCTCACGATATGCCCAAACCTTAAAACCCTGTTTATATCAGGTGATCATAACGATATGGCTGTTCGATGCGGGGTGCAAAACGAGGGTGTCGGCTTTATTCTGAAACCTTTTACAATGAAAGAGCTGGCAACTCATATCAACGAACTTCTGAACGCCGTTGAGGCGCTTCATTAAGGTTTGACGTTCTCTCAACCCCGGCATGCTAGCGTGATGTCGGGGCAGGGAAGTCCCTGCAGCCGCAATTTCACTCCATGGAGCTCACTTTCACCGATACGCTGAGCTTTTCCTGTCCATTGCCTTTATAGGTGCCTCGTACCGGAGGGACATCATCATAATCTCTTCCAGAGCCGATTTTAATATACCGCTCATCGACAAAAAGGGTACTGTGAGTCGGGTCCATGCCTATCCATCCCTTTTCTTTGCCGCAATACACTTCGCACCAAGCGTGCGTAGCCTCATCCCTGCCATCCGGAGTGCTTCCCCCGAAAAGGTAGCCGCTTACATAACGGGCAGGCACATTCAGGTAGCGGCAGGCAGCAAGCATGATATGGGCAAAATCCTGGCAAACGCCCCTTCCAAGCGCCATCACAACCGCACTGGTACTGTGAACGTCTGTTACTCCCGGTTCATAGATGAACGATTCATTAATGTGCCGGCATATCGATTCTGCAAGCCCGTAACTGTCTCTATCTGTGGCAAAACGTGATGAAAAATCGCGAATTGCCTGATCAAAATGCACATAGCGACTCTGGCAGGTAAAGTCAATGAGAAAAATATCCTCATTCTCACTTGCTGCGCAATGGCCAATGCCGGTTTCAACCACTGACGTAGCGACAATTTTCACCTGCTTATGACTTTGGAGCAGGTTGAAATGATTGACAATGTTTCCGTAGAAATCGGTGTATTCAAATATGGTGGCAGGGGGATCGACTTGCAGCTTAAAGCTCGCACATCGCTGCGGAGCTGCAGGATTGTTGTCAGGGTGCAGCCTTACTTCGGTAGCTGTTTCATAGATCGGCGTATCATATTCAAACAGGGTGGAATGTTCAACTTTTACAATCATGCTCTTATTATTAAAGTGTCCGGTTATTGCTGCTGTTGATGCTGCTGAGCCTGGCTCCAGTTCGGGCGTCCACCGGCAACACCGGTAAACGGCAAAGCTTCAGCAATATCCGATGATTCAATATCCGGTGTGTGATAGGCAAAATAGGTCAGGTGCACCTGTTCACCCACTTTAACCAGTCGCTGTTCAAGATCTTCAAGATAGGTATGCAATCCTTTTGCATAGATATCTTCCATTGCCGTATAACTCAGCTCCGCTTCGATTTTACCGATAAGCCTGTCAGCATTGTTGACATACCGATGCCGCGAGCTGCCCGATATACGCCAGAGGGCATCTTCAGCAGCGCAGACCGAAAAGTTGATGCTTCTAGGGAATGTTCTGTCGAGAATCAGGAACTGCAGAATATTGTCAGGATCAATTTTCGACAGGTACACTTTACGGAACGCTTCCAATGCACTGCAGCTTTTCAGTACAGCCATCCATTGAATAATATCTTCCGAACCCTCAACAATCTCAGGCTGGCTTTGTGCCTCCGAAAGCAGCATGTGGTACTTCACGTCAATAAGGCGCGCAATATTATCGCTGCGCTCAAGATACTTGGCAATCTGTATAAAATCCCATCCCTCGTTATGCGAAAAAGTGTTGTCAGTAATCCCCTGAAAAAGATGTGACGCGTTTTTTATCTCTTTATAAAAGCTATAGGGGTCATTATGGACAAACTGCGGAGTAATGTTCTGCAGGTAGTGGTAAAGGTTGTTGACCTGCTCCCACATTTCACTTGATATACTTTCAATAATACTCCGTGCATTTTCCCTTGCAAGTCCGATAGAAGAGATGATCGAATTCGGATTATTTTTGTTGAATACAAGATAATCGGTAACGCTTTGCGCAGAGTACTCGCTGTACAGCTTGTTGAAGCGATCCTTATCGCTGGTTACAAGAATAAGAGCCACCCAGTAGTTCGGGTTCTCAATCGGAGTAATTTTATTAAGGTCGAGCAGCAGGTTGAAATTGACATCAAGAAACCTTGCAGTGTTCTCTGCCCGTTCAAAATATCGACTCATCCAAAACAGGGATTCGGCAACACGGCTTAACATGATAATCAGAAATTAAAGTTTATTCATCGACAACCCAGGTATCCTTGCTGCCTCCGCCCTGAGATGAGTTGACCACCAGCGAACCACGCTTGAGAGCAACTCTTGTAAGTCCTCCGGGCACTATAGTAACAGTTTTACCATACAAAACATAGGGCCGAAGGTCGATATGACAGCCATAAAGTTCTGTGTCATTGAAAAAGCTTGGATGACGCGACAGCGAAATAGTCGGTTGGGCAATATAGTTGCGCGGATTGGCAACAATCAACTCGGCAAAATTTTCCTGCTGTTCAATCGTTGATTCCGTACCGATCAGCATCCCATACCCTCCGGATTCATTGGCCGCCTTCACAACAAGGGTGCCAAGGTTTTCAAGGATATATTTAAGGTCAGAAGGGTTGCTCGCCAGCCATGTTGGCACATTCTGCAGAATCGGATCCTCACCGAGGTAGTATTTGATGATTTCAGGTACAAAGCTGTAAATAACCTTATCATCAGCAACTCCGGTCCCGATCGCATTGGCAAGCGTGACATTTCCTTTCCTGTACGCATTCACAAGACCGGCAACACCAAGCTTCGAGTCAGGGCGGAACACCAGAGGATCAAGAAAAGCATCATCCACTCTCCTGTAAATGACATCAACCCGTTCAAGACCGCGAGTGGTTCTTGTGTAAACCTTATTGTCATTGACAACCAGATCCTTTCCCTCAGTCAGTTCAACGCCCATCTGCCTGGCAAGAAAGCTATGCTCAAAGTACGCCGAGTTGTAAATGCCGGGAGTAAGTACGACAACGTTTGGTTCACGGCGCGAACCTGGACTGATTTCCTGCAGGGTACGGAGAAGTTCCTGTGGATAATTATCGATCGGCCGGATCTTGTATTTGTCAAAAAGCACCGGGAAAGCACGCTTCATTGCCTGCCGGTTTTGCAGCATATAAGAGACGCCGCTCGGCGTGCGAAGATTGTCCTCAAGTACCAGATAGTTGCCCTCTCTGTCACGGATGATATCGCTTCCGGTCACATGAATGTAAACACCGAGAGGAGGGGTTACCCCTACAAATTCCCGTCGGAAATGCTGGCTTCCGAGAATCAGCTCCGGAGGAATGATTTTATCTTTCAGAATCTTCTGAGTGTGATAGATATCGTACAGGAACTCATTGAGTGCGGTAATTCTCTGCACGAGTCCTTTTTCTATTGTGTGCCATTCATTTCCAGGCACAACTCTCGGAATAAGATCAAAAGGGAAAATTCGTTCCACACCCTCTTCCTCGCCATAAACCGTAAAGGTGATACCCTGGTTTCGAAAAAAGATGTTAACAACTTCCCGGCGGGCTTTAACATCGTCAATTGAAAACTTGCCGAAGCGATGAAGCAGCTTGTCATAATGAGACCGAGGTATTCCATCTTGAGCAATAACCTCATCAAAAAAATGACTTGTGTCAGCCTCATATCGCTCAAAAAAGCGACTCATACAGGTATTTCTTCATGTTGTTGGTAAATCTGGTAACACTACTCTTTATAACCTCTATATACTTAAATAATTTCGGAATATGATAATAACAGCCTAAATAATTTTCCTGTCAACGGCCGGTCGAGTTGTCAGAGGGTGTGCAATTTTTTTCTTGATCAGGTCGGTGAATTATTTTTATCATACATTGTCAAGATATATAAAATAGTGTTACACCAACAGTTTAACGATTGCCTTCCATGCATATTCTGGTTACCGGAGCCGCAGGGTTTATAGGATTTCATCTCTGCCGGCAGCTGCTTGAACGTGGCGACACGGTAACGGGCATCGATAACATGAATGACTATTACGATGTCTCACTCAAAGAGGCGCGGCTTGCCATGCTTTTACCTCACGAAGGGTTCACGTTTATAAAAGCCGACATTGCCGACCGCGACGCCACGGAGGAGCTTTTCCGCACAGGTTGTTTTGAACGGGTGGTTAATCTTGCCGCACAGGCTGGGGTCCGATACTCCCTGATCAATCCCCATGCATATATCAACAGCAATATTCTCGGTTTTCTCAATATCCTCGAAGGGTGCCGCCATCACCGGGTTAAGCATCTTGTTTACGCCTCCTCAAGTTCGGTCTACGGAGCCAACGAAACCATGCCCTTTTCAGTGCATGACAATGTCGATCATCCGCTCTCTCTCTACGCCGCCAGCAAAAAGGCCAACGAGCTCATGGCGCACACCTACAGTCACCTCTATAATCTGCCGACAACCGGTCTTCGCTTTTTTACCGTCTACGGCCCCTGGGGCAGGCCCGATATGGCACTCTTTCTGTTTACCGATGCCATTGTCAACAACAAACCTATCCAGGTTTTCAACTACGGCAACCACCGTCGCGACTTCACCTTCGTCGATGATATTACCGAAGGAGTAATAAGAACGCTCGATCATGTTGCAGAGCCCAACCCCGACTGGTCAGGCCTTACCCCCGATCCCGGCTCAAGTCGCGCCCCCTGGCGGGTATACAACATCGGCAACAGCACTCCCGTCAATCTCATGGACTACATCGGGGCTATCGAGCATGAACTTGGCCGAACTGCCGAAAAAGAGTTCCTCCCAATGCAGCCCGGCGACGTCCCCGATACCTACGCCGATGTCGATCAGCTCATCCAGGACGTCAACTACAAACCCCAAACCACCGTACAGCAAGGCATCAAACGCTTTATAACCTGGTACCGCGACTACTACAAACTCTAACTTTTTTATAACTCCCATAACTCCCATAACTCCTATAGCTCTCATAGGTCGTATGCAAAACACTATCGATATGTCGGAAAAAAGTAAGGCAGGATGTTGCTGTTCGGGTGATGAATGTCATGGCAGTTCTGAGCCTGAAAAGCGGCTTGGCTGGGATGAATATTTCATGAGTGTCGCACAACTTATTTCCCGCCGCGCCACCTGTACCCGTGGTCATATCGGCGCGGTTATTGTAAGGGATCACAGTATTCTTTCAACCGGATACAACGGAGCCCCTTCCGGCCTTCCTCACTGTAACGACAGCAACTGCCGTATTTACCGCAGCACCCATCCCGATGGAACTGTCGAAGAGAACTGCGTGAACACGATTCATGCAGAAATCAATGCCATTGCCCAGGCCGCAAAGCATGGCGTCTCCATACAGGACTCCGATATCTATATCACAGCAAGCCCCTGTATCCACTGCCTTAAAGTGCTGATTAATGTGGGCATAAAAACCATCTACTACCTTAAACCCTATAAAATAGAGCATATCGCAGAACTCATCAGGCTATCCGGTATCAAGCTGGTTCAGGTACCAATGGTTGAAACCCCGCCAGGTTGAGCGATGCCCATGAGCGATGATATACTTTATATGCGCCGTTGCCTGGAACTTGCCTCCGAGGGCGCCGGCAGTGTGAGCCCGAATCCTATGGTAGGCTCTGTTATTGTGTACAATGGCGAAATTATCGGTGAAGGCTTCCATCAGAAATTTGGCGGCCCTCATGCTGAAGTTAACGCTGTTGCTTCTGTCTCCAACCAGGCATTGCTTCCTCACGCAACCCTCTATGTCAATCTCGAACCATGTTCCCATTTCGGAAAAACCCCCCCCTGCAGCGATCTTATTATTGAAAAGGGGATACCCCGCGTCGTCATCGGCTGCCGTGATCCTCATGTTGCGGTCGCAGGCAAAGGAACCGCAAAGCTTATTGCCGCAGGGATCGAGGTCACCGAAGGGGTGCTTGAAGCCGAATGCCAAAAACTCAACGAAGCATTTATTAAAAGTCACACCGCCGCCATGCCTCTCGTTGCCCTTAAACTGGCTGAGACACTTGACGGCAAAATTGCAACATCACAAGGTGCATCCCAATGGATTACAGGCGAACCTGCAAGGCGGGAGGTTCACCGCCTCCGGAGCATCTACGACGCAGTCATTATAAGTGATGCTACCATTCGCGCTGATGATGCCCTGCTTACCGTCAGGCACTGTTCCGGTCGAAATCCCCTTCGTGTTGTTCTCGATCGTCAGCTGAAGGCGCCATTGACTGCAAAAATTTTTGGTTCTGAGGCCGAAACTATTCTCTTTACGTCATCGTTATCCTCCGGGTTGCCGAAAGTGGAGCAGTTAAGGCAACGAGGAGTGACAGTTTTATTCGTCAATGAGCGTGACGAAAAACTCGATCTTCGCCAGGTTCTTCTTGAACTCCATAAACGCAACATTCTTTCAGTGATGGTTGAAGGAGGGAGCAGTTTGTCCGCTTCATTTATTCGAGAAAAACTTGCGGATAAAATCTATATGTTTCTAGCCCCAAAGCTTTTCGGTGGCGACGGCCTCAGTGCATTTGCACCCCTCGGTATCACTCTACCTGCCGGGGCAGTGACCCTGCAATTTGAGGCTCCGCGATTTTTTGGAAACGATCTGCTGCTGGAGGCTTATCTTCTCAAGTGAACACGACTGCCCGATGCCCTCTTGAACGATAAGAAACAAAGCACTGCAAAAACCTGAGGTATAATGGGAAAAAAATACACAAAACGAGGCTCCCCAATGCTTGAGCGCCTTGTCAATAACAGTGATCTTGGAAAGTTAATCCTCCGGGTCACTGTCGGCTCCCTCATGCTTTTTCATGGACTCTCCAAGCTCCAGCACGGATACGCTTTTGTGACGCAGTTGCTTCTCAAGGCAAAGCTTCCGGGCTATCTCTCACATGGCATTCTTATCGGCGAGCTTCTTGCACCGCTCTTTATGGTGTTGGGCATCTATACGAGGCCAGCCGCTCTTTTACAGGTTGTTGTCATGGCTATGGCCGTCTATCTGGTCCATTCAAAAGAACTCTTTTCAGTTGCCGAACATGGCGGCTACGCCCTTGAGCTCGAGGCACTCTATCTTTTTGGATCACTCGCACTCTTCTTTTTCGGTGCTGGACGCTACAGCGCTTCACATGGAGGTGGTCTTTGGAAATAATGGCTCAGCATCGTAAAGAGAACGTTATAGACATGCATCGGGTAACAGCATACTCCGGTACTACCTGCGTTTTCAGGGATTTCTCGCTCTGCATCGAAGCGGGGTGCAGCACAGCTATTCTCGGTCCAAACGGATCAGGCAAAACGACCCTGATGAAGCTTCTCTCAAGCGATATCTACCCTGTTGCCGAACCGGGCAGCCACGTTAAGATTTTCGGCATGGACCGCTGGAATGTTTTTGATCTTCGCACCCGACTCGGCATTATTTCCCATGATTTGCAGCACGATTACCTTCGTCGGGCGCGCGGCATCAATGTGATTCTATCGGGCATCTATGCCAGTATTGATATCTGGCAAAATCAGCAGTTCAGTAACGACGATCTGCAAAAAGCCGGGGCAGTCATGGATGATCTAGGTATTAGCGCGCTGAAGCATCGAGCTTTCGGTGCCATGTCAACCGGACAGCAGCGACGTTTTCTGCTTGGTAGGGCACTCATCAACAATCCCGATGCGCTCCTGCTCGACGAGCCAACCACCGGCCTCGACCTCAATGCCACATTTCACTACCTCGACCAGCTTCGAAGGATGATGCAATCAGGTAAAACCGTCATGCTTGTTACCCATCATCTTCATGAAATTCCTCCAGAAATTGAAAGAATTGTGCTTTTAAAAGAGGGGCAGATTGTGGGCGATGGCAACAAAACCGACATGCTCACATCCGACTCTCTCTCCTCTTTGTTCGACTATCCTCTCCAGGTCGTCACTGTCAATGGTTATTTTCAGGTTTTGCCTGACAAGCGGTTATAAATACTCTATCTTTCGTTGAACTTCTTTGTTTTCTTCGATGTTGTTAGCCTGTTGTTCATTGCACTGGATAAATCCTCATAAACGTTTAAACAGAAATTGTTATGGCACATCTCACACTCAAAGGCAATCCAATTGAAAGTATCGGAACCCTCCCTGCAAAAGGATCCGAAGCCCCTTTTTTCTGCCTGGTAAAAACCGATCTTTCCGAGGCGGGCCCTGCCGATTTTGCAGGTAAACGGCTTGTTCTTAACATTTTTCCGAGTCTTGATACCCCTGTCTGCGCATCATCAGTCAGGCGCTTTAACCACGATGCATCCTCCCTCGACAACACCGTTGTGCTCTGTATTTCCGCCGACCTGCCCTTTGCCCATAAACGTTTTTGTGAAACCGAAGGGTTAAACAATGTGATATCCCTTTCCGTCTTCCGTTCACCTGAATTCGGTCAAGAGTACGGCGTCACTATTACTACCGGCCCTCTGAAGGGGCTTCTCTCCCGCGCTATTGTTATTATTGATGCCGATGGCATAGTCCGTTATACCCAGCAGATCACTGAAATTGTTGACGAGCCCGACTACAGTGCGGCCCTCAAGGTTTTAGCATAAACAGCCTCATAAATAATGGAAAAGATTTGATGGTGACCATACGTAGGTTGGGGTGATTCCTGAACCCCAACAAAACTAAACTTGTTCTGAAAGGGATAGCTCTTTTCAGCTGCAGGTAAAGTTTGCCTTCCATCTTTTACTCTCAGCGAGTAAAGAGAGGTGTTCATTATATATATTAGAACCTGAATGCGGCATCTTACTCTTATCGGGATGCCGTTCATCTCTTTAAGTGAAACTATCTGAAATGTTTACCGGAATTATCAAGGATGTCGGCACAGTTACCGGAGTTACAAAGCGAAATGGCGGATTGCGGCTCAAGGTGCACTATGGTAATTCCAGCGAGTTCAGTACGCTTTCCATTGACGAAAGCGTAAGCATAAGCGGCGCCTGCCAGACCGTGGTAGCTGTTGGCGAGGGGTGGTTTGAGGTCGACACCGTCGAAGAAACGCTTTCCAAAACCACACTTGGCTCTTTTCGCAACGGCTCACGGGTTAATCTGGAACGAGCCGTTCGCCCTCTCGACCGTCTCGGCGGCCATTTTGTGCTCGGTCATGTTGACTGTGCTTCCGCTGTGCACGACATCAGGCAGTTGGGCTCAAGCCGTGAGCTCTGGGTCGCACTCCCTGAATCGTTCACTGCTTTCATTGTTTCAGCCGGATCAATAACCATTGACGGCATAAGTTTGACCGTAGCCAAACTCGATGCACAGCTCTTTGCTGTCGCCATTATTCCCTATACCGTTGCTCACACCACCCTTCACTCCCTGCAGCCGGGCAGCCGGGTAAATCTCGAGTTTGACATTCTCGGCAAATACGTCGCCCGCCAGCTTGCAGCTCCTTCATCATCAGCTATCCCTTCTTCACGGATCGATGACCTGTGGCTTCGTGAAAACGGATTTTAAATGCCAGAACACCCTGCATATGGACTCTGATCTCTTCGGCTTTTCCGACTCTCCCGGCGAAAAAGATTACTTTCAGCCTCTGGCCCAGCGCGTTCGTCCCCGAACTCTCGACGATATGGCAGGGCAGGAACATCTTGTCGGCCGAAATGGCCCCCTTCGCAAATTCCTTGCAGGCGGCACTATGCCATCAATGATTTTCTGGGGCCCTCCAGGATCGGGTAAAACCACGCTCGCCGAAATCTGCGCCTCCAGTCTGAGCTACCAGTTCGAACAGCTTTCAGCGATCGATTCCGGGGTCAAGGATGTCCGCAAAGCGCTTGAAAATGCAGAAAAATCACGGCGTACAGCCAGGCGGACACTTCTCTTCATCGACGAAATTCACCGCTTCAACAAAACCCAGCAGGACACGCTGCTTCACGCCATAGAGCAGGGGCTTATCGTACTCATAGGAGCAACAACCGAAAACCCCTCCTTTGAGGTTAACGCCGCCCTCTTGAGCCGCATGCAGGTCTATATACTCAACCCCCTCGGCCCGAAAGAGATCGAAGCGGTGATTCTTCGAGCACTCAAAGAAGACAAACTTTTCCGCGACCTTTCCATTGAAATTGCCGACCTTGATTTTCTTCTACAGTTTTCCGGAGGTGATGCACGCAAAGCCCTCAACGCAGTAGAAGCGGCCCTCTCCCTCATGCCCCAAGGCCCTGCGCACATACTCTTGAACAGGGAAGTGCTCCAGGTTGCCCTCCAGCACAGTGCCCCCATCTACGATAAGGGAGGCGACAACCACTACGACATCATTTCCGCCTTTATCAAATCCATGCGGGGCTCAGATCCCGATGCCGCACTCTTCTGGCTTGCCCGGATGCTTGAGGGAGGCGAAGACCCCAAGTTTATAGCACGGCGCATGGTTATTTTCGCTAGCGAAGATATCGGCAATGCCGACCCCTATGCCATCACTCTTGCGGTATCAGTTTTTCAGGCCGTAGCGCTGATAGGAATGCCCGAAGCCAGAATTAACCTGGCGCAAGGCGTTACCTACCTGGCCTCAGCCCCAAAATCCAATGCCAGCTATCAGGGCATCAATGAAGCAATGAGTGAAGCCAGATCAATGCAGCAGCTAAGGGTTCCTCTTCATCTCCGCAACGCCCCAACAAAACTCATGAAAGCTGAAGGATACGGTGAAGGATATCAATACCCGCATGGCTATCCGGGCCATTTTGTCCAGCAGCAATACTTTCCTGAGGGTCTCGCCCCAAAGGCATACTACCGTCCCGGAGATGAAGGCCGCGAAAAATATATAAAGGAACGCCTCAGCCTCTTCTGGACCGAACGATACCGCGTATGATTGTTACGAAAACCAATCACTTTTTTATATTCCTTTCTATTCCTTATGGCAGGCATCGTCAGATATTTTTTCATCAAGACAGACTCTTTTATGAACAGGTTCCGCCAGACACTTCTCTTTATAGTGCCGATTCTTTTTCTGACTGCATTTTCTCCCCTTCATGCTGCCGCTCTCCCTGCAAATAACTCGCTCACGCTTGACGATGCCGTCCATATCGGGCTCGAAAGAAGCCGGACCCTTGAAATCGCAAGGCTGGACCGTGATATGACCTCACAGAAAATTCGAGAAACATGGGCAAAGGTTCTTCCACAGGTTACTTCCGACTTTACCTACACCCGCTCCCTCAAACCCTCCGTACTTTTTTTCCCTGATATTTTTTCTGGCGGAACCGGCAACTCATTTATTCCTCTCATCATCAGTGCCGACAATGCTGCCACCGCCACCCTTACTCTTCGTCAGGCACTCTTTAACGGATCAGCCTTTGCCGGAATCAAGGCCGCAGGCATTCTCCGCAAAATGAGTGACGAAGCCTATCGCAACAGCGAAGCATCCGTTATCGCCGACATCAAAATGTCCTATTACGACGTACTCATCTCCAGAGATCAGCTCCAGCTCATTAGGCAGAGCATAGCACGCTGGGAACAATCAAGAAAAGATACAAGGGCAATGTTCCGTCAGGGTGTAGCCGCCGATATCGATACCCTCAAAGCCTATCTTTCTGTCGAAAATCTCCGCCCCGATCTCATCCAGGCCGAAAATCGTGTCGTAACAACCATGACAAAGCTGAAAAACGCTATTGGTATACCCCTCGACAGCACGATTGTACTTTCAGGAAAGCTTCAACTCTCTTCAGCCACCTACCCGCAGGATATCGCAACAGCATACCAGGAAGCAATTGACGCAAGGCCCGACCTTCGCCAGCTCTCTCTTCAGGTACAGGCAGAAGGC
The DNA here is from genome assembly GCA_903851385.1 of uncultured Chlorobiaceae bacterium. Taxonomy (GTDB): domain Bacteria; phylum Bacteroidota; class Chlorobiia; order Chlorobiales; family Chlorobiaceae; genus Chlorobium. The sequence continues at coordinate 17,435 of CAINOC010000024.1, read as the reverse complement.
GCCAAAGTCAGTGCCGCCAGGGCCGACCATTACCCTGTAATCAGCGCCTTCGGCCAGCTTGAATCCCAGACAGCATTCAACGATAACGTCAAAACTACCGACTCCCGCTGGCCTGTCTCTACAGCCGTAGGCCTTGAGGTTTCACTGCCCATATTTACCGGCTTCCGCACCAGTTCCCAGGTTGAACAGGCCAAAATCTCCCAGATGCAAACCAGAACCCGGGTAGACGATCTCAAAGCCAACATCCGCGCCGAAGTCGAAGTTCGCCTCCTTAACTTCCGCGAATCACAAAAACGAATTGAAGTACAGTCCAAAACCATCAGCGTAGCAGAACGCGGCTACAAAATATCCCTCCTCCGCTTCAAAGAAGGCATCGGCTCCCGCCTCGAACTAACCGACGCCGAACTCCAACTCAACAAAGCCAAAACCAACTACCTCCAGGCCATCTACGACTACCTCGTCGCCTCCATCCAGCTCGACAAAGCCCTAGGCCGCTCAACGAAAGTCCGATATGTAGGTTGGGGTGATTCCTGAACCCCAACAATGACTAACTATGGGACGCTCATGACTAAGTGTACTTGCTGCATCAGCAGGCTCTCGCACGACCTCAATATTCAACACCGATTTCACTCCTTCACTGCCCACTGTCAACTGATTTCGCTTTCGCTCAGCACTTTCTTCCTGCTCAGCCCTCCCGCTCTTATTACTAAAAAAATAAACTATAAATAATAATATAATACTTCATATTCGCTATATTCAGAGATTGAAAGGGAGGTTTATAACGCATTTCGCAGGATTAGACCTGAAATGAAACGATTAAATTTTTTGTGATGAGTGACCTCATAAAAATCGAGAATCTAATCGAGCTTATCATAGAGATAAGAGACGAAAAAGTCTTGCTTGATTCAGATCTGGCCAAAATCTATGGAGTTGAGACAAAAAGAATCAACGAGGCTGTAAAAAACAATCCTGACAAATTTCCACAGGATTATATGTTTGAGCTTAATGAGTCAGAGTTTGCCGATTTGCGGTCGAAATTTTCGACCACAAAATTTGCAAAAACAAGAGTCTTACCTAAAGCATTTAGTGAAAAAGGTTTGTACATGGTGGCTACGATTCTTCGAAGCCAGCAAGCCATAGACGCTACGTTTGCTATCATAGAAACATTCTCAAAACAGAGAGAGTTATCCAGAAGCATAAAGCAGTTGTCAGCGACCCAAAACAAAGCCGAGCAAAAATCACTCATGCAAAAGAGTGGAGAACTCATTGCCGACATTTTTGACGAAGATTTACAAACAAGCGATACCGAAACCTCAATCGAGCTGAATTTTGCACTCCTGAAGTTTAAGCACACAATAAAAAAGAAAACACACTGAGCACAACTCATCACTCCCCATCGTCAACTATCTTCACTTTCCCCACTCGGCACTCAGCCCTTTCTTTCAGCATAATAAACAAAGCTCGAAGCCCTCGCTCCCCCCCGAAGCGCATCAACCCCTCCTCTCCCAAGAAGTCTCAAAATCCTGAAAGCACTCAGCACTCGCCCCTCAGCACTCAGCACTAATTCCCCCCCCTGCCGACTGCCCACTGCCAACTGCCCACTGTTTTCACTTTCTTCACTCAGCACTCGCCCCTCAGCACTCAGCACTGATTTCCCCCCCTGCCGACTGCATCTCAGCGCTTCGCTATGAAAGCAATTATACACCGTGTCCGGAAAATAAGCCCGCTGTTTAAAAACCCTCAACCCATGCAATCCCAGCAGTTTTTCAAGAGTTCCCGGCCAAAAATGATAGAGATGCCGCGGCGCATCCCATGCCACCCAGTTCTCCTTAAAATGCTCAGCATCAAAACCTGCCGGATTTGGCAGCGCAACAACAAGCACCCCATCCGGCTTAAGCAGCTCTGAAACTTCATGGAGCGTTTCATTGATGGCGTGAATATGCTCAAGCGTATGCCAAAGCACAATGCGGTCAAATTTCTTCCTCTCAGCGCTAACCTCCGCAATTGACGGAAATATGTTCAGTCCGAAAAACTCCCGTGCATACCCCGCTGCCTCAGCATCAGGCTCAACACCGGCAAGGCTATTGATCGGCACTCCCTTTCGACGAAAATAATTCAGAAGATCCCCCGTCGAACACCCGATTTCAAGCACAGCACACTCTTCCATCGGCTTTCTCCATCCTTTCAAAATGATTCCGGCTCGATAGCCGAGCAGGAGAGTACGCGCAGCAAGGTAAGCCCTCTCTTTGAAGGACGAACTGTTCCTGCTGTTCCGATAAGGGTCATACCGCGCGCCAGGGTAATGCCGGGTTATTTCAGCACCATCCGGACGGGGATTAAGCATAATAAGCCCTGAAGCGCAAGAGCGCACAAGATTCCACTCTGCTTTTCCGGAGTTGTCAAAACGGTCGGGGACCTGAAGATAAGGGGTAAACTCCTTCGAGTCAGTGATAGGGCAGGGAACTCTTTCCATTCCACCGTAGAGAGCGTTACTCTACTCCCTCAGTAAGGTCAGCGAAAGCCTTTTTCAGGTTTTTATAGGTGGAGTTCATGTCATTGCTGAGCACTTTAGCATCTGCAAGCACAGGCATGAAGTTGGTATCGCCTTCCCAACGGGGAACAATATGAAAATGGATATGCGTATCAACGCTTCCACCGGCAACTTTTCCGAGATTGGCCCCTACATTGAACCCCTGAGGTCTGAGAGTAAGTTTCAGTGCCTTGATCGAGAGGTCAGTAAGCTCCATCACCTCAAGTTTCGTCTCCCTGTCGAGATCTGACAAGTCAGGAGTCTGCAGATAGGGAATCACCATAAGGTGGCCGCAGTTATAAGGGTAGAGGTTCATGATGATGAAGCACGTTTTCCCCCTGTAAAGCACAAACCGCTTCTCATCCTCTTCTGGAGGAAGATCGGCAAATACTGATTTCGCGGTCTCACCGGCAGGTTTTTCATCCTTGAATGACTGCATATACACTTCACGCCAGGGTGAATACATTCTATGCATGGTGGGTATATCCCGATTGTTTGTTGATGTGGTACCAAAGATGGGAATCGAACCCACACGAGTTATTCACTCACTGGATTTTGAGTCCAGCGCGTCTACCAGTTCCGCCACTTTGGCATTCATTATTTATGCGTGCGAGAGAAGGGACTCGAACCCTCACGCCTCACGGCACTAGTTCCTAAGACTAGCGTGTATACCAATTTCACCACTCTCGCATTACAGAACAAGAATATACGTGGTTTTAATTTTAATAAAAACTATATTTCAACATACTTTTACGACGTATTACGCTAAAATCTCCACATTTTTTTATCGTCTTCAGCCCATGCAGTTTGACCAACACCGTTTTGCAAACTTTATTTCATGGGTAATCAGTCCGGTTGTGGTTGCGCCGGTAGCTTATTATGCAATAGTGATGAGAGGGTATGGTCATGATGTCAACAGTATCTCATACCTCACGGTTCTGTTTTTTTCCAGCACCATTGTGCCCATCTTTCTTATTTCCGGCCTGAAAAAAATAGGGAAAATCTCTGATTTCAATATTTCCTTCCGCGAACAGCGCTTTCTTCCGCTGCTGGTTCTCGTTGCTGTCAATGCCCTAGGTTACGAGTTTATGAAAACTCTCCATCCCCCAAAGCTCTTAACAGGCATCCTGCTTTTCAATGCCGTCAACATGGTCTTTATTCTTCTTATAACCCTTCAGTGGAAAATCAGCATTCATCTCTTCACCTTCTCTTCATCTATTGCGCTGCTTTTTATGCAGTTCGGCACTGTTGCGTTATTCTGTCTCCTTCTTGTGCCTCTGCTCATGTGGTCGCGCATTTATCTGAAAGCCCATAATTTCATGCAAACCCTTGTTGGCGGAACGGTTGGTTTTGCAGTGATGTATGCTGAGTTAAAATGGTGGACAGGATTGTGAACAAAAAAAAATATGCTGTTGTTGTCACCACCTACGGCGAAGTTGAAAAGCTTACAGTCAGCAACTTGTGGCCGAGCTCACGGAGAATTCTCAAGGTCGTCACCCGTCAGATTGTAAAAATACCGACAGCAATGATCTATTTTATTGCTGATTACCGCTCCACCAAGCATTATATCAACTGGAAGCTCAACCGTTACCGCTCGACTCTCCTTGCAATAAACCGCTCCCAGACCAGGATGCTGGCAAGTTACATTACAGAGAGTGCGAGTCCGTTACTTTCCAAAGTTGAAGTCAAGGTAATTGATGCCTATTATTTTGTGCCGCCCTATCTCGACGATCTGCTTCTGGAGCTGCAGCAACAGTATGACGGGGTTGTTGTAGTGCCGATGATTCCGGTTGAATCTTCATTTTCGTGCGGTATTGCCTGCCAGATGGTTATTGATGTTTATGCCGACAGCGCCTTTGCAAAAGTAAAGGTATTAAGCAAACTATGGAAAGACGATCGTCTCCATTCTCTCTATATTGACTATCTTTTCCAGCAGCTGTCAGCATCTGTTTGTCAAACAAAAGGCAAAATCGGTCTTGTCCTGGCAATCCATGGAACACTGGTCAAAGATCGTAAAGGCAATCCTCCTAAAGTCTTTACCGGACTCGAAGAGACAATCGCGTTTTTCGATTCTATGAAGCGTAAAATCATTGCTGACCCCCGGAATATATTCAGTGATGTTCGCCAGGGCTGCATGAATCACTCAACAGGAGGGGAGTGGATGACGGAAACAATCGAAAAAGCACTTCTGGAGTTTAAGGAAGAGGGCTATGAAGCTGTCGTCATGTTTCCCTATGGCTTTTTCGCCGATAACAGCGAAACTGAATATGATGCCTTCAAAAAGCTTGAAGCCGCCGGATTTCCACTCTCACAATATGTCAGATGTATTAACGACGCTCCCGAATTCGCTCAATGGCTTTCGGCTAAAGTGCTTGAAGAGCTTCAATCCTTCACTGATTTCCAGAATGCAGTGGAGAGTCTTGACCATAAATCATAAAATATACTACCCTTGAATGCTGCAGACGATACATTGAGAGAGCAACTGGAGGCATCACTTAAGCAGGAGCCCAATAATTTCACCACGCTCTATAACTTGGCGTTGATCTATATTGACCGGCAGCAGAACACCGAAGCACTTGAGCTGCTCGATCGCTGCATCCTGCTGAAACGTCGCGACTCAGCGGCTCTCTACGCCCGTGCGGTAACCAATCTCTCCATGAGTAACTACCGTAAAGCCGGGTGTGATCTTTTGAAAACCATCGTACTCGATCCCGGCTGCATGCTCGCCTATAAACATCTTGGCTTCGTTCAGTTTACGCTCGGCAAAGAGGAAATGGCCCTCAAAACCCTCAAAAAAGGGCTGGAGATCGATCCCGCATGTACCGGCATATACTGTGTTCTCGGCGATGCCTACCTTGACCTCGGTGAGGTCGACAAGGCAAAAGAAGCTTTTGAAAAAGCAATCGAACTTGAACCCGAAAATCCCGAAGCTCATTGCAAAATGGCCATGTACTATCTTTCGAGAGGTGATATGAAAGGGTTGAAACATGAGTATGAACTCTTAAAAACCTTCGATGAGGCGTTGGCCTGTCAAATCGGAACTCTCTTTTTTTAAGAACCGCCATGAAACTATTCACTGATTCAGATCACAAAAAACGGTTTATGAAAACCTGGCTTCCCGTTATGGTCGGCATTGCATGGGCCCCGATCATCTGGATACTGCTCATACCCCTGCTCAGTCCCATACTGTATGCTCTTTCAAGCTCCTGGCCGTTTACCCAAGGAGTCATACTGCTCATAGTGCTGTTTGCGACTTACTTATTATTAAAGCTCTTCCGACGTCTCGGCACTAAATTCTACAGCAATAATCAGTAAACAACCCAATGTAGGTTGGGGTGATTCCTGAACCCCAACACTCAGCAGAGGGCAAAACAAGTGCTGAGTGCTGAGAAGTAAAAGAAGAGAGTCGGCAGCATGCAGAGAGGAAAGTCCGAATGTAGGTTGGGGTGATTCCTGAACCCCAACAATCAGCAACAAACAAACCCAAACACTCAGCACTCAGAGAAAGCACTCAGCACTATCTTTCATAAAATGCTGCTGCTTGTGATAAAAAGCCCGATTTTTTTCTGTGTCAAAATGAATTTTTTTTTATATTTGCGCACCTGTAAGAAAGAGAGTTACAGAATTGAAAAAATTTCGATTGTGCGACACAGGGATTAACTCAAATTGGCAATACACATGGATACGACGCTGAGTAACTTTGGCAATGTTTTTGCTTTCCTTGCCCTCGGTATTGTTTTCGTTGTCGGAGGTTACCTGACAGCCCGCATGCTTCGTCCCCACCGGCCCAATCCCGCCAAAAACTCAACCTACGAATGCGGCGAAGAGGCAGTAGGCAGCGCCTGGGTCAAGTTCAATATCAGGTTCTATGTTGTAGCCCTTATCTTTATTATTTTTGACGTTGAGGTTGTTTTTCTCTTCCCTTGGGCAACAGTCTTCAAACAACTTGGAGTATTTGCCCTTGTAGACGCTCTTGTTTTTGCAGGTATTCTTATACTCGGCCTTGCCTATGCATGGGTTAAAGGTGATCTGGATTGGGTACGTCCCACTCCAAATATCCCCCAGATGCCAAAGCTGCCGACAGCAACATCCACCTCTGAAAGAGGTTAAATACTATTCACCATATTCATTTTTCGTTATGGGTTTATTAGATGCCGGTATAACAAAGCACAACGCGCTGGTAACATCGGTTGACAACGTCCTCAACTGGGCTCGTTTGTCATCACTCTGGCCAATGGGTTTTGGTCTTGCCTGTTGTGCTATCGAGATGATGGCCACCAATGCATCTAACTACGACCTCGAACGCTTCGGTATATTCCCTCGCTCCTCTCCCCGTCAGTCTGATCTCATGATTGTAGCCGGTACGGTAACCATGAAAATGGCCGAACGGGTTATTCGCCTTTACGAGCAGATGCCGGAACCCCGTTATGTTCTCTCCATGGGGAGCTGTTCCAACTGCGGAGGCCCTTACTGGGAGCATGGATACCATGTACTGAAGGGAGTTGATCGGGTTATTCCCGTTGATGTTTATGTTCCAGGCTGCCCGCCAAGGCCCGAATCGCTTATCGGTGGCCTCATGAAGGTTCAGGAGTTGATCCGTATGGAGCAGATCGGCTTGTCAAGGGCGGATGCACTGAAAAAGCTGGCAGAAAAAAGTGTTGATCCTCAGTTTGTTATTGAGTCAGAACGTAAGGCTGCCGGCGCATAATTAAGTAAACAGGCATACCACAGAGATGGAAGAAGGAAAAGTTTTATCGCAGTCAGTTCAACAGAGCGCTGCCGCATACGCGATTATCCACGATAAATTTGGTGAAGCCGTATCGGCTTTCGATGCCAACGCAACCATGCCTTTTTTCGAGGTTCTCGATCTGTCGGCCTGGCCTGAGATTGCTCTCTTCATGCGCGATAATCCAAAGCTTCAGTTCAATTACATGGCATGTCTTTCAGGCGTTGATTATCAGGCCGAAGACAAGGTAGGTATAGTCTGTAATATAGAGTCACTTGGTCAACTCAATCACAAGATTGCAGTCAAGGTCAAGTGTCCCCGTCAGGGCGGTTCAATTCCAAGTGTTGCCGGTATCTGGCATACAGCCAACTGGCACGAAAGGGAAGCTTACGACATGTACGGCATGCTCTTTTCTGCTCATCCCGATATGCGGCGAATTCTCTGTCCCGACGACTGGGAAGGCTTCCCGCTCCTGAAGGACTATAAGGTTCAAGAGAGCTATCACGGAATCAAGGTGCCCTACTAACAGTGTTTTCAATAGTAAAAGCAGCAGACGTATGCAGGAATTAGATATAGCTGGAATGGGTTCAACGAGGGTTACTCGAAAAGGCAACAACGTCGTTGTTCTTGAAAAGGACCTTCAAACAGAACAGATGGTTCTCGCCATGGGCCCACAGCACCCATCAACCCACGGCGTTCTCAAGCTCGAGTGCCTTACCGATGGTGAGGTAGTTACCCATGCAGAGCCTTATCTCGGCTACCTGCACCGCTGTTTTGAAAAGTGTTGCGAAAATGTTGATTACCAGGCCGTTGTCCCCTATACCGACCGCCTCGACTATCTGGCAGGTATGAACAGCGAATTCGCCTATGCCATCACCGTTGAAAAGCTTCTTGATATCGAAATTCCCCGCCGTGTCGAATTTATCAGGGTTATTGTTGCCGAGCTGAACAGAATTGCCTCACACCTCGTCGCCATCGGCACCTATGGTATCGACCTTGGCGCCTTTACACCATTTCTCTTCTGCTTCCGCGACCGCGAAATCATCCTCAGCCTCCTCGAGTGGGCTTCCGGTGCACGAATGCTCTATAACTATATATGGGTCGGCGGCCTTGCCTACGATGTTCCCGCCGATTTTAGCAAGCGGGTCATGGAGTTCGTTACCTATTTCAGGCCCAAAACCGTTGAGCTCTACAAGCTGCTTACCGAAAACGAAATTTTTGTCAAGCGTACCCGCGGTATCGGCATCATGCCCGCAGACGTTGCTATAAATTATGGCTGGTCCGGTCCGATGCTTCGTGGTTCCGGCGTCAAGTGGGATTTACGGCGCAACGATCCTTACTCAATCTATCCAGAGCTCGACTTTGAAGTTCCGGTTCCTGATGGCAAAGTATCCGATATTGGCGACTGCCTCTCACGCCATCTTGTCCGTGCCCTTGAAATGGACGAGAGCCTCAAAATTATCGAGCAGTGCATCCAAAAAATGCCATCTTCCGAAGGCTTCAATGCAAGGTCAGCTGTTCCAAAGCGTGTTCGTCCAAAAGCAGGTGAAGTCTATGGTCGTGCTGAAAACCCTCGTGGTGAGCTTGGTTTTTATATCCAGAGCGATGGTAAATCAACCAAACCCCTGCGCTGCAAGTCACGTTCCTCCTGTTTCGTCAATCTTTCAGCGATGAAAGACCTTTCAAAAGGTCAGTTGATCCCCGATCTTGTCGCCATTATCGGCAGCATCGATATCGTTCTCGGGGAGATTGACAGATGAATGTAACATCATCACACATCAGTATGCCTTTACTTATGGGTAACAGTCTCAATGCATGGAGCGAAGCTCTCGTCGGATTCACTCCAATGGGCCTGCCTCTCGGGCTGGTAATTCTTGCCGCCATCCCTCTTGTCTTTATTGCGCTTTACTCGCTCACCTATGGCGTCTATGGTGAACGCAAGATATCCGCCTTCATGCAGGATCGTCTCGGCCCTATGGAAGTTGGTAAATGGGGTATTCTCCAGACCATTGCCGACATCCTCAAGCTTCTGCAGAAAGAGGACATTGTTCCAACTTCCGCCGACAAGTTTCTCTTTGTTATCGGTCCCGGCGTTCTTTTCGTAGGCTCCTTTCTTGCGTATGCGGTACTGCCTTTCAGTTCCTCCTTTATCGGAGCAAGTCTCAATGTCGGTCTCTTTTTCGCAATCGGCATTGTCGCTATTGAAGTCGTTGGTATTCTAGCCGCCGGCTGGGGTTCAAACAACAAGTGGTCGCTCTACGGCGCAGTTCGAAGCGTTGCCCAGATTGTCAGTTATGAAATTCCTGCTGCAATAGCCCTTTTGTGTGGCGCCATGATGGCCGGCACGCTTGATATGCAAAAAATCACCATGCTCCAGTCCGGCTCCTATGGATTCGCCCACTTCTTCCTGTTTCAGTCACCGATTGCCTGGCTCCCGTTTCTCATCTACTTTATCGCTTCGCTTGCCGAAGTCAACCGGGCACCGTTCGATATTCCCGAAGCAGAATCCGAGCTGGTGGCAGGTTATTTCACTGAATACTCAGGTATGAAGTTTGCCGTCATCTTCCTTGCTGAATACGGCAGCATGTTCATGGTTTCCGCTATTATCTCCATAGTCTTTCTCGGAGGCTGGAATTCGCCGCTTCCCGATATCGGATCTTTTGCCCTCAACGCCTGGACAAACGGCCCGGTCTGGGGCGTATTCTGGATCATCATGAAAGGGTTCTTCTTTATTTTTGTGCAGATGTGGCTTCGCTGGACGCTTCCCCGCCTGAGGGTCGACCAGCTGATGTACCTGTGCTGGAAAGTTCTGACCCCGTTTGCCTTTGTCAGCTTTGTGCTGACGGCCATCTGGGTGATATATGTTCCTTAAGAGAGTTCAACAGTCAATGAGAGGAAAGTAATGACGTATAGATTATGAGTGAGTATTTCAGGAATATAAAAACCGGGGCAGTCACCATTGCGACCGGCTTGGGAATCACCCTGAAGCATTTTTTCAATGCAGTCCATCGCAAAGGCGATGCCTACGTTGATGATGTCGACTATTTCCGTCAGGTGGATGGTCTCGTGACCCTGCAGTATCCGCGGGAGGTTATCCCTACCCCTAAAAATGGTCGCTATCGCCTCTACAACGCTATTGAGGATTGTATCGGATGCGGACAGTGTGAAAGAGCATGCCCTATCTCCTGCATCACCATGGAAACGATCAAGGTTGCGCCCGACGATATGGCGCTGTGCGGAAAAACCTCGGATGGCCAGCAGAAAAAGTTCTGGGTTCCTGTTTTTGATATTGATGTCGCAAAATGCATGACCTGCGGCATGTGTACCACGGTCTGCCCGACAGAGTGTCTTGTGCACACCCCGGTCAGCGATTTCTCAGAGTTTGATCGCAGTCACATGCTCTATCACTTCGGAAACCTTACCCGTCTCGAAGCTGAATCTAAGCGCAAAAAGCTGGCCGAAATCCAAGCCAAGGCGCAGGCTGAAAAGGAAAGAAAGGCTGCGGAAGCTGCAGTGGCTCCATCACCGGCACCACCAGCCCCACCGCAAAAAGAACAGAAACCCGACGGAGAATAACTACTATTATTATGAACAGCCTGACATACACAGTCATCTTCTATCTCTTTGCCGCCATTACGGTATTTTCTGCCGCATTTGTCGTCTTTTCGCGTAATGTTATCTATTCCGCCTTCTCGCTCCTCTTTACTTTTTTCGGCGTTGCAGCCCTCTATGTCTTTCTGAGCGCCGATTTTATTGCAGTGACGCAGGTAGTGGTCTATGTCGGCGGAATCCTTGTACTCCTTCTTTTCGGTGTCATGTTTACCAAAGGCATTATGGATACCGAGGTCAAAAGTGATGTTTTGCACATTATACCCGGTACACTCATTCTTGCCGGTATCATTGGTGCACTGCTCTATACCTTTTATACCACGCACACCTGGAAGCCCTCCGAAACCCAGTTGCACGGCAGTCTTGTCGAGCGCATTGGTTTCGAAACAGTATCGCACTATGTGCTTCCGTTTGAAATGGTCTCCATACTCTTGCTTGCAGCGCTTATCGGAGCCGCATTTCTCGCGCGTTTCGACAAGCCCGACAATAAAAATTCATAAGGTTATTATACCATGGAACATCTTGTACCAATAGGGCTCAATCACTACCTCACCATATCGGCCTTTCTTCTCGGGTTCGGGCTCTTTGCCGTCATGACCCGCAAGAACGCCATTGTTGTCCTTATGGGTGTTGAACTTATTCTTAATGCGGCAAACATTAATTTTATAGCATTTTCCAAGTATAACGGGGGAATGGGCGGTATAATGTTCTCTCTCTTTGTTATCGTTATCGCTGCTGCCGAAGCGGCCATAGCCCTTGCTATCGTGATCAATATCTTCAAAATATTCAAGAGCGTCGATGTTTCAAGTATAGACTCAATGAAAGAGTAACAGGCCGTAGAGAGGTAGAATCCAAGGTTTTTAATTTATTTCGTGTAAACATTTCAAAAGAACATGCACAGTTTAATTCAGTTATCAATAGTCGTACTGCTGCTGCCGCTGCTCTCGTTTGTCATTCTTATCTTTTTTAATCGCAGGCTTCCGCGCAGGGGCGATTTTGTAGGGGTTGGAATACTTGGAACAGCATTTGCTTTATCGGCCTATATCTTCTGGACGGTCATTGTGCAGACTTATGATCCTGCATTCAGGGTTGCATGGGATTTTACCTGGATTGATCTCGGTCAAGTGCCCGGAATCGGTCCCTTGCAGATCAAAATGGGCATCGTCATCGACAACCTCACGGCCATCATGCTGGCCATGGTTACCCTGATCAGTCTCCTTGTGCATCTCTACTCCACCGGATACATGGCCGGCGACAAAAATTACGGCAGGTATTTTGCTTTTCTCGGCATCTTTACCTTCTCCATGCTCGGTATTGTGCTTTCCGACAACCTCTTCTCTATCTATATCTTCTGGGAGCTGGTCGGTCTTTCCTCATATCTTCTTATCGGTTTCTTTTTTGAAAAGGACAGTGCAGCCGATGCACAGAAAAAAGCCTTTCTTGCCAATCGCGTCGGCGATATCGGCATGTGGCTCGGTATTCTGATTCTCTACTCCCAGTTCCACACCTTCAGCTTTACCGAAATCTACGCTAATCTGGCAGCAGGGAAGTTCGCCCTCTCCAATGCATGGCTTACTGCGGCTGGTCTTCTTCTCTTTATGGGCTGCGTCGGTAAATCCGCCCAGTTCCCGCTGCATATCTGGCTTCCGGATGCTATGGAAGGCCCGACTCCGGTTTCAGCACTTATTCATGCTGCTACCATGGTTGCAGCAGGTGTTTATTTCGTTGCCCGTATTTTTGTAGTCCTCACCCCTGATGCGCTTCATGTGATTGCCTTTATCGGTGCAGTCACTGCCTTCATGGCTGCCACCATCGCCATTACCCAGAACGATATCAAAAGAGTTCTGGCATACTCGACCGTTTCACAGCTCGGCTACATGGTGCTCGGTCTCGGTGTAGGTGCATACTCAGCTGCACTTTTCCACCTCGTAACGCACGCATTCTTCAAAGCCTGCCTTTTCCTTGGTTCAGGCGCTATCATCCACGCTATGCACCACGAGCAGGACATGCGCTGGATGGGCGGTCTTCGCAAACACATGCCATGGACCTTTGCAACCTTTACCCTCGCCACGCTTGCTCTTGCCGGTCTTCCTCTCACCAGCGGCTTCATGAGTAAAGATGCCATTCTTGCTGGTGCCATCGGCTTTGCAACTGCTGAAGGCGGCGGCGTCTACTATCTTATTCCCGTTCTCGGATTCTTTTCCGCCATGCTCACGGCCTTCTATATGGGCCGCCAGATCTGGCTCGTTTTCTTCGGTGAAAGCCGCACGCACCTCAAGCCTGTCGACAACCATCATAGCGATCATCACGCTCACAGTACCCACGACACGCACAACGACGATCATCACGCCGCTCACGAAGTTCACGAAGTCTCCTGGAACATGAGAGCCCCACTGGTAATTTTGGCAGCCCTCTCAGTATTCTTCGTCTACTCCCCGAACCCCCTCGACGGAGCCCAAGGCTGGTTCATGAAAATGATCCAAACCCCACCCACAGTAGTAGGCAGTTACCAGTCCGCACCCAGCAGTGAAAAGTTGGCAGTTGGCAGTCAGCAGTCCGCAACCGAAGGCGAAAACTCAGCACTCAGCACTCAGCACTCAGCACTCTCTGAGCAGCACTCAGCACTTACAAACGAGCGTCAGGCCGAAATCGCCCACGCCTCTCACGCCGCGCATTTCCCAGCCATCTACATTTCAAGCATCATGGTACTGCTCGGAATCAGTTTGGCCGGTATCGTCTATGTCTTTAAAATCATCGACCCTGATAAAACGGCCCAGGCCATTCGTCCACTCTACCTCTTTTCGCTCAACAAGTGGTACTGGGACGAAATCTACGACGCAACGTTCATCAAGGGCTCTATTGTTATTTCAAAAATGCTCTCCTGGTTTGACACCAATATTATTGACGGTATTGTCAACGGTGTCGCTCTCACGGTCAAGAACATCGCATTCGCCAACAACAGCTTCGACAAATATGTCGTTGATGGTCTGGTGAACTTTACGGCATTCTCTGTCAACACCACTGGTGCGGTTTTACGGAAACTCCAGACAGGCAAGGTTCAAACCTACGTTGTCATGCTGCTTGCTGTTGTCTTCGGTTATTTTGTCTTTTATTTTACACGACTGATCTATTAAGAGGGATTTACTTTTAATCTGAAAACTTACAGATACGGAACATGCTGAGTTTAATTGTTTTTCTGCCCATTATTGCCGGACTGATTATTCTTGCCGTGCCTTCATCGCAAAAGCAGATAATCAGAATTGTTTCATTACTTGCGGCTCTTGCCCAGGGAGTGTTGGCAGTTCTGATCTGGCGCGCTTACGATCCATCACTGCCTGGAATAACTGCAGGTCCAGGAGGTAGCCCTCTCGGTTCGTTCCAGTTTGTCGAAAAGGTGCCGTGGATCGGTCTTAAACTTGGTGCTATGGGTTCGCTGAACATCGAGTATTTCCTCGGTGTTGACGGCATATCCGTTACCATGGTCATCCTGACTGCCCTTATCTCGGCAATCGGCGTTCTGTCAAGCTGGACCATCCAGAAGCAGGTGAAAGGGTATTTTATTCTCTACAACCTTCTCGCTTCAGCGATGATGGGCTGTTTTGTAGCACTCGATTTCTTCCTTTTCTATGTCTTCTGGGAACTCATGCTGCTTCCTATGTACTTCCTCATCGGTATCTGGGGTGGTCCTAACCGTGAGTATGCAGCTATCAAGTTCTTCCTCTACACACTGTTCGGCTCTGTCTTCATGCTGCTTGTGATGATCGGCCTCTATTTCAGCGTTATCGATCCTGTCACCGGCAACCACACTTTCAGTCTTGTGGCAATGGCAAACCAGGCCAACTATCTTCAGGATGCCATTCTCGGGCCTCACAATGTCATGTGGCGCTACATCGCCTTTGCGGTTCTCTTTGTAGGCTTTGCCATCAAGGTTCCGATGTTCCCGTTCCATACCTGGTTGCCCGATGCTCACGTCGAAGCACCGACTCCTATTTCAGTTATTCTTGCCGGTGTGCTTCTGAAGCTCGGTACCTATGGCATGATGCGTATCAACTTCCCGCTTTTCCCGGAAGTCTTTCACGCCTCCATGTACGTAATCGGTATTTTCGGTGCCATTAATATTATCTATGGTGCGTTTTGTGCCCTTGCACAGCAGGATCTTAAAAAGATGGTTGCATACTCATCCATCAGTCACATGGGTTATGTCCTTCTCGGTCTTGCAGCAGGCAACAGCGAGGGAATGATCGGTGCACTCTACCAGATGTTCAACCACGGCACCATCACCGCCATGCTCTTCCTGCTTGTCGGTGTCATCTACGATCGTGCGCATACCCGTCAGATCGATAAATTCGGCGGCCTTGCATCCTATATGCCGGTCTACGCAGCTCTTGTTACTGTTGCATGGTTTGCTTCTCTCGGTCTTCCGGGCTTAAGCGGATTTATCTCCGAAGCACTGGTCTTTGTCGGCGCCTTCAGCTCCATAACAACGCGCTACATTGCTATGGTCTCAGTGCTTGGTATCGTTTTCGGTGCAGCCTATCTGCTCTGGTCGCTCCAGAGGATGTTCCTTGGCAAGCGCAAACCCGATGCGGCATACGATCTTGAAGTAGGTGCAGATGGTCACGAACATATTCACTTCCACGACTGGAAAGGCAAAATCGACCTCGATGGTCGCGAGCTTACCATGCTTGTGCCGCTTGTTGTCATCACTATTTTCCTCGGTATCTATCCGATGCCGGTGCTCGGTATGATAACCTCAAGTGTTAACAAGCTTGTGGAAGTGCTTACACCGTTGGCTATAAGGTAGAGGTAATTATTATTGTTAGAATGAGGTAAAAGAATAAACCGTAGAGAATTATGTTCGAGCTGCCATCAGGTGCTGAAATTCAAAGTATCATCGCGAGTCTTAAGTTGAGCGTTGAATTCTTTATACCTGAAATCTATCTCTCTCTGCTTTTCATGCTTCTGATCGTCGTTGATCTGGTCGCTAAAGGCAAAAAAAACAATCTGCTTTCCATTACAACCCTTCTCGGGCTGGCGGGCACCATGTACTTTATCTTCAGGCAGCAATCTATGCCTGCTGGAGAGCTTTTCTTCGGGATGTACGTCCTCGACGAATTTGCCATATTCTTCAAATACTTCTTTGTGCTCTCCGGCATACTGGCAGTCATCATAACGATGGCCGACGAGCAGTTCGAGAGTGAAGTGAAAAGTATGGGCGAATACTATGCGCTTGTTGTCGCGATGGTCATCGGTATGATCATGATGGCATCATCAGCCGACATGATGATGATTTTTCTCTCCATGGAGCTCGTAAGTTTCTCGGCTTTCATTCTTACCGGCTATTTCAAGCGCAACCCCCGCTCTTCCGAAGCCGCGCTGAAATATCTTGTCTATGGTGGGGTCTCCTCCGGTCTCATGGTCTACGGCTTTTCGCTTATTTACGGTCTCACAGCAGAGACCAATCTCATCAACATCTCTTCCGCGCTCTCTCAGCACGGATACGACCCTGTGGTATTGATTCTTGCCACACTGCTTGTGCTTGCCGGTTTCGGTTACAAAATAGGCGCCGTACCATTTCACTTCTGGGCGCCTGATGTCTACGAAGGTGCACCTACACCCGTCACAGCCTATCTCTCCGTTGCCTCAAAAGCAGCAGGCTTTGCTCTTCTCATGCGCTTTTTCTACATAGCCGTACCGCATGGCGGCCCTGTTTATGAGGATATTATTGGCATCAACTGGGTATCGCTGCTTATTATTATCTCTGTCGCATCCATGATCTACGGCAACGTCGTAGCGCTCTGGCAAAAAAACGTCAAACGACTGCTTGCATACTCATCTATCGCTCATGCAGGCTACCTTCTGCTCGGCATCATTGTCATGGATGCATTCGGTACCCAGGCAACGCTCCTCTACCTGCTCTCCTATTTTCTCATGAACTTCGGTGCCTTCTATGTTGTCATTCTCATAGCCAACAAAACCGGCAGCGAAAATCTCGAAGACTACCGCGGCCTCGGCAAAAAAATGCCACTCGCCGGAGCAGCCCTGACCGTATTCCTCATCTCCCTTGTAGGTCTCCCGCCGACCTTCGGCTTCATCGGCAAGCTCATGATTTTCTCCGCCCTGCTCACCAAAGGCTCACTCTACCTCTGGCTGGCTCTCATCGGCATCATGACCAGCGTAATCTCCCTATACTACTACATGCTGATACCCCTCAACATGTACCTCAGAGAATCACCATCATCCGAACAAAAAAACATGAACCCCGGCCTTCTCCCAAACATAATCATGGCCGCCCTGATGTTCCTCACAATCTACTTCGGCCTCTTCTTCCAACCCCTCGCCGACTTCGCCAAATACGGCTCCACCCTCTTCGGCCTCAAGCACTGAATAACGAGTGCTGAGTGCTGGGTGCTGAGTACCGAGTGCTGAGTGCTGAGTGCTGAGTACCGAGTGCTGAGGGCTGAGGGCTGAGCGTTGAGTACCGAGTGCTGAGTGCTGAGTGCTGAGTGCTGAGTGCTGAGTGCTGAGTGCTGAGTGCTGAGTGCTGAGTGCTGAGAAGTGAAAGAAGAG
>CAINOC010000023.1 GCA_903851385.1 uncultured Chlorobiaceae bacterium | reverse complement strand
TCTTACCAACATTTTTATAAACTTAACCAAAGAACTAGTGCAGCACGGCTGAAGTTCTTACCCAGGAAAATGGCAGGAATGGTTGCATGAATAAATAATGAGATAGATATAAATTAGCTTAAGCAGAATAGACAAGAATTAACTATAAGCTAATATAATGTAGCAACAGTAATCTGTCAGCTTAATAATAACTAATGCTGTCTGTTCTGAAAAACAAGTATAATTTAATTAGGTGAGTGAAGTGATTGACGGCATAAGAAAAATGCTCATGCAGCCTGTTCCAGAGGGCGATTGTAGTTCCAACGACAAGGTTTAAATTTCCACTGAAACGGTCTAGCTAAAGTGTGATTGAAGTAATCTATAAATGTCTGTATTTTGGCTGCGAGCTCATCAACAGAATGAAAACTAGCACGTTTGAGCAGTTTACGAACCAAAATACTAAACCACATCTCTATTTGATTAAGCCATGATGTATGGGTAGGTGTGTAGACAAAACGGATACGATGGGAAGAGTCAGTTAAGAATGCAGTGCGAGATGCCATCGATTTGAGAATACCAGATTTACCTTTCTCGCCCAAATCGATGGTTAAGTTGCAGTGACAAGCCACCAGACGGACCAAGGTTTCCGCTCTATGGGTATTGAGTTGATCTAAAATAAAACACCAAGATGCGTGTTTATCCGTAGCAATTACTCCTTCAATATGCTGGGCAAAATCCTTTTCTTTGCGTGTTGGAGAAATTGTCGGTGCAATCAATTGACCCAGGGATACCTCCAATGAGGCTATCAAACAGCAAGTACCATGTCGTTTATATTCAAATTCTCGCCGTTCGCAAGAGCCTGGTGTGGGCAGTTTTGTGGGATGTAATCGTTCCAAAGCTTGAATACCAGTCTTTTCATCTACGCTGACCACATGTATACCTTGTGCCAACAAGATTGGCGCTTGCTCATATATTTGACATATTTCCATTACTGTTTGCTGAAAGGTTTCTGGGCATTTGGGATTGGCATTCAGCCAGTAACGATTCTGGTGCGGTTTGAGATCCATTTGCTTTAAAAAGCGATTGATTGTGCGCTCAGAAATTTCAGGTACAATACCACGTTTTACCACTTCCATCGCCAATTCTCTGGCAGTCCAATGACTGATAGGACGCTCACTTTCTTGTGGGTCTTCGCAGCCTACAGCTATGATGCAGGTGATCTGTTCTGGGCTAAATTTTGGTGGTACACCTGAGCGCGGCTCGTCTCCCAATAGGCTGATAATCCTCATCTCTAAGGATTTGGGCGTGGCATCCTCTATGCCATTTTTTAATCCCTCCATTCCCCTGAGCCAACGTTGACACCAACGTCTGACTGTTTTTCTACTTATTCCTAATTTCTCTGCAATCTCACTCATCCCTAGTCCACGACTTGCTAAGATAATGATTTGGACTCTTTCCACCAATGATTTTGGGCTTTTTCGCTTTTGACTGAGTCGTTTGAGGATTTTGTAGATTTTGTTAGGCAAATAAATACTTTGAGCAGAGATGTCATACTTCATAACAGCAGGCTTCTTACCGTCTAATTGTATGTAATGTCAGGCTAATTTGAGTATACCTATCATCTCTATTTCATTATCATTTGTTGCATATGCTGTAAAAGCAAGAATTAATCTACTTTATATAGCTTTATATCACTTATTTCTGCTTGTACGATGGGACAGAACTTCAGCCGTGCTGCACTAGTAATATCATCTCTGTTTTCTACTGGACTTGCCTTACCATCAACATATACCGTATCGTGAATTGCTTTAGAATCCTGATTCTCACGTTCAATATAGATGATTTCTTTCGCACCGTTTTTGTATTT
>CAINOC010000022.1 GCA_903851385.1 uncultured Chlorobiaceae bacterium | reverse complement strand
TTGTAAGGGTGTTACACGGCGCTCGTGATATTGATCCCCAGTTTAACCCGCAAGAGTGATCAAACGTAAAATTCATTTCACAATAAGTTACAGTAACAGAATTGGGGATTGCTTCAGGATAGGCAAGAACCGCCGGTGAGCTGATTTTGCAATTTCGGGGGATGGGCAATAATCGCCGAGTCGGAGTGCCTCCCCCGGTTTTCATGCTCTCAAGAGGAAAGGGAGGGCGCACGAATTCGGGGATTATCTCAAAAGTGATCTTGGCTTAAAAAAGCTATAAGAACCATATAAATGAGGTTTTTATTTCTGCTATGTGTCGTATATTGACAATATGAAAAAGTCACAAGAGACACTTCTCTCCAGGATGAGCACACGCATCGTGCGCAAGCGTAACGACGTTATTCTACGACAAGATTTTCTTGATCTTGGAGGCTATGACCAGGTTGTGCGTTGCTTGCTTCGGTTAGTAAAAGCAGGGACACTTCTCAAAATAGGCCAAGGCATTTATGTGCGTGCGACCGTATCATCGCTTGATGCCCGTCCATCCCTTCCCGGAAGCCTTAGCAGTCTGGTATTGGAGGCGATGAAAAAGCTGGGCATTCCTACTGGCCTGACAGCAATGGAAATCAAGTACAATGAAGGCAAAACGACTCAAGTTCCAACTGGCCGTGTTATCGGTGTTCGCAAACGTGTTCGTCGCCGTATTGGATTCGACGGGTATAGCATAAGTTTTGACCATGCCGCTGAATCAATCCCAGCCCACAAAATCGGCCATTGAACGTGCCGCATTTATTACCACAACTTCTAAAGCCTTGCCGGATTTGCTGCCGGGTACATCAGGGTCTGCTGAATGTTCCGGTGCTCCCTTGGTGTCCAGAGGTCTGAATAAGACTTGTGTCTTTATCCCCTTGATTTGCCAAAGCGAAGCCAGAAGCATGACGGAGCATGTACGCTTGGGCTGGCAGGGAAAGTCCGGCCTGTTTGCCATCATTGCGGATCGAAAGCCAAGCTTTTTTCCGGCATAATGCCTCCCGTCGATTACTCAGAAAAAATCATCCATCTCCGCCGTCATCTTTTTGTAGTTGTTCTCCCTTGGTGAAAGAGCGTTTACCAAGAGCTCTGTTGCTCATACTCACTCCTTTCGTTCTTCACAATCAAACCAGCAAGTATAGGGTGCATTCATGCTGATGCTCCCAAAGAACAGGGTGAAGCGGGGTCATCCGGCTCGATTTACCTTGTTGCCATAACCCGTTATTGCATCATGCTGACAGGAGAGAGGTATACCCAGGCGGATTGTCATAAAATCACTTTAATTATAAAATAGTAGTAAAGTGATAACTAAAATTGTGATTATTGTAATTAATTAGTTAACATTTTCTGTCCTTCTCGCCTGAGTTGTGCTGGCATAAAAAAATTCTCATCTCTTCGTCGAGGTTTTTCCGCCTATCCGGCATGTTTGTTTCTGTGTGTTATCTGTTTTTTGTTGTTGGTTCAACCGTCCAATAAAAAAACCGTTATGGCTCCCATAGAAGACATTACCAGGAACCGAAAGCTTGATGCTTTGCGTGTTGCCCTCTCTCCCATTCTTGTCTATCTGGATGATCCGGCCATTATTGAAATTATGGTCAATGCCGATGGCCGGGTATGGGTCGATGAGATCGCCAGGGGCATGTCCTGCACCATGACGATCATGCAGCCGGAAGAGGTAGAGCGCATCATCCGGCTCCTTGCTGCATCAATCAACGCTGAGGTCAACGATCAATCGCCCTCACTTTCGGTCAAGCTTCCGGGATGGGGAGCACGTGTTCAGGCCTCTGTTCCTCCGATTGTCTCCGCTCCGGTTTTTTCGTTCCGTAAACCGGCCAAGGTGATCTTTTCGCTTGAGGACTATGTCCTGAAAGGGATTTTGAGCGAGAGTGATGCCCGGTACCTGCAACGTGGTGTCATGGAGAGGAAAAACATTCTTGTCGGCGGTGGAACGGGCAGCGGCAAAACCACTCTGGTTAATGCGCTGCTCAAGGTGGTCGCCGAAAGCGATGACCGGGTCTATATCGTCGAGGACAATGCCGAGCTGCAGTGTGATGCTCCGAACAAAATCGAGATCCTTGTCCAGCCGCCGCTCTACACCCACCAGAGGGCCATCATGGATGCCCTGCGCTTCCGGCCAGACCGGATCATTGTCGGGGAGGTGAGGGACGGGGCGGCACTTGATATGCTGAAAGCCTGGAACACCGGCCATCCCGGCGGCATTGCCACCATCCATGCCAACAGTACGAGTTCCATGCTTGACCGCCTTTGCCAGCTCTGTGAAGAGGTCATGGCGCATGCACCCCGGTATCTTATCGCTGAAGCGATTGATCTTTGTGTGCATATCCAGCGAGACCCTCTCCATTCTGCCGGGCGCTCCATCAGCGGCATTGTTGAGGTTATCGGAGAAGAGGGCGGACAGTGGAAGACAAGGCCGAGGCCAGTTGAGCAGCCGAACGGGTGCAAAGTCTTCGCGTAGAATCGTCCTGCCTTTCCGGGCTACACACCTTTTTTTTGTCAAAAGGTATTAACAAAAAACAAACAAAGTAGTTAACAAACTGCTTTTGTCGGCAAGCAAGACCCTCTTCAACTTCAAACAAAAATGAGTCATGAATAAAGATGTCTTAAGAAATGCCGTGATGGTTGCCGCAGTGGTTGTTGTTTGTTCCGCAGTTCCTGCGTTTGCATCCTCGTCCGGAATGCCGTGGGAAACTCCGCTCAATTCGCTTCTGGACTCACTGACTGGTCCGGTATCCCGTGTTCTTGGAGCTGTTGCCATTATCGGGCTCGGACTCGGGGTCGCCTTCAGTGAAGGCGGCGGGATGATGCGAAAGGCGTTATGGGTGGTGATGGGTCTTGCCATCGCCTTCAATGCGGTTTCCTGGGGGCTCACTTTCATGGGATTTGGCGGAGGGCTTGCGGTATGATGGAGGGCTATGAAATTCCGCTGCACCGCTCCCTGACGGAGGTTATTCTCCTCGGCGGGGTGCCTCGCACCCCGGCCATTCTGCTCTGGACGACATCGGCGGCGATTGGGTTCGGGCTGCAGCAGATCTGGGTGCTGCCGTTTGCCATCCTCATGCATGTTGTGCTTGTCGCCCTGACACGGCGTGACCCTTTCTTTTTTGAGGTGTTTATCCGGGCGCTGAAATCTCCGAAACGTTTAGACCCTTGAGTCGTTATGATGAACCTCAAACAATACCGGCAGTCGACGCACCGATTGCCTGATTATCTCCCCTGGGCGGCACTTGTTGCGCCGGGTGTTGTTCTGCAAAAGGATGCGGTTCTGCAAAAGAGTTTCCGGTTTCGGGGGCCTGACCTGGCGAGTTCTTCTTCCTCCGAGCTTGTTTCCTCTGTTGCCCGGTTGAACAACTCCCTTAAAAGGCTTGGTTCGGGATGGAGCCTCTTTATCGAGGCACAGCGGTTTCATCTGTCGGAGTATCAGGGGGCATTATGGAACCAGCCAGCAGCATGGCTGCTTGACCGGGAACGGCGGGGGCAGTTTGAAGAGCGAGGGGTTCATTTTGAGAGCGCCTATTTCATCACGTTTGTCTGGGCCATGCCGACAGCAAAAGGCAAAAAGCTCTCCAGTCTTTTTTATGATGACCCTGAAGTCACTGCTGACGCCAGTGTTGACAACGAGCGGGATATGGAGTATTTCACCAAAGCGTGTCATGAAATCGCTGACCTCATGCGTGGCGTCTTTGTGGAAATCGAGGAGCTGAATGACGATGAGACGCTCACCTACCTGCACAGCACGATTTCATCAAACCGTCACCCGGTTCGGGCTCCCGGCATCCCGATGTATCTCGATGCCCTGCTGCCCGATCAGGCGTTGACCGTGGCCGATATTCCCATGCTCGGCGGAAACTTTATTCCTACTGTCACCTTTACCGGGTTTCCTTCGAGCTCTCTGCCGGGCATTCTTGACGAACTGAACCACCTGGAGATCGAGTACCGGTGGGTGACCCGCTTTATCTGCCTGGACAAGGAAGATGCCCGCAAAGAGATTGAGCGGTTCAGACGGCAGTGGTGGTCAAAGCGAAAGAACCTGCTCACCATGCTGAAAGAGGAGGCGACCAAGGAGGCTTCGGCACTGCTTGACAGTGATGCCTCCAACAAGGCCGCCGATGCCGATGCGGCGTTGCAGGAGCTTGGTGAGGATCTGGTGTCGTTCGGCTTGATGACCTGCACCGTCACGGTTTCTCATGCCGATGTGCAGGAGGCCATGCGGAGAATTCGCCGGGTGAAGCAGGTGATCCAGAGCAAGGGGTTTGTGGTCAAAGAGGAGACCCTGAACAGCAAGGAGGCTTGGCTTGGCAGTCTTCCGGGCCATGTCTATGCCAATGTCCGCAGGCCGATGATCAGCACGGTCAACCTCGCCCACATCATGCCACTTTCGGCTATCTGGGCAGGAGAGACCGAGAACAGGCACCTGAAATCAGTCACGGGCAGTGGCCAGTACCATATGATGTGTTCGACTACCGGCAGTACGCCCTTCCGTTTCAACCTGAACGTCGGTGATGTCGGACATACCCTTATTATCGGGCCGACCGGAGCAGGAAAATCAACCTTGCTTTCCATGATGGCCCTGCAGTGGCTGCGGTACCCGAAAGCGCAGGTGGTGATTTTTGACAAAGACCGTTCTGCCCGTGCGGCCACTTTGGCTGTTCAGGGAGCATTCTACGAACCGGGTGGTGACGAGGCGGCTTTGGCATTCCAGCCGCTTGCCTCCATTGAGGAGCAGCAGGAGCGAATCTGGGCGGCAGAGTTTGTGGTATTGCTGCTGAAAGAGCAGGGGGTTGCAGAAAATCCCGGTATGAAAAAAGAGATTGATTCAGCCCTGCAAAACCTTGCAACCTATGAAAAAACGTCGAGAACCCTGACGGTGTTTACGGAGCTGGTGCAGTCCAAAGAGGTGAGAGAGGCGATGCGCCCCTACACCATGCGGGGCAACTACGGTGCTATTTTTGATGCGGCTGAGGAGATGATGGTGGGGGGAGCGTGGATAACGCTTGAGATGAATGCGCTGATGGGCATGAACCAGGAAGCGGTCATCCCGGCGCTCTTCTATCTCTTTCATACGGTAGAGAAGCGGTTTGATGGCAGACCGACCATGCTCGTTCTTGATGAAGCGTGGCTGTTTCTCAAACACCCGGTGTTTATGAACCAGTTGCAGAACTGGCTGAAAAGCCTTCGTAAAAAGAACGTCTATGTCGTCTTCGCAACACAGGAAGTGGCCGATGCGGCAGGATCTCCGATTATGGCCACGATCCTGTCGGCCTGCCACACGAAAATCTATCTGCCGGATGAAGAAGCCTTGACACCGGCCATGGCGGAGACCTATCAGCGGTTCGGTTTGTCGGATGCCGAGATCCAGCTTCTCTCCTCTTTGCAGGCGAAACGGGATTATTACTACCGCTCTGTTAATGGGCACAGGGTGTTCAGCCTCAACATGGGGCCGGTAGCACTGACTTATGCCGGTATGTCCAGTCCGGAGGATCAGAAGTTTATGGATGAGCTGTTCAAAACGGTACGGGCGGAAGAGTGGCCGGAACGGATGCTTCATTACCGGGGCGTACACTGGGCGGCGGATATTCTGAAGGGTGTTACGGCAGTTCCCTTATCGTCATAATAAACCTCAAGACCAGAAAACGAATGAAAAAACGAGTTCAAAGAGTACTCATCGGGGCGATGTTGCTGGCTGGTTCTCCTGCCTTGCCCCTCAGTAGTAACCAGGCTGATGCGGCACTTCTGGTCACTGATCTTTCCAACCTGCAGCAGAACACGCTTACGGCTGTCAGAACAGCTTCGCAGATTCAGAACCAGCTTGAGCAGATCCGCAATCAGGTAAAAACCCTGACAAGGCTGCCCAGCAGTACGTTCGGGCCTATCAAAGGCATCTATGACAGCAATACCAGAGAGCTGAACGGCCTGATTGCCGATGTCCAGGGGATCAGTTTTGATCTCAACCAGATTGATGGCCAGTTCAACCAGCTCTATCCGACTGGCACCTGGGACAACGTCAACAGGAGCCAGTATGAGCAGTATTTCCAGAATTGGAACAAGGAGTTGACCGAAGCGGCCAAAACGGCCATGAAAGCCCAGAGTGTTATCGAGCGTTCCAAAAACTACAATGATCAGGCGGCAAGCATTCTCGAAAGCAGTAATGGTGCTGATGGAGAGGTTCGACAGTTACAGGCAAACAACCAGATGCTGGGGATTGTCTCTGCTCAGTTGAACGGATTAACCGAAAACCTTGCGGCGAGTTCAAGGATTACAGCAACGGCGGCAGCAGAAGCAGCGCAGCGGAGAGAAGCCGAGCAGGCGTACAGGAACAAGCTGATGACGGGGTATGGTAATCTCACTATTGAGAGTAATGGCGTGACATTACCAGCAATCAAAAATTAAAGGAGATGATCTGTGTATAGAAAACGAATACGGCAATATGTCATGCTGGTGATTGTGGCCATGACGCTCATTATGTCATTTGGGTGCAGTTCTGATAAGAAAACCGAGGAATTGCGGGACAATCGTAATGAAAGACTCAAAAGAGGGTATGGTAAACTACCGATAGATAGTGGTGGAATTAAACTTCCCAACATCAAAAAGTAATCGTTATGGATCCAGGAATCCTCACAACAACGCTCAATAATTTTCTCACGGCGTTCAGTTCTGGCTGGAGCAACCTGCAACCAGCCATAAACTATCTCATCGGCATTTTTCTTGCCATTGAGATCGTCATGATCGGTCTCTGGATGGCGCTTGGTGGCGGGGATCAGCTTGTCTCGGTCATGAAAAAAATTCTCTATCTCGGTTTCTGGCTCTGGATTGTTCAGGGGTTCCCCACACTTGCGGACGCTTTTGTTAAGTCGCTTGTACAGGCGGGGCGATTAGCGGGTGGCGGCGGTGGCGCAAGCGTTTTTAATCCTTCAAATATAATACGGTATGGGATTAATACTACGGCTCCAATGGTTGATGAGATAATGAAAATGGGCATTACTGAGATCGTGAATGGTCTCGTCCTTGCCATTTGTTATGTGATGATCATGCTCTCCTATATCCTGATCGCATGGCAGATATTCTATGCCGTTCTTGAATTTTATCTCATCACCGCACTGGTCGGGATTTTTCTTCCGTTCGGGTTTCTCGAACAGACGAAGTTTCTGGCTGAGAAAGCCATAGGGGCGGTCATTGCTTCCGGAATCAAGCTCATGGTACTTGCCTTTATCATGGCCGTGATTGAGCCGGTGCTGAGTACGCTGACCTTTTCCGGGAACCTTACACTCACTGAAATATGGAGCGCCTTGCTGACTGTCGGTGCGATGGCGTTTCTGACCTGGAATGCGCCCGGTGTTGCGGCTGGTCTGATGGCCGGTAGCCCCAGTTTGACGGCAGGAACTGCGGTGCAAAATGCAGTGGTCGGTGCTACCGGTGCGGCGTTGGTGGCTGGTGGCATGGTTGCGGCTACACGTTCAGCAGTGAAAAGCATAGGTGGAGGAGCTGCTGCGCTGATCGGTAAAGGTCGAGGATCCAGCGGGTCGGGGAGCGGGATGTCGTCAGGCGGTGGCAAGACGCCAGGAGGCTCTGGCAATGGTGGAGCGGGAAACGTGCCGGGCAGCCCGACAGGAGGTAATCCAGAAATGAAGAATGATCATGCACCCGCTTCGGGCGAAAAGGGAAGCCCGGAGAGTGGCGATAAAACAGGAAAAAGCCGTGCGCCAAATTGGGCGAAACAGGCATTGCATGCTCTCCATACACCGGAAGAGGCCAGACCCTCTGGCGGGAGTGTCACTCCAAGGCTGTAAAGCG
This sequence comes from uncultured Chlorobiaceae bacterium, assembly GCA_903851385.1. Lineage (GTDB taxonomy): Bacteria > Bacteroidota > Chlorobiia > Chlorobiales > Chlorobiaceae > Chlorobium. Next base: position 27,687 of record CAINOC010000022.1, on the reverse strand, counting down.
TCTCATTTAATCCCTTAATCAAGAGGTTCGATCATGAAAACCGGAAAAAAATGGATCCCGAACGGGGAGCTTGACACCCCGTACAAACGGGCATCGAAGGAGTGGGACGACAGGATCGGAAGCGCTGTTGTCCAGGCAAAAAACTGGCGGCTCGCCACCTTTGCAACGCTTCTTTTTGTTGCTCTGCCCTCTGTTGGAGGGATGATTTATCTGGGTGCACAGCCAAAAATGGTGCCGCACATTGTTGAAATCGGGGGCGATGGGGGAGCCACCTACCGGGGAGAGATCGGCAAGTCATGGGAGAAGTTCAAGCCCTCTGACCCTTCGATCAAGTACCATTTGCAGCGCTTTATCCAGGACACCCGGCTGATTAGCTCGGATGCCGGTGTTATCAAGCAGAACTGGCTGGATGCGTTTAAACTGGTTTCTCCCAAAGGGGCGAACACGCTCTCGGCATTCGTCCAGAAAAACGATCCGTTTATCCGGGCATCGAAAGAGCGGGTCAGTGTTGACATTCTTTCCATGGTACGGGTCTCTGAAGAGAGCTGGCAGGTTGACTGGAAAGAGTCGCAATGGGGAGTCATGGGAGAACCGACAGGGGAGAGTTACTGGCGGGGAATTTATAAGGTCGTTCTCCAGCAGCCGGCGACCGAGAAACAGTTGGCCTCGAATCCTATAGGCCTTTTCATTGATGAGTTTAACGTAGCGCAGATCGTTCGCTAATTACCCTTGCCACTTTAATCAAGAGCAGCATGATGCACCACACTACCTGGAAAAAGGGTTTTCTTTCGCTCGGGGCGGCACTTGTCATAACCTCCGTGCCAGTTTTACAGCCAGCAGTAGCGAAACCCTGGAATGTTATCGAGCGGGCTAACCGCAGTTCGCAGAGAAACCCTGATGCGTTCGGATACATGAACGCCATCATGAAATATGATTATGAAGCGGGTCAACTCTATCAGGTCTATTGCGCCCCTTTGCGCATCACCGATATCCAGCTTGAGCCGGGGGAGGCTTTGACGTCGGAGCCGGTCGGCGGTGACGTGGTACGCTGGATTCTTGCACGCACAAAAAGCAAGCTCGATGGGCTCGACCAGGAACATATTTATGTCAAGCCAACCAGACCGGGCCTGAAAACAACACTCAGCATCAACACGAATTTGCGAACCTATCACATTGAGTTGACCAGTTACGAAAAAACCTATATGCCAGCCGTGAGCTGGAACTATGAGCAGTACAACATGAAGCAGCTCCGGCTGGAGAGTGCGGCTTCGATAGAGCCGAAAGTGAACATCTCGTCGTTGAACTTCAGGTATAATATTGATGTGAAAAAAGGGAGACGGCCCGCTTGGTTACCACTGAAGGTGTTCGATGACGGGCGAAAAACCTTTATCCAGTTCCCCCAGGAGATGCTGGTTCGAGAGTCGCCGGTTCTCTTTGTGCTTGGTCAGGGCGGCGATATCCAACTGGTCAATTTCCGCCAGAAAAACGATTACTACATCGTTGACCGGATTTTTGAGCGGGCGGAGTTGAGGGCAGGGGAGAAAGGCAAGAACATTATCCGCATCACTAAACAATAAGGGTCACATGGATAACGATATAAAGATTCCGCCACCGAGTGATGAAATCATTGATGATCCCCATGCATCGAAGATTTCCCCGGATGATCCCCGGCTGAAACTGCCCTCACAGCAGAGCCGGAGCCTGAAAAAAGGGCCGGTCATTGCTATCGGCTCTGTTCTCTTGACCATCCTCCTTGTGGCGCTGACACTTGCCATCTGGCCAAAAGAGAGGACGATGCGTGCCCAAAAAGAGGATGTGGCCGTGAACCAGCCCTTTGCTCTTCCTGAATCGATCAAACGGGCTCCCGGCAATGACGCTCCGGTCATGCTGCCGCCAGCGGACAGCATCCCCCGATTAGGCCGGCCGCTCCCCGGTGATCTTGGCCATGCCATGGTCAATAGAAATCAGGGAAACGTCCAGACCAAAGCGCAAACCCCGGAAGAGGTAGAGCGTGATGCCGCCCTGAAAGCAAGCCCCTTTTTTGGTGGTGGCGGCAGCTTTTCTGCCAGTGTGACCCCGTCTTCGCTGGCTTTACCGGCCAGCAGCAGCGGAAGTGATGGCTCTGGTTATGGAGGCGGGCAGAATATGCAGGATCGAAAAAATGATTTCTTCGCCCGTGGCGGCGGCGATGAGAAGGAGTATCTCTCACAGGGCATGCACCAGCCGAGGAGCCAGTATGAAGTGAAGGCCGGTTCGATCATTTCGGTTCTGCTCGTAACCGGCATCAATTCTGATCTGCCGGGTAAGGTCATCGGGATGGTCAAAGAGAATGTTTATGATACCCGAAGCGGTGATTACCTGCTTATTCCACAGGGAACCCGCGTGCTTGGCAAGTATGACAGCATGATATCCTACGGCCAGAAGAGAGTGCAGGTGAGCTGGAGCCGGATGATTCGACCAGACGGGAGCTCTCTTATCATTGAAAACATGCCGGGGGTTGACCTGGCCGGTTCTGCGGGGTATAAAGGCAAAGTGGATAACCATGTTGACCGGCTGGTTGGCGGAGCAGTGCTATCCTCCCTCTTGTCGGTTGGAGCAACGGTGTCACAGGGGTCATATACGGATGAGGCAAGCATGAGTATGCAGCAGCGTATGGCGGCATCGGTCGGCCAGAACATCGCCACTACCGGCAGCCAGATCACCCGGAAAAACCTGGATATTCAGCCGACACTGATTATCCAGGCGGGGAAGGCGGTCAACATCCTCGTCAACAAGGACATGATTATTTCACCTTATAACAGTAAAGGTTGATTATGAACAACAATAGTCTGAACATCCAGATCAAGGTCTATCAGGAGCCGGTCAAAAAAATCTTTGTGTTGCCGAAAGAGATGGCAGATCTCTTTGACCAATACGTCGCACTGGCCCAAAAGGAGTATCCAAGTGTCAGTGAGGCGGAAATTGCGGCAGCCATGTTCACAACCCATATGAAGCGTGACCAGTTTTTTCAGCGTGAGCTGAAGAAACATTCCGGAGCGGTGGCGACGAAGAAGGTGCGGCCCGGATCACCACAGGATGAGAGCGGCCATGGATGAACTTGAACGGTTCAAAACCGAAATCAACCTGACCGAGTTTGCGGCGAGTCTGGGCTACCAGCTCGACCGGCGGAAGAGCAGCAGAAGCAGTATTGTCATGCGGAACGCGGAGGGTGACAAGGTGATCATCACCAGAAAGGAAGGTGGACACTGGACATATTTCAGTGTCCGGGAGAGTCGGGACCATGGCAGCATTATTGATTTTGTGCAGTTCAGGGAGGGCATTAACCTGGGCGGAGTCAGAAATCGGCTTCGGCCATGGATTTCGGGAATGGCGATTCGACCCGATGTTTCGCTCTATGCCGGTGACGTGCACAAAACAGAGAAGGACAGGGGTGCTGTTCAGGAGGCCTGGTCGGCGGCGACCGAAACGACCCATAACCGTTATCTTACTTTTCGGGGCATCAGGCAGCAAACGCTTCAGGATTCGCGGTTTTCAGGGTGTGTCCGGCAGGACAGGCGGGGAAACACGCTCTTTGCGCATTACGATCAGGAGGGGCTTACCGGTTATGAAATCAAGAACTTCGAGTTCACGGGGTTTGCCCGACATGGCGAAAAAGCGGTCTGGCGGAGTGTGGCGAACGGGCTTGATAATCGTCTGGTGATGGTTGAGGCGGCGCTTGACGGCTTGAGTTACCACCAGCTCATGCCGGATCAGGGTACCCGATACATCAGTATCGCAGGACAGATCAGCCCGCATCAGCTTGACGTTGTCAGGGCTGAAATCAGCTCAATGGCAGTCGGCAGCACCATTGTACTCGGGTTTGACCATGACCATGAAGGGGAGCTTTTCGCTCTTCGGTTCCGAAACCTGGTGCAGGGCTATCACTATCTTCGTCATGCACCGGATTCAGGGAAGGACTGGAATGATGTTCTGACCAAAAAGAGTGCATCGTAGCCCTTAGTTCTGTTAATGAAATCACGCCTGTTGTTTGTTTTCCTCTTGCCGCCTTTGGCGGGTTGGGTAATTCTTGATAATCGACAAAAACCATGCATTATCCTTTGTAAAGGCTTGCAATAAAAAAGATAAAGTGGTACCGTAACCGGCAACGTCATGATTACTGAAACATCGCCACGCATTGAATCCTGTCTGCTGGCCATTCTGGAACCAGGGATTGTTGAAAATGCAGCTATCTTGTTATAGAATAAAGCTAATAACGGAATTTAATAACTAGCAAATATTGGACAGTAGAGCGATATTACTGGCTAATATTTGAATTCAGATAACTGCCGGTTATTGCTAAAAGTAGAAAATATTTGATTCCTCGACGCCAAGCCCACCCTACAAGTTCTTCTCATGTCCAGGCTGATCACTATATGAAGTGATATTCTTGTGATATATCCGGATTCTCGCCATCTGGAATACCTGCACCTCCATGTCTCCAGAGCATAAGGCCGGTTTCAATGTGAAAATAACACAGGCTGCTTGCAGGCGTGCTACAGTGGTTGTATTTTGTATATTAATATATTTATTAATTTCTTCATTAATTAGTTAGTTTGTTACTTAATTAGTTTGTACATTAATTTATGTAGGCCGCCGCAATCAAATCAAATATTTCTGCTATGCGTCCAGTCGAATTTACACCTGAAGAGATTGTCAAAGCCGGTCAGGAACTGCGAGCTGCTGGCCGTAACATCACCGGCTTTGCTCTGCGCCAGAAAATAGGGGGTGGCCACCCTACCCGGCTTAAGCAAGTTTGGGATGAGTACCTCAATAGTCAAGTTGCGGTCAAGGCTGATCCTTTTGCGGAGCTTCCCGTTGAAGTGGCCGAAGAGGTGGCCGCAGTTAATAAAGCGCTTGCTGAGCGCCTGATGGCAATGGCTGTCGAGGTAAACAATAAGGCGGTTAAGGCGGCAGAGCGCCATGTTGCCGAAATCATTCGCAGTACAGGGGAGCATCGTGAACAGGCAGAGCGAGAATTGGCTGACGCCTCACAAACCGTAGAGGATCTTGAAACCAGGCTTGATGAAGCCAAGGCAAATGCTGAAGAGCTGGGAAATAGTCTGGCTGAAATCCGGAATGACCACCAGGCACAAGCCGTCAAATTGGCTCAAGTGAGTGAACGTCTGGTTCTGATCGAGGAGGAGCGTAATCGTTATGAGCAACAGGCAGAGCAAATGCGTACCGAACGCGATACTGCCCGTGAAGATGCAGCCAAGTTGCGCGGTCTTATTGAGGCATTACAAACCCAGGTTAAAGATCTCATGCAAACATTGGGTCCACGTTAGCACATTGAATGGTACTGTTTATATATTTCCTCTTGCCCCTTTGTTATCATTTTAGGGTCGTTTTGAGATTTAAACAAAATCAATTTGACATGAAATTTTGTCCTAATCTATCCATTCTTCCGCCACCGCAGCTTCGGCTCTGGCCGGAACTTGACGCTACGCCAGCGACATTTACGCTTTACGGCGGAACGGCGCTTGCTTTGCGTTTGGGGCACAGGACTTCTGTTGATTTTGATTTTTTTTCTAATCAGCCTTTTGATCCGGATGATCTGGCCAATGCTCTTCCTTATCTCAAGGGAGCGGAGCGCGTGCAGGTCGGTCTAAATACATTGACTTGCCGTGTTGAGCGTGACGGCCCTGTTTTGCTCTCTTTTTTTGGTGGTCTTGGTCTTGGGCAGGTTACACCTCGCGATCAGGCCGAGGGACGTTCAATCTATGTCGCATCCCTGTTAGACATTGCAGGAACGAAAGTTGCTGTAATACAAAAACGGGCAGAGGTAAAAGACTATCTCGATATTGATGCGCTGTTACAACACGGTGTTGACTTGCCAAACGCTTTAGCTGCTGGCAGTGTCGTTTATGGACGCAGCTTCAACCCTATGATTGCATTGAAGGCACTCTCCTTTTTTGATGATCTTCCAACCTTATCCATAGATGTGCGCAAGCGGTTGAGTATTGCCGTTGCTTCTGTCGATCCAGCCTCTCTTCCCATATTAACGCCTTACGCCAAGCGGACGGATGAAAACGAACCAACATCATGAAACCTTTACCCATTACTCCGGACATTTTAAACGTGGCACGTCGGGTCGTATGGTTCAATACGCCAGAGGAAGAACTTGCTGATCCAGTGCATTTTCTTGCGCATGTTATGACTTTTGGTACGCCTGAAGATTTAAAAGCGCTGCAGGGCATCGTGGGGAATGACGAATTCTGTGAGGTTTTGGAGCATGCTCCACCTGGCGTTTTTGATGTGCGCTCGTGGGCATACTGGAACCTAAAATGTGGACGGCAACCAATTCCGCCTTTGCCGACCCGTACCCGGCTTTTTGATTTTACTAAAACTGCTTAACGTGCTATTTTTTCCGGTTCGTGAGCAGACCCCAAAGACAACATAAAAACAGACGAGGTCCGATGGTTCAAAAAGATGGCCAAAAGCACTTTTGAGCTTTCTGAGGATCAGCTCGAAAAACTTATTAAAACAGGGGACTTCCGGCCCGTAAAATGCAATGAATAAAGTCAAAACATACAAAAGCGACGCATTTGCAGCGATCCACGAAACCATGTCAGGCATGTATGATGCTGGTGTTATCGACAAAAAGACGATGCGTCAGTTTGACGAGGGTTGCTTGACACCGGTTCATGCGTTCAGCGCTACAGAGATTAAAGCCTTGCGTGAGCGTGAGGAGGTGAGCCAGACTGTTTTTGCCCTTTACATGAATGTGAGCAAAGATTCTGTCAGCCAGTGGGAACGGGGAATCAAGAAACCCGCAGGGCCAACGCTGAAACTCCTTTCGCTTGTGAAACAGAAAGGGCTTGCTGCTATATCATGATTCATCTTTAATGATAGTGCGTTGTTACCAGAACGCAAGTCATTGCCGCAATGATTGACGCTGGGCAAATTAAACTGGCCAATCCAACACAAAGATGAACCTGCTACCATTGTTATACGCCGGTCTGGGAATCAAATCTTGAGTAAACGCAAACAGATAAAAAACATTTTCATTGCGTTTACGGTTACGTAGATCGTTACCGATACCTTAACGTGCTATTTTTTCCCTTTTCTGAAGCGACCCCAAGCTGATCTATGATGAATCGGTTGTTGAGATCTTTCTTGACTTCCAGCGTATTGCGCTTCACCAGCGAACCACCCTTCGAAACGGTTATACAACCAAACCGGAACACATGCCGGAAGCGCATCGGCGCTACCGGCTCCACCAGGGATGGACACCCGGTGACTTTATCTGGAAAGCTGCTGCTATAGGAACCCATACCGAGACCGTCATGCAACGTATGCTCGCCTCAAGATCCTTTATCGAACAAACCTATGACGCCTGTCTTGGAGTCCTCCGGCTGAAGGAGCGCTATGGCGCTGACCGACTGGAAGCTGCCTGCGGGATCGCCTTGCCGCATCCGACCGTTGGCTACCGGATGCTGAAAAATATGCTTGAAAACAACCGCGATAAGCTTCCTGTATTCGAGCAGGACAAGATGCTGCGACTTCCGACTCATGACAATATCAGGGGTAAAGAAGCCTATCATTAATCCTTAACCACCGTACCAATGAACACGCAACAGACGCTTGATCAACTCCGTTCCATGAAGCTTCATGGCATGGCCAAAGCCTATGAGGTGGCACGATCTCTTCCTGTTCACGATCAGGTAAGCGGCGATCCACTGATAGCTCAACTGGTCGAGTCGGAGTGTCACTACCGAAAGGAACAGACCACCAAACGCTACCTGCAGCAGAGTAAACTGCGTTATCCTGCACATCTTGAACAGGTTCACTGCAACGCCCAGCGCAACCTTTCCCACGAGCAGCTTATGAGTCTTGCGGATGGAGGTTTTATTGACAGGGCCGAAAACGTTCTGATTACCGGCTACACTGGATGCGGGAAAAGCTATCTGGCATGCGCCCTTGCCCGGCAGGCCTGCTCATTGGGATACCGAACCCTTTACTTCGGCTTTAATCGCTTCATTGAACAAAGTCTCCAGTCAAAACTGGATGGCACCTTTGTCAAGCTGCTCGATCAGATTGAACGAACGCGGCTGGTCATTCTCGACGACTTCGGCCTTCAGCCGCTTGACGCCACCACGCGCATTGCACTCTTGCAGATCCTTGAAGATCGGTATGGAAAACAGGCAATCATCGTCACATCTCAGTTACCGGTCTCAAAATGGTATGACGTAATAAATGATCCGACTCTGGCCGATGCTCTTCTGGATCGACTGACGGCAAATGCCCATCGGATTGAGCTTGAAGGAGAGACGCTGAGAAGGAAGAAATCCTGAGTTTTTTCTGTATGTTTTCTTTATCAAATCCATCCTGAATTGGGTGGTACACTTTCCCCAGAATATTCAACCAGAGGATACAGAGACTGGATGTTTACCGCCATAGACGAAAGCAACAAGCACAAAAAGCTCAGTCCGGTGCTTGAAGCTGACACACCAATAAAGCGACACGTTCAGATCAAGGGTATGGCCAACCCACACGATCCAGTGTGGAAGCAATACTTTGAGGCCCCCGTCGGAACAAACAGAGAACCAAATCAACACAGTGGTGTTATCGGGTGCCGCAAGGCACCTTTGCAGAGGCTTGAGCCGTGTGAGGTGAAAATCGCTTGTCCGGTTCTTAGGGGACGGCGGTGCAGTAATGTGCTGCTGTTACCCGACTTTACTGAAGCGGCCCCTATGTCGTCAACTCCTGCAATCATGCTCATTTTCAATTTCAAGAGATATGTTTTTCGCATTTGTTTCTTTAATTGTGATACTTGCGCTAACGGCAATTACAGCAAAAGCTATCATGGCATAAAAGCTGTGATGGTAATCATGCAAATTATAAATACGAACACCATGTTGAATTAACCCGGTCCACGAAAGATCAAGAATCCAGCCAAAAAGCGTTTGCATAACTGCTGCGCCCAAAAATAAACCGGTATTTACAACACTGATGCTCATACCGGATACATGAGGGAAAGAGACTTCTTTTGCAGCGGGATATGTTAAAACAAAAGAACTGCCAGAGAGTCCGAAAGCGGCAAAAATCAGCATCCGTTCAATTTCAGAGTTGATATTAAGAAAAAGAAATGCCGCACAGACAATTAAATAACATGCCGCACCTAATATTAATAAAGGCTTTCTTCTTTTAATATAATCTGATAACCAGCCAAATAATAAGACGCCAATGGATATTGATATAAGCGCAATTGTTGTATAGTTCGCGGCTTGTTTAAGATTTAAGCTATAAACATCCTTCAAAAAAGGGATTCCCCAAAGACCCACAAAAGAAAATAGGCCTCCAGTCATGCCAAAATTAAGCCAGAAGCCAGACCATATATATTTATTTTTTAATAGCTGATACAAGTCTTGTTTCCAGTTTCGCGTAACGGATGATGACTTGAAGAGTTTGTTTTCTGTATTGTCAAAAGAAATACCAATATCTTCAGGCTTGTTTTTTACTACAAAAAATGATATTGTCCCCAAAAAAATTGAAAACATGCCGATAGAAATAAATATTTCTCTCCATGAAATAATTTCAAGCAATAAAACAATAGGGGCTGCAGAAAGTACAGAACCTAAATTACCCAATAATATTGTTAAGCCACTAATAAGAGCGTAAACGTTGTCTTTAAACCAAAGCGTATTGCTTTTCATCAGGCCAACAAAAATGACAGAAACACCAAATCCGACTAAAAATCTGCCGATGTAAGCCATTTCTATATCGCCCGCTACTCCAAAAATAATTGATCCAATTCCTGCGACTAGATTTCCCATAGTTGATATACTTCGGGATCCAATTGTATCGGACATAATTCCCGCAGGTATTTGCATCACCGTATAAATATAATAATACATAGCGGCAAGCGAGCCTAATGTTGCTCCAGTCGTATGAAATGTTCGCATTAAATCGCTTGAGACTGCGGCGGGAACCATACGATGAAAAAAAACAAGTATATATGAAACAACTAAGATTAAGTATATGCTCCATCGATAGACCTGAAATCGCAACAAATTATGTGATGAGTTTATTGTGGCTATTTTCATGAGAGCATATTATTTAATGGTAATAAATCTTTGTTGATTAAAATAACCGCGATTAAGCTTTAATAAAAATACCAAACCAAAAACCGCCAGGGCGAGTAAGCACTTGTTCTCCGAATGCTCTGAAATAGTGTGACTGTGATTCAAGTATGATACTTTCTAATGGAGCGTAAAGGGATAATATTTCGTTTTTTGTATATGATTTCTCCATAGTCCCATCCATACTTCTTCTGAATGTACCCGGCTCACTCCCTTTTCTCTGCTCAGATAATTGATTAAAATAGTCGCTATCAGTATTACCAGTAAAAACAAAAAATATCCCTCCAGGTTTAAGAATTCTATTCACTTCTTTTGCGTAGGCTCTCCTTACATTATCACCCATTATAAATGTAGATGCCGCCATAATATCAAAAACAAAATCAAAAGAATTATTTTCAAAAGTAAACTTTTTCCCTGCCATTCCTTTTACAAAATGAAAAATATTTGAGTATCCTTTTGAGTCTGCAAGCTGTTTTGCTTTATTTAAGGCTTCATCTGTATGATCAAGCCCAAAATAATTTCCACAATAATTATGTTCAGCTAAGCAAATAAGATTTCTTCCTATTCCAACACCAACCTCTAAACAGTTTTGTTCTTTTGAACTTGAATTTATTTTTGGAAAAATATTTCTTGATAAAAAGTCAAGTATGATTGGTGATGGATTAATTCTGTTGTTTGAAAGATCGGTCTGTCTATGCAGTTTTTCCCAAGGTTGAAAATCTTGTATACTTTCCATAATTGATTAATATTTTTTATTTTATTGCCAGATAACCTTCAAAATTACAGTATTTCGATATAACGCCAACTTCAGTAAATCCTGCGTCACTCAGTATCTTGAAGTTTTCTTTTGTAGAGTTTGGATTAAGCACGCCTCTGATGCTTAATGATTTAGATAATACCTCATTTAATTCATATCCATTACTAACCTTGAAATCAAAATAGACACTATTTAGAATATCCTGAAATCGAGATAATTCCGCGTATACTTTTTCGTATAAAATAAAAGCACCTCCGGGTTCCAATGAATCATAAATTTTCTTTAATAATGAGCTTCGATACTTGTATTCTATAAATTGCAATGTGTAATAAGAAATAATTAAGCTTGCTTCTGTAAGATCATAATTGCAGATGTCCGCATTAATAAAAGATACGTTATTGTTGGGGTATTTGTTCTCTGCATATTTAATCATATCACACTCTAAATCGATGCCAATAAACTTGGCATTTTTATTGGCGTGACGTTCAGCAATTTTATTGATCAGCAATCCAGTAGAACACCCCATATCATAACATATCGAGCATTTTTTTATAAAAAAGTCGCTCAAACTTAGAATTGCATTGTGCGCCTCAAAGTATAAAGGTACTGATTTTGAAACATGTTCTTCAAATACATCGACAACCGCACCTTTGAACTCCCACTGAGATGCTTTAAAGTCAATATTGTCTCCTACTCCCATAATAGCCTCCTTGTTTAATTGAAAATCATATATTTCGTTATTATGATATCTGAATCACTATTTTGAATAACTTGTTATATGTATCTCATATATCTTGAGCTCAGGGTAATCGTGGATTTCCAGAAAAAATACGTAACCTAAAGGCCCGATGGTTAAATTTCAGGTTCATATTCATGTGCGCATATGCTTACCTATCCCTGATAGCATTTTTTTCTGCTTTTTCAGAAAAGGTGCACAAGTATGCCCTTCACAATGGTATGTCTGATCTGATACAACTATGAATACTGCTCAAGCAGGATTTAAGGGGCAGATGTTATTCGATTCCGGGTTTCAATACTATCTGCTTAAAAAGAGAATAATGTATAATTACGCGTTATACAAAATAATACGCTGAAAAATCTTATAAAATACTACAAATATTATTGAAATCAAGAAAGATCCAAAGGCATAAATATTATAAGTATAAGCTATATTATAAGATAAGTGTCTTTTTACTTGTCTGCTTATCCAGCGTCTTTTGTGCCAGTTAAAGCAGTCAATCCACGTTGCGTTGACTTACCGCTGAATTTATTCTCTGCATGGGGTCGCTTCAGAATTCGGAAAAAAGTGTACGCTAACAATAAAACGATCCATCCCCCTCTCATGTTTCGATTCTGCAACGGGCAGTTACCTGTATTGCATTTTTGATAATAATTTCCATTATATCATTATTATATATGCTGATATGAACACATCATAGTTGTGATTTTACCAAAATTGAGTACCGAAAAAATAATATAACCTGATCAGAACAACCATTGAGTCGAAACTAAATCATAAAAAATGTATAGAGGTCAGCGATGTCGTTAATTTTTTATTTTACAATATTATAATGACTTTACACCGACAGAACAATATGCCTATCGCGGTAGGAACACCCATTACTGAGAGCCCACCGGGTCGCAGGGCCAGTCATCCGAACCCTGCTCCCACACAACGTAGCGTGCGGATTTCCCGCACTACGCTCTTCAAAAGATTATTCACAAAATTGCAAGCCCTTGCAACCGTCCGTATGGAATAGCAAGCTTCGGGCGTAGTAGCCTAAATCATGCTTTCAGCTTATGGTACATTTCCCATGTCACCCTCCTTTCTGGCTCCGGCTGCTAAGCATTTTCTTCCAGTATCTTTCAACACTTCGATAGACCCGATGCAGGGCCATGTAGTTTCCGGCTATGCCGTAATAGGCATACTGTCCTCGCAAAACGCTATTCAGATTCTTCACCTGTTCCTGTATCGGCAGATGTCTAATCCGTTTCATCAGATCGCATAGCTTTTGCATACTGAATAATCACCGGGTAACGGCAGTGCATTGCTGCACCACCGTCCCCTAAGAACCGTGCAAGCGACTTTCACCGCACACGGGTTTTCTCGGTGCGTATACCCACCTTGAAGTTTCCTTTCAGGTTATGGGTACAATAGAAGGTGAAGCCAAGAAACTTGCGCGTCTCAGGGCGTTTCCGCCATTGATTTGCCCACAAATCAAAGACGTAGTGGAGGTATATATTGGCCAGCAACGGCGAAATGACCGCACCGTGCGGCGTGCCTTCTTCCGCAGCCGTTACCACCCCGTCTTCCATGAACCCAGCCTTGAGCCATTTGCTGATCAGGCGAATTACACGTGAGTCGAATACGATGTTCGAGGAAACGAATCAACCACTAGTGGCTAACCGTGTCAAAGAACCTGCTGATATCGGCGTCCAGAATCCAGCTCACCTTTGTGCGAGCGATCCCGACCGCCAGTGCATCCAGCGCGTTGTGTTGCCCACGCTTTGGCCGAAATCCGTACGAGAACCCCATGAAGTCCTGCTCGTAAACTGCATTGAGTACTTCCACAAGTGCGCGCTGAACTATTTTGTCTTTCAGCGCTGCAATACCCAACGGACGTTGTCGGCCATCCGGCTTAGGGTATACTGCCTTCGTGACGGCTTTGCCTGATAGGAGTTGCTGTGAATGCGTCGATGCAAGTCTTCGAGGTTAGACTCTATATTGTGCTCATAGTCCGCCCATGTCATACCATCCACTCCTGCTGCTGCACTTCGTTTCAGCCATCACTGGTGTCCAACTGTTGAAAAAATAAATCCCTGTAGATTATAATAATAAAATAGAATACGGCGTTTTTTTGCCGTTACCGACTTGAAAATGCTTGCTATCTTCGATTATTTCATAATTCTTCAACAAGGAATGATCGATGTACACAGGAAAAACCGTCTTTGCTCAATTGCTTGAACACCTGCCACTTCAATCAATTTCGCCTTTGCGTCAAGCGGTACAACGGTAATTACAAGGTACAATCATTCATCTGTCTTGATCAATATCTCTGCCTGTTCTTTGCACAACGGACCTATCGGGAAAGTTTGCGTGATATCACGACATGTCTGCTCGGCATACAGAACAAACTGTATTGCATGGCCATTCTTGGCAAGATCGCCCGAAGCACACTAGCCTACGCTAACGAAACACAGGACTGGCGGATTTATCAGGACTTTGCCCATGTCTTGATTCATCATGCCAGAGAACTTTACAGCAAAGACTCCTTTGGTGTCACGCTGCAGGAAACGGTCTATGCTCTGGATTCAACCATAATTGATCTTTGCTTGGCGCTGTTTCCATGGGCAAAGTTCAGAACACATAAGGATGCGATTAAAATGCATACTTTACCGACGGTCAAGCAGGAGATCTCCCGGTTCCCAAACAAGGAGCGTACGGACATGCCAGGGCTATTGTTGGGCTTGCGATGGCGCCCAGCACTGTATTGCCTTACGCTACGCTAACAGCCGTCGGCACCCTGAACTTTATCGCTTTTGCGGCTCAATGGCCCTGGCCTACCCGCACCCCTGTGAACGCTTCGCGACATACCTCACGATACGTCACGCATGACTTGGAGACAGTGTGACTCGCTATGTCTTCAATATGATGAACTTGCATCTTTTACTCCTTTTCTGATGCGGCCCCATCTTCTTATTTTTTTTGAATTTTACACGTTTTTATTGCAAATCAGTCAACATTTTTACTTATTATTACAATAGTACTCTTTGTGGTAGGTATTCATATGCACATCATAGTTTTTTGTTCTGTGCTTATCGATAAAGTATAATAATTGTAATATATACATGGTATATTATGAAAATAGCTTTGGTAAATGTTAATTTTCGCACTTCTGGGGCGGAACAATTACTCGGGTATATGACGCCCCTCCCGTTATTGTTAATAGGTGGAGCATTAATAAATAGAGGTTATAAACACATTCAGCTTTTTGATGCTGCGAATAGAAATTATGATAATGATAAGGTTGCTCAACTAATTGATGATGGAAGATTTGATATTGTCTTTATTAGTAATATGGCATCAACAGCATCATTACCATTAATGCTTGATTTAGCAGTTAAAATTAAGACAAAACGTAATGTATCTAAAATAGTAATTGGTGGTGTTCATGCAACATATCATTATGAAGAAATAATGAATAGCTGTGATTTTGTTGATTTTATTTGTAGAGGAGAAGGAGAGGCTTTTTGTGTAAATCTTATTGATACCATAAATAATAATATTTCTTTATCTGATGTTCCTGGATTAGTATGGAGAAATAATGATGGTGTCATTATAAAAAATATTGATTCCAAGTTAATTGATTTAAATGATTATTCTGCTGGATGGGAGTTAATCGAAGATTGGGATTGGTATGTGTCACCAATGTCAAACGAGCGAGCTGCGGTTGTTCAATTTTCTAGGGGGTGCCCTTTTAGTTGTTCGTTTTGTGGTCAATGGGATTTTTGGAAGGCATGGAGGCATAAAAACTACAATAGATTTGTTGATGAACTTGAATATCTAAAAAACAAATATAATGTTACATGTTTTGTGTTTGCTGATGAAAATCCACAATCTAATAGTGAAATATGGTATTCATTACTTGAGGAAATAAAAAATAGGAATTTAGGTATACATTTAATATTAAATCTTAGAGTATCGGATATTATTAGGGATAAAAATTATTTACCATTGTATAAATCTGCTGGTGTTGCGATGGTTGATTTAGGGGTTGAGTCTGCATCGCAAAATAGGCTTGATATTCTTAATAAGAAAACCACTGTTGATCAAAATAAAGAGGCAATTGCGTTGTTGAGGGCTAATGATATAGTGTCGATTGTACAAACGATTATTGGTTTTTCTGATGAGACAATAGAAGGCTTAGACGCATCGTTTAGATTACTAGAAAGTTGGCAACCGGATATACTTCATTTTTATCATGCAACTCCTTTTCGATGGACAGATTATGGAAAAAAAATTGCTAATAATATGATTGTTCAAAATGACTATCGGTACTGGGATTACAAACACCAAATATTAAAGCTTGATAATATAAGTAATGAAACATTATCTTTGTTTTTAGCTAAATTTCTTTTTGAGTATCATTTTAGCTCATCAAGTTTTTATCGCTTAGCAGAGATGAGTGATAGTTATAACCAAAACTCACTGATTAATGCGTATTTTTTAAATTATAAATATAATTATATAGAAAAATTTAAAAAACTTACTCCATTGCAAAGACAGAAATTAAAGGCATGACACAAGATAAAGCAGCTACATTAATATCAAAGGCTTTTGCGCCGTTTATAAATTCATCTATTGCCTTTATTATTTTGTTATTTCCTGACAATTCATTGTCATTTAAAAATAAAATTATTTATGCGTTCGTTGGTATTATATTTTCGACGATTATGCCTTTAATGTATTTGTATTGGGCACAAAGAATAGGAAAAATAGATTCATTGGATATTGTTAGTCGCAAGCAGAGAATTAATCCTTTGGTGGTCGGAACACTCATGTATTTTATGGGATTTATAGTATATAAAATACTGGGTGCCCCAGCTATTGTCACAGGTTTAATGTTTTGTTTTGCAACCAACACATTGTTGGTTGTTATGGTGACACATTTCTGGAAAATTAGTATACATTCTATGGGAATTAGTGGCCCTATAATGGCATTACATATAATGTATGGAGGTATTATATTATGGGCATATCCACTGATATTTATAGTTGCTTTATCCAGATATATACTGAAAAGACATACGATACCTCAAATAATCGCAGGGATTGCCGTTGGATTGTTGCTAACATATCTTCAGATAAAATATATATTTATATAATTCCGACTTTGTAACCGTTCCTTGTTTTATCGAGGTCGTCAGTCGTAAAATATCATCCCAATGACTGCGGAGATGATTGATGTTCAGCCTGCCACCGATCAATTTTTCAAGTGCCGGATAATCAGTCGGTTTTTTCGGTACGTAGAGTTTTGTCTCTCCCAAGTCACGGATACGGGGAGCAAATCGGAATCCCAGTAGGTGCATCAATCCAAAGACATGATCAGTGAAGCCTGCGGTATCAGTATAGTGTTCTTCGATCCGTAAATCCGATTCGTGATAGAGCAATCCATCAAGGACATAGGTGGAATCGCGGATACCGACATTAATAACTTTAATGTTGAAGGGTGCGTATTGATCAGAGATATGGGTGTAGAACATCCGTCCAGGTTCAGTACCGTACTTCGGATTAACATGTCCGGTACTTTCCCCTTGGTTACCAGCCTTGAATCGCTGCCCATCCGATGATGATGAGGTCCCATCACCCCAATTTTGGGCAAACGGATGCCGAAGTTGAGCGTTGACCAGTTCGGCAAGAGCTGCGGAGTATGTTTCATCTCGGATGTGCCAAGCTTGCAACCAAGAGAGCTTTGCGTATGTCGTGCCCGGACAGGATTCTGCCATTTTAGTCAGTCCAAGGTTTATCGCATCTGCTAGAATTGCTGTCAGGAGTAATGAGGTATCCTTAGCCATGTCGCCAATCTTGAGGTGCGTGAACTGTCGGGAGAAACCTGTCCAAGCATCTACTTCCATAAGCAGATCAGTTATTTTAATATGTGGCAGGCACATTGCAGTCTGCTCAATGAACAGCTTTGCTGCTATGGGGACGACGGTGTCCTGCTGCGTGATCTTCAGACCGGATTCATTGATCACGGCATCGGGCAAATCGTTGGCCTGAGCCATGCTGTTTACAGTCGTCAGTTGTTGTTCCAAAAGACCCAGACGATCATGCAAATATTGATCACAGTCGATGTTGATATCAAGCGGTAATGTTCCAGCCTTTCTGAGAATATTGAATGTATCGGCAGGTACAAGGTATTCATCGAAGTCTTTGAACTGGCGTGATCCCTCAACCCACATATCGCCGGAACGGAGGCTATTTTTCAGTTCCGACAGTGCGCATAATTCATAATAGCGCCGATCAATACCTTCACCGCTGAAAACCAATTTCACCCACCGCTTTTTAATAAAGGCGGTGGGCGCATCCGATGGTACCTTTCGGCTGTTATCAGCATTCAGGGTACGGATAACCTCAATAGCGTCAAGCATGTCTTGTGCTGCTGTTACCCGACTTTCGTGAGCAGACTCACAATACGGCTTTTGAAGCGAACGACGATCTCATCAGGATTGTAGGTGTGCGTGGAGATTGGGGGGATATTGTCTTCTTTAATATCTGTTTCCTTAAGCATTCCAGAGTTAGAATAAAAAAAGAAGGCAGGTAGGGGGGCATAAATAATTAATATATTTTAATCGAATGCAAGCT
Organism: uncultured Chlorobiaceae bacterium; assembly: GCA_903851385.1. Classification (GTDB taxonomy): domain Bacteria; phylum Bacteroidota; class Chlorobiia; order Chlorobiales; family Chlorobiaceae; genus Chlorobium. The sequence goes on along the minus strand of CAINOC010000022.1, from coordinate 9,443 downwards.
CTGAATGTCACCTTTATCATAGTCAGGATGTCCTTGCGCAAAGCAGCAAAAGCGCTATAATGCGCTAAGTTACGTTTGGAGGAATAGATTTTATGAAAAACGCGAAACAGGTATCCTTATGCGATTCCTCCTCCCAAGGGCGGTTGGGTGAGTACTTCAGAGAAGTGATTGCTCGACTGGAACATAAAGACGACGATTTGCTTGTTCCAGACATGCAGAGAATTCTTGCTTTTATTGAGCAAAGTCAGGAATCTATAGGATCCTGTGATCCGGCTTTCTCGATAGAGTTGGACACGGGAAGAAAATTGGCGATAGTAGAATTGATCAAAAACTTGACCGAATTATTGTACAGCCCGGTAAGTAACAGCTCCGAAATTTTTGATGATTTTGAAGCGATGACGGTACTTGTACAAAAATCATTTGCTAATGCTGCCCAAAAAGCGGTTGCAGAAAATGATGCGCTTGGCATTCCTACCCCATATTCCAAAAACGGTAAGATTTTCTATCGTGAACCCCATAAGGCGACAAATAAGCTCTGATAATCGCTTATGTCAGCATAGATGTGGCTTATAGCTGGACCAAATGGCGCAGGAAAATCCAGCGTTGCTGAAAATTTTATGGACTCTCTCAATCATATCAATTTAATTTATCCAAACTCAATGCCGATGAACGCAGTGCCCCCAGTGTACCTATGATGCAAAGTGCATCTTGCATGATTCATAGACATGTTCGAACACCGTTGAGTATGTCTGCTGGTAGCGTTCTGGCGTGCAGGTGCGAAGCTGACCTTGGGCATGGATGGGTCACCTCAGAATTTGGGTCACAGAGAGTGAGTCGATTTAGAGTCAAGGGAACCTATAAATCGTTCTAATATATCGTGTTAAAATGGTTTGCTTTGCATAATCTATCTTATACAACAAATCTTGGCGAAGGGAAAGAGAGCTTTACATACTGCTGATTATGCAACAATATTCGCTATAAACATTATCGATTTAGGCAGCACTTCTTGTATTTGAGACCGCTACCACACGGACATGAATCATTGCGTCCAACCTTGCAGTCTCTCATTGCCGTCGTCACTCGCTGTTGCCTCAATACGGTGGCAGCCTCTTCGACCTTGACCCGTTCGAAATCAGATAGGCCTTGGAGACTGACATCATGCCAGTGAACGTCAGCGATTACGCCTTCTGCATTGAATTCCAGCTCGATCATCAGCCGAACTTTTTCATGAGCAGCCGCGACCACGGTTTTCGTGTGCTTCAACGCGAATTCGGCGTCCCGCCGTACCGCCGGAGACCAGGTCCAGAGCGTGAAGGCGTGATCGCCGTAAGTCGAGAGTGGCTTTGGTCGTCCAAGTTCCGCATTCCCCTTGATCTGCTCATCAATGAACCGGGCAATGGTTTCGCGGTAATCGCCAGCGGCATCGAGAAGGAAGCTTGCGATGGCGGATCGCCGGGGTTTCTGCGACTTGTTCAAAAATTCGATGATCTCAGCAATCCGGGCCGGCATCTTCTGGCGAGGCGCAACAGCGGGCTCGCCACGAAGCACAGTTGAGTAGTACTCGTCAATCGGCGTACGATAGCCATCAAACTGCAGCTTCGCTGTGTCGGATCCGACCAACTCAGCGGCATACATAGCGTAATTATTCTCTTGTAAATAGAGACCGAGATGATCCATTTCGTCATTCAGATCGACGAGTTCGGACTGTCCTGCAATCATTCGCTGCTCAATAAAGTGCAGGAATGTCAGCGAATCGCCGATTAGATCCGCGTAAACTCGCAAGTCATCGATCGACAGTAGCCAGAAAGGCCGCGTGCCGATATCCACCCCGATTTTCTTGAGGTGGTACGCTCTGGCGGCCAGTGCTGTGAATGGATCGAGTGTAACAGCACAAATCGTAACATGCCGGAACTTAGAGCGCCGCAAGCTACCGATCTCATTATGATTGCAATCAGCGATGACGACTTCAGGTGCACTTTCCAGATAATCGACAAAGCGGTTGCCCTGTGATGCGGGGCTTCGAGCAAGGTTCTGAAGCGACGCAATATGCGCTGGCAAGTCTGTTGCCGGTGAAGTGTAAGTAAAGGAGCCGGCCTTCACTTCAATAACGATCAGATGGTCATCATAGATAACGAGTCCATCGGCTTCGTGCCACTGGGCTGCACCAGCACCAGCCTTCAAACGATAATAGATTGGCCGAAAAACCTGTGCCCCAGGCAGGAGTTGGGACAGGTATCTAAACGGCAATTCTTCGGAGACGGCCTTTTGTCGTTCGTTCCATGTCGTCCGGTAGTCAGGCGCCAAACGAAACACGATGCGCTGCATGACGCGATAGAGTCCGTCGAACAGTACAAACATGTCGAAGCACAACGTGCGATCCTGAAGACGGATGAAAGGCCGCTTCATTGTCGGCCACACACGCATCGGCCAGCCGCGGAATGGGCCGAGAGCGAAGAAATCTTCCTCTTCACCCGGCGACCAGGTCAGTTCGTCAACCAGAGCCTTCGGAATGTTCGTGTTCTTCTCAACGTCGTATAAGTCAAGGCCGAAAAGCTCACCTTCAACACGCTGGCGTCGCGCTTCAAGCGCAGGATCTTCGAAAACCTTGTCTCGAAGTGCATCTATATCAGCGAAACCCGTTTCCTTGGTGAGCTCCTCCATCCGGTTCAAAGTGTCTGCTCGAAAGCTGTTAAATTCGACCATCATATCCATCAGACCACGCGAAAGCTTAGCCAGAATCTTGTCGAATTCATCAATCAGGGTTTGTGCATCGATTCCGAAGAGTTGTAAAAACACATCGGAATGAGGTAACAGGATATCTTCGAGTGCTTGCTTTTCATGACATTGATAACGCTCACCTCGGATATTCATCCACATGACCTCAGCCCGATAACGGAACTCTTCGAGCGCTACGTCAACATCCTTATTTTCTATGTATTTAGAGGCCGTTAGCGCGATCTGATATTCAGAGGTCAGGCGCTCAAAAAGGGTTTTGACGCGTTCGGACAGCCTCTGCCATTCCTCTTCACTGACTTCGGAGGCGATGTTTTTCGCTGGCTTCACGGATGCGATGACACTTTGGACGTAATCGATCATCCGCATGGCCGCGAGCCAGTCGAATTCGCTTGGGGAGTCGCGCATCGTATTGATCTTGGCGAACTCCCACCAAGCTCGATGTAGCAGGAGCTCACCGGGAAGCCTTGCGACTTGCTCGGCTATCTGCGAGACCAAATCATCTATCTCGGCAATGATCGTTGGAAGATGTTCAGCCATCTTTGCGCTGGCTTCTTCCCAGTCGGCGGCACTCGCACGCGAGCGGCTTACAACGTGCCGACCAAAGCGCGCAAATTCGACCGGACCCGCAGCAAAATAATCGTCAGGTGTAATGGATCGGGACTTCTGTTTTCGCCGGAGCTTTTTACCCATGGTATGATTCGAATCGTAATGATGTGGAGGTAACGCAGGGACTGCCTTGTAACGTGCAGCTCCCCGTTCTTGATCTGCTCCCGCACTCTACCTTGACGGGCAATTATCTACTGGTCCAGCCGTCTTGAGAGAAATCAACTAATCAGGACAGTCGTGATGCTTGGGATTCAGACTCACAGCAGGAGCTCCTCGAACTATAGCAGGCTGGTGAGCACCAAAAGCCGAAAAAAACCATCTCATCTACCGCCAGATAAATCGGCATGTGGTACATTTATTAAAGCTTACCGCCCAACGTTAAAGTTCAGAGGCTGGCGGAGCTAATCCGCTGCAACAACGGGTTAGGCCGCAGACGGAGGAGGCGACCAAGTTGGATTGCAGTCAATGTTGTACCTCTGAGGGTCGAGATTTTGCTTCACCCAAACTTTGAAAGCCAGGACAAGATCGCGCTTATACTCAGGCATGTGAACGTAGTTGGCTAAAGCCTTCAGGATCGCTGCCAAAGCACATTCATCAACATCCAGCTCAATGATTTCCTGCGCGTCGTCATCGAAATGCTTCAACTGGTTGATAAAAAGCATGTCATTTATTTCTCTACCGAAGATCTCGCGAGTGATTGCTGTACGGCCAGCCTCAACCTCCTTTTCAAGCATTCGATCGGTGAAGTTTGGTGCTCCAGATCGCAACACCAATTGCGAAAGAATGACATCTGCTGCGCCGGCAAGCGTGATAGCCGACAGTCGATCACGGTTGGTGATGTAGAGGGCAATGGCCGCCGCCAACTGGTTGTGTGCCAGTTCAAAGCGGGTGTAATCACGCGCACTCATTTCTTCCGTAGCTTTGCCGGGACAGACTTGAACGCTTCCATCTGTGCTGGTCCGTCAGTGTTTAACCAAGCCCACTGTAAGTACGCTTTGATGAACTGCTCATCTTGCCCATACAAAGTCGTGTAGTCGGCTATTGCCCTGGCCAGGGCATCAGCAGCCATTTGTTCCAGATTTAATTCGACTGTGTTTGGATCCTTTGGTCCAAGATGCTTGTGCGCGATTACACCGAGCTTGGTATCTATATGGTGCGAGTACGACTGCCGCTTGGGTGTGCTGCCTACCAAGTGATCGTGAACTCTTCGGGCATAGTCCACAAAAGGTTCTTTTCCAGCTCTACGCACTAAGCTGTCAAGAACATTACTGGCGGCACCAGCCAAAGTGATTACTGAAGATCGATCAAGACCTTGAAGAAACAGCTCTACTGCGGTCTGTAGCTGGCGGCGAGCAATGTCGGTTCTATGGAGTTTCTGCATTGCGATTCAGAGGCCTAACTATGTTAATATGGTTTCCGTATAAGACACCAAGTCATTGCTTATTGTCTATTATAAGATGCTTAAGCACAGCTCTTGATAATTCGATAAAATTAAATATATCAATCAGTTAAAAATCAACCAAAACTTATGGCGGGTTCTTATATGGAACTCGGCCACCCCCGATCTTCAGAAGCTGGTACTACGTCGCCCGTGAACTTGTCAGGGCATAAGATCTCCCCGATTCTGATGCTGAGGTTTTTGCTCATCTTACTGGCCATCAGATCTTTCGGATCGTTTGTAAAGATTTTCGGTCTTCCACCTTTTCTTCCTCTCGCCTTTGCTGCCGTCAGGCCTGACTGAGTGCGTTCCTACATCACGCGGCGCTCAAATTGACTCAGAGAGTTACCAAGTCTTATGAAATTCAAATAAACCTGCTGGATGTGATCACAGCAGTAACTTCCTTTTCAATTTTAATGCTGATAATGTATTTTATCATTATTAAATGTCAGCACAGAAAACCAACGTTAAGGCATCATGACCGACATTCTTCCGATCCTCGAAAAACGGGCACTTTCAGCACCGGAGTTTCATGCTTTGAAGGACATGCCTCCGGAACTCGAATGGTATGCCAATATCAGGAGTGAAAAGACCCGACGGGCGTACCGTAACGACGTGAAGGAACTGTCCCGATTTCTCGGTATCACGGAACCGGAAGAAATGCGCATTGTTACAAGGGCACACCTGCTTGCCTGGCGAACCGATCTTGAGCAGCGTAACCTTGCTGCCGCCACTATCCGCCGCAAGCTCGCCTCAATCTCTTCGCTTTTCGACTACCTCTGTGAACAGAATGCCGTGCTGCATAACCCGGTTCTTGGTGTCAAACGCCCTGCGGCCAACAACAACGAAGGGACGACGCCTGCCCTTGGTGACAGCCAGGCAAGAATGCTGCTTGATGCCCCGCCGGCGAATACCCTTAAAGGAAAACGGGACAGGGCAATTCTCGCTACCCTGCTCTACCACGGGTTACGCCGGGAAGAACTTTGTCGGCTGCAGGTTAAAGATTTGCAGCAGCGCAGTGGCGTGCAGCATTTGTGCATCCACGGTAAACGTGAAAAGATCAGGTTTTTGCCGATGCATCCGATGGCTCAGCGGTTGATTGACGAGTATCTTGAAGCTGCCGGGCACCGTGATGACCAGAAAGGCCCACTATTTCGACCGGTAAAAAATAATATTACCGGTACATTGCTCAAACCGCTGGATCCTCAGGCCGTCTATACCTGTATTATCCGGAAATACGGAAAAGAAACGGGTATCAACGCCAGCGTGAACGGGTTCTGCGTTCACTCTTTGCGGTCAACAGCAGCAACAAATGCGCTGGAACATGGAGCTGATATCGGAAAGGTACAGGAATGGCTCGGTCATGCCAACGTCTCGACAACACGGCTCTATGACCGAAGGAAAAGTAGGCCAGAGGAAAGCCCAACGTTCAGGGTAAAGTACTGAACGACCGAAAAAGACGGCTATCAGAATTAAATCGCTATAGCTTAAGCGACTGCACAAATCAGTTTACTAAACCGGCCACCCAGATTACCAAACAATTGGATATTAGTGGCGTAACCGTATGTTCCACGTTGCAAAGGGTTGAGGGTGACAGATAATGAGATGCAATTTAAAAATCATAATTTCAAAAGAGGATTGAAACTCTGTTTTCTTACGCTACCAGTATTACTCATTGGGAATGCGGCATACAAAGGAAATCGAAAGTTCGTTATACAGAACTAATATTATTTAGAAAACATGAGCAGTCCAACGCTGAAAACGATCAAACGGCTTTTTGCGGAGTCCGGAAACCAGTGCGCTTTTGCCGGATGTAATGAACTTTTATGTAATGATGCCGGAGCTATTGTTGGTGAAATCTGCCATATAAAAGCAAGCAGAAAAGGCGGCCCTCGATATGACTTCAACCAGACAGCTCAAGAGCGAAATGCTTATGATAACCTGATTCTCTTATGCCCTAATCATCATACATGTATAGATACGAATCCTGATAATTTTCCTGCTGAATCACTTGTCGAGATGAAAAGTATCAAGAAAACGTATGTTGCTCACCCCGAAAAAAGCGAAGATGCTTTATATGCCAAACAGCTCTTGGAAAAGTTTCTGCGGCAATCCCCTGCACAAAATATCATGATGAATAGCCCTGGGGCTATTCAAGCAAACACTGTAACAGTTAAAACGACAATGAAAAACGTGATCGTGGCACCAGCCCCCGACACAATAGGACATGACCAAAGAAAAAGCCGGTATGTCGAGCACTTGATAGAACGCTACAACAAATTCGCAAGCACACATTACACCGGATCGAAGCCCTTCGAATACGGAGCAATAGGGAGCAATATCGTATCGAAGTTTGGGTCAAAGTGGAGAATGCTGCCAGTTGAGCGATTTGAACAGGTGGCCTCCTATCTACAGGATAGAATATCAAAGACAAAACAGGCTAAATGCAATCAAAGCAAACAGTATCCCTCATTCTCCACCTATGAAGAGTACTGCACAAAGCATGGATTTTTATGAATTCTTTTAATGGACTTGCTATATTTTCATGGACGGTGTGAGAAGTCATATCTTCAATCAAAAGGAGATGTGAGAAATGACAGAGAGAGACAACAAGAGTCGCAGGAAGTACAGCAAAGAGTTCAAGGTTGATGCCGTTGAACTGATGATTCGAAGTAATAAATCATTCACAGATATAGCCGCCAGTTTAGGAATCAGGGCTGATTTGCTGCGCCGGTGGGAAAAGGAATATTCAGCAAATAAGACAGCCCCTTTTCCTGGGAGCGGGCATCTGAAAGATCCAGAAGACGAACGGTTCCGCAAGCTGGAACGCGAACTTCGGATAGTAACTGAAGAACGAGAAATATTAAAAAACATACAAGGGATTTTATCCTTCTCTGTTATATAGAAACTTGAAGACATTCGAGTTGTCGCATACTTAACAAGCTGAAGGGAGCAGCCGAGTGCTTATTGGTGGTTCTTCCCCGTTAAAAAACATGGTTCAGGGTAATTTTGCGGACTCAGCAGTGGTGACATCGTCACGATTATCCCGTTTAGGAAAGTGATTTTACCGCATACCCGCCCTTCAGCGTTATTTAACAGGAGGGAATATGGCTAAATCGAAACGATCGTCATCAATGCCAAGCATTCATCCCAATGCTGCAGGCATTGATATTGGTTCTCGGTTTCATGTGGTAGCCGTACCACTTGATCGAACAGAGGAACCCGTCAGGACATTCAAGAGCTTTACCGGTGATCTTCATGAATTGGCAAGGTGGCTTAAATCCTGCCGTATTGAAACCATTGCCATGGAATCAACGAGCGTGTATTGGATTCCTGCTTTTGAAATTCTCGAAAGCTATGGATTTGAGGTTTTTCTGGTCAATGCTCGCGAAGCGAAAAATGTTCCTGGCCGTAAAACAGATATCAATGATGCCCAATGGTTGCAAAAATTGCATCAGTTCGGTCTGTTGCGGGCAAGTTTCCAACCATCTGAAAATATTGCCGAATTGAGAGCATATTTACGTCAGCGAGAAAGACTTAACGATTATAAGGCCTCGCATATCCAGCACATGCAGAAGGCAATGATGCAAATGAATATCCAACTGCATCATGTGGTAGCAACAATTACAGGGAGAACCGGAATTGAAATTGTTCGAGCTATTGTCGCCGGGCAACATAACCCGGATGAACTGGTCAAGTTTCGTGATATTCGCTGCCATAATTCTGTAGAGGTCATGAAAGCAGCTTTAACCGGTAACTATAAGGCTGAACATTTATTTGCCTTGACCCAAGCCCTTGAACTTTTTGATATCTACACAGAGAAAATCGAAAACTGTGACCGTATCATTGCGTTAGTGCTTCAACGATTACAGCAATTAACTCCAGAACCTCAACAAACAATGCCTAAAGCAAAGCATCAGGAGTGTAATAAAAATGCACCAAGCTTTGATGTCCGAGCAGCATTGTTCAATTTCATGGGTAAAGATCTGACCCAGATTCATGGGCTCGGTCCCTATCTGGCATTGAAACTGGTGGCCGAATGTGGTACTGACATGTCGCGATGGCCGACATCCAAGCACTTTACCTCATGGTTATGCCTGGCACCTGGCAACAAAATTTCAGGTGGAAAAGTCCTGTCTTCCAGAACAAGGCGAACGGCAAGTCGAGCGACTGCCCTTTTGAGACTTGCTGCTACAACCATTGGAAAAAGTGATACCGCTCTTGGTGCTTTTTACCGTAGGTTGGCATCTCGAACCGGAAAAGCAAAAGCAGTAACAGCAACGGCCAGAAAAATAGCAACCCTGTTTTACAACACGCTCAAATACGGTATGGACTACGTAGACAAAGGTGCAGACTACTATGAAACCCAATATCGGGATAGAGTTCTTATCAATTTACGTCGACGGGCGGATGCATTTGGATTCACCTTACAAGAAAAGGTTATACCGGGCATCGCAGTGGAAGTTTCTTAGGAAAGCACTTGCTGTGTTCTCAAGGACACCCTTCTAAAATATTCATTTATTGAAGGTTATAAGAGTACTTTCGCTGTCAGAACCATGTGCCGTGTTCTGGATGTTTCTGTCAGCGGATATTACCAGTGGACACAGCGATCAGAAAGCAATCGTAGTATAGAGACCAGGAAAGTGAGGGAGGCCATCAAAAG
>CAINOC010000021.1 GCA_903851385.1 uncultured Chlorobiaceae bacterium | reverse complement strand
CAACAATGCTTATAATCAGGGGTTATTACGCTTTTGATCAAGGATTCACTGAAATTTTCAAATATTTTCGATCTTGAAATATCAATATAACGTATTATTATATAATATCATAGCGTCTTTTCGTTCAGACACTAGTTACCTGTTCAGCCCCCATCAGTTTCCGAATCGCGATTATACTCTTGAAATAATTATTGCTGTCGCTGCAGTTTCGAGACAATTCTTTCAAATTGCGCCTGGAAGCAGAAGTCGTATCCATTGATTCCTTCTACGATCACATTCGGGCAAATATAGTAGACTTCCAATATCCGCTTTACTTTCAGTGCTTCTGCCAAAGAGAAAGGAAATGATTGATTTCCTATAAAAAATTTACATCCTGCGATTAATTCTGCGAGTTCGAGAAAGTTTGAAACGGGTTGATATGTGATGGCTGGCAATACTTGTTTCATTTCTTTGAATTCATCCGGAACACCTACAAATATCAACTTTCTGTATTTGTTTAAAAAGGAATAGTCAATACCGGGGGAGTGGTAACCGAGACTTCGTGCAATCACAATGTAATCATTGAAGGAGTTATTGGCAGTTACTGTAAGCCAGGGTTTCCCTAAGTCTGCGTTGACTCCAAAATGTAAAAAATACCATCGTGCTATGCTGCCTGAATGTGTTTGAAAAGGTGATTTTCGAATAACGTCTAGGTCGTAGTCTATAGATTGATCCTTATATATGTCACAGGTTTCAATTTTTGATTGAGCGAGCAATAGCGGCTGCAGCATTGATAGCATATTCCTGTTAAGCATAACACCATTTAACGGGTGCTTTCCTCGTTCAACGGCGAAATTCATCGGTTGATCTAGATTGAGAAACAATTCAATCGATGAATTTTCTGATAATGCATATGCTGCCGGAAGAGAATATATTATATCACCTGCATTTCCGCTATGTTTGAAGGAATAAGCTGGCTTTGTATCAGCCGGGAATGTAATTTTACTGGTAATGGCCTTGTCTAAAAATTCTTGATCCCGTTCCTCCAGTTTTCTTTTATGATATTCATCGCGATCAGTTGCTTTCAGAAATGTCTTGGTGAAAAAATTCATAAAGGATGTGTTTTGTAATTTCTTATCAAGTATATCCAATTCTCATCGTCTTTACAATGGGTTTTAACCAGGACGTGAATCATTGTTCCTGTGGCGTATGAGGCTGCCAACATGCAAAACGATGGATAATGAGTATATTAGCTTTGGTTACCTGTTTTTTTTATAAACAGATAGAGCTACGCCATATATATATTCTGATCCGATCAACTATAGAGTTTTTCTTCACTTGCTATGCTAAACAACTCTCGCCGTTTTGTTGTCGTTATTCCGGTGTTTAATCAGCTTCAATATACCTTGTGGTGTGTGGAGAGCCTTCTAAAGCAGAATGTCAAACCTGAGGAAGTTCTGATTATCGACAACGCCAGCAGTGACGAAACGCCGCTTTGGCTGGCTAAGCATCCTGAATTGACGTATCTTCGCAATACTGTCAATCTTGGATGCGGCTGTGCCTGGGTTCAGGGTGTTACGCTAAGCCCTGATGCGGAATGGGTTGTACTTCTCAATAATGATGTGCTTGCCGGACCTGATGCAATCGGGGCTTTGCTCGACGCGGCTGAGCGCGAGAAGCTTCTGGTGGTGAGCCCTGCGCTCTTGGAGGGCGCGGACGATTATGGGTTTGAGGAGTTTGCCGTTGGATATAAGCAGAAAATGTCGGGAATGATTCGCCATGGGAAGTTTCATGGGGTCTGTTTTGCTGTGCATCGGAGTGTCTTCGAAAAGGTCGGCTTTCCCGATACAGATCGCCGTCTTGGTGGATATGAGGATGCTGAGTTCCTTTTTCGATGCCGGCGTGCGGACATTCCTGTCGGTATTGTCGGCGATTCGGTTTTTCACCACTTTGGATCGATTACCCAGAAAGCTATTGCTGAAAAAACAGGACAAAAGTCTCTCGGGGATCGTAAATATTTTAGGACCAGGGTTGGATCTACATGGTGGGCAAGAAAGTCAGACAACTTCTTGATGTGGTTTACGTACAGGAAATGGGTTGACGTTGAGCGGCAAAAATCGGGCTATACGTTGCATATGGTGCGCAAAAAAGGCGAGTGGGAGCTCAATTGATGTTTGGCGTTGGAGAGGACATGGTGCTGGTGACTTTTTTTTTGATCACCTATAATCAGGAGCAGTATGTCCGCGAGGCAATAGAGGGGGCGTTCAGCCAGACATACTCACCCTTGGAGATCGTCATCTCTGATGACTGCTCGACTGATGGAACTTTCCGGATCATCGAGGAGATATGCAGGGAGTATAAAGGTTTGCACAAGGTGGTTCTCAATCGGAACCCGGTTAATCTTGGACTGATAGGCCACATTAACTCTATTATAACCATGTCGTCTGGTGAACTTATTGTCTATGCAGCGGGCGACGATATATCACTTCCCGACCGGACGAAAAAGTTGGTAGATCGCTATCTCGCTTCGGGACGAAGGGCTTCACTGATTCATTCATCGGTTTATCTGATTGATAATTCCGGAAGTATTGAAGGAACGAGGGTTCCTGTGGTGATCGAACACGGAATGGAGATCGCTGAAATGGCACTGAGCGGGGCGCTTATCATTGGTGCTACTTCGGCGTTTACGAGGAAGATCGAAGAGACGTTTGGGCCGATCAGGTACCATAAATGCATTGAGGATCTTGTGATGGGGTTCAGGAGCGCTTTGATCGGGGGTCTCTACTCCATCAACGAACCGCTGATTCTTTACAGGCATGAATCCGGAATAACGGCCAGCTCTGACAGGATGAAACAGACTTGCGAACAATGGACGAAAAGAAAAATCTGCGATAAGGAAGCTTATGTGGCGGTGCTCTCCCAGAGAATCGACGATCTTGTACGGATAGGCAATGTCGATTTGCTTCCTTTATTAAAAAGTAAACGATTCGAGGAGCTTTTAATCCGTAAAGTTTGGATAGGGAGATATGGCTTTGTCAAGCTTGCCTCTTATTCTTTAAAAAGAGGTTTGTGGAAGTTATTTATCAAGTCCTGGCTTCGCGAAAAAAAATGGAGATTCTTTTTTTCTGTCAAGCATATAATGCATAAGCAGGATAACTCTTAGCGCACATGAAGATTTGTTTTGTATGTGATATGCGTTTGCCTGCTAAAAAATATGGCGGAACTGAGCGTGTCGTTGAGTGGCTGGTTATGGAATTTTTAAAACTTGGTCATGATATTGTACTGGTTGCGCCGACTGGAACCTCTATGCAAGGTGTGACATGCATAGCTGCAGACAGTCATGCCGAGGCGTTACTCGCTATTCCCGGTAATGTCGATATCGTTCATTTCCATGCAAGGCCTCCTAAAGCCGGTTTTGCATTACCCTGGCTCTATACGTTGCATGGTAATGCGCAGGATATTTCGTTGTTGCCAAAAAATACTGTGTTTATAAGCAGGAATCATGCTAAGCGGCATCAAGGTAAGATATTTGTTTATAACGGAGTAAATCCTGCAGAGTTCGTTTTTAGAGAGCAAAAAAAAGATTATTTATTGTTTCTTTCCTTAATTAGAAGAAAGGACAAGGGGGCTGAAAGAGCAATGAAACTTGCGCGAAGGTATGGAGTGCCTACGGTGTTTGCCGGAGGAACCAGAATGGATTTACTGAAATCCGGTGGCTTTCTGGAGAGCTTTCATCCGATGCTACGATTTGTCGGGAAAGTTGCCGGCCGTGAAAAAGCTGAATATTTTGCAAATGCAAAAGCTTTTCTTTTTCCAATCAATTGGGAGGAGCCATTCGGTCTTGTGCTGATTGAATCACTGATGTCGGGCACGCCTGTTATTGCAACACCGCGTGGTGCTGTCCCTGAGCTTATCACTCCTGATGTCGGAGCGCTGTTTACCGATGACGATCTGTTTCCGGATGCTCTTGACAGGGCTCTCGGCTGTTCTCCGAAAGTTTGTCGGGATTGGGCTGTAACTCACTTTTCTTCTTCTGTGTGTGCTGCAAATTATTTTACACTTTATGAGCGAATAGTAAGCGGAGAAGATGTTTTTTCTTAATCACATGAAAAAACTTGCTCCGCGTCGCATCCTTGTTATAGTGCAGCGGTCAAACGGCGACGTTTTTTTGAGTTCACCTTTGATCGAGGCGCTTTTCAAAGCCTATGACCGCCCCCACATTGATTTGCTTGTCAATAGCGATACTCTTGCTATTGCCAGGACTCTCCGGTATATCGAAGAGATTCATCTGTTTTCATACAATACGCCAGGAAAAGGGCGGGGTGCCCAGACTTTTTGCCTGCTGAAAAAGATTGCCCGCCGTTATGACCTCACTATCAATCTTACGGCAAGCGATCGTTCGGTGCTGTTGGCTATTGTGTCGGGAAGAGTCACCATAAGTGCCGTTGAGCATGACAGGAAAAAGTCATGGTGGAAGCGCCTGTTTCTTTCGACCTGTTACGAGTTTGATACAGACCGGCATATTATTGAGAACAACACCGCCGCGCTCGACCTGCTGGGTATAAGGAGTGGGAAACCTGTTGTCAGTTCCTGCCATTCGGCGGAAGCTGCCGAAAGCGTTGAGAGGATGCTCGCTGAACGAGGTATTTCCGAATTTATTATTTTTCATCCCGGGGCGCAGTATAGCTATAAGGTTTACCCTGAGAAACTGAGAATGGCTCTACTTGAAGGCTTGAACCACCTCGGGGTGCCGATTGTGGTAACCGGCTCGAAGAGTGCGCTCGACCTTGAGATCAAGGGCACACTGCCGCAACTCGCTAATGTGTATGATGTTATCGGCATGACCAGTATGGATGAACTCATTGCGCTGAGTGAGAGATCCATTGCTTATATTGGAGCTGATACGCTGACCATGCACATTGCGGCTTCGCAGAATAAGCGCATTTTTGCTATTTTCGGCCCGACTTTTGTCAGTGCGTGGTCGCCGTGGTGCAACGTGCTCGGCACAGGCACCCGCTTGAACAGCCCGGTGCAGACCTATGGCAACGTCACCCTTTTTCAGGCTGACAAACCTTGTGTGGCTTGCGGCAAGGCTGGATGCGATGATAATCATGGCATCAGCGAGTGCCTTTACCTGATTGATCCCAATGTCATTATTTACGAAATTGATCAGTGGATAACGACAGTGCTGAGACGTGAGGGCTGAGGGGGCCTATGGTATCCCGGGGGTTTTATTTTGTAATCGTACAAGGGTGGTGTATATTTATTGAGAAAAATAACAGCATGTTTGGTACATGAGGAATGATTATATGACTACTGTAGAAAGACTTTATAATACAGCGAAAAAACTTCCTGAGCCTGTTGTTGCTGAAATACTTGACTTTGCAGAGTTTTTGCAGAAGAAAATGGTTATTGGTGAAGTCATTACAGGTAAAGAGATGCTTGTTGAACTTGCAGGAGGGTTAGAGAATTCCAAAACATTTTCAGGCGATAGTATAGAAATTCAGAAACGGTTACGTAATGAGTGGGAATAAATATCTGCTTGATACAAATTTTATACTTGGCATCCTTAGGTCTGATTCTGCGGTTCTGGGGCTGATATCCTCCAGGCAGATTCAAACCAGCCAGTGTTTTTATAGTTCAATAACACGAATGGAATTATTGGGATATCAGGGTATAACTCTTGAGGAAGACGGCATGATTAGGGCGAAACTTGCTCATCTGACTTACCTGCCGTTAACAAAAGAGATTGAAGATGCCGCCATTGAGTTGCGTCGGTTGCGTAAAATAAAGTTGCCTGACGCTATAATTGCCGCAACCACACGTTGTTCTGGCATGGAGTTATTGACACTGGACACGCATCTTTTATCGGTATGGAATACTCTTGGATCTTCTTTATAAATTCTCTCAGGTCAATAAACCGAGCCAATTCTTTTCTTAAAATCTCTTCTTTTCGGCAATAAGCTTAGATTTATCTTCAGCTGACTCTTCAGAGTCTGGATTCAACGGTATCTTTGTTTCTCGCTGATTCAGAAGTTTTGGGTACTTGATAAATTGCGCATGACAGTACAAGCATTACGGTATTTATGATATACAGTTACGGGAGGTTATAGTTGCTTACGTGTTGCTGCGGCAGCAGTTGGTTAAGGGAGATATCTCTCACTGCGTGTGCGACATGACAGGGGGGAATATAGATGGCGGTTGGCAGGAAGAAGAGTGCTGAGGTTTGAGTGCTGAGGGAAGAAAGTGAGGATAGTAGGCAGTTGGCAATTGGCAGGAAGGAGAGGAAAAGGAGTGATGAGTGATGAGTGGGCAGTTTAGAGTTGGAGGAGGAGAAGAAAGAATTGCCGTTGCTGTCTTATTGAGAACCTCATGGGCGTGTCTGAAAAAGGATGGTGCTCATGAGGTCTTTTAGTTTGTTAGTAGTTGACGAAAATGTTAACATGGCTATATGCGAGAAATCATCTTTTATTCGAATACTTCCGGGCAATGTCCTGTCAAAGATTTTATAAGGGCTTTACCTGCAAAGGAACGAGAAAAGCTACTTTGGGTACTTGCTTTGGTTAGAGATCTTCCGATGGTGCCGCAAGAATATTTTAAAAAGCTGCAAAACACTGATGGAATCTGGGAGATACGGGCTCAGCATGGAAATAATGCATTCAGGCTTTTAGGTTTCATGGATGGAGGGAAACTTGTTGTCTTAACCAATGCATTTTCAAAGAAAACGCAGAAAACACCATCACAAGAAATAGCTTTAGCAGAACAACGAAAAAAGGAATATCAGGGAGGTAAAGAACATGGATGAGCTACAGGAATTTATTGATGAACAAAAAGCTGTTGATCAAGAGTTTGCAGCCTCGTTTGACGAGGGGTATAAGCACTTCAAGATTGGAGTGTTGCTGAAACAGGCAAGGACTAATGCAGGTATGACCCAGGATGAGATTGCTGAAAAGCTTAAGACCCACAAGTCTGCCATCTCTCGAATCGAGAACCATGCGGAGGATATAAGGCTTTCTACGCTCTCACATTATGCCGAAGCATTAGGTAAAAAGCTGGAGATATTTATACAGTAATGCACTTGACAGTGCAAGATTTTTGGGGGACGATAATCATGGCATCACTAACGACATTGATCATTGGGTAACAACATTTCGGTAACGATGCTTACCAGGAATTCCGCTGCTTATCTCGGCGAATGCCTGGGTGCCCTTGAGGCGTTTGCCGAGGTGGTGATTGTCGACAACGGGTCGACCGATGATACGATAACAATTGCTTCGGGGTTCAGCAATGTAACCCTCTACGAGCACCCGTTTATCGGGTTTGGTCCATTGAAGAACATTGCCGTCGATAAAGCCACCAATGACTGGATATTCTCTGTCGACAGCGACGAAATTGTTACGCCGGAACTGGCTGATGAGATTTTGAGGACCAAACTGAATTCCTCCACCATCTACGCGATTCGGCGTGACAACTATTACCATCGCCGGTTGATCCGCGGCTGCGGCTGGCAGAACGACCAGGTTCAACGGCTATTTTACAGGAAGAGCACCCGGTACGACGAGAAGGCGGTCCATGAGGGACTTATAATGAATGAAACCCTAAAAACGGAGCAGCTGAAGGGCCGGCTGAAACATTATCCCTATGATAATGCGTCTCAGCTTCTCCAGAAATTGCAGCACTACTCCACGCTCTGGGCTGAAGAGCATCAGGGCACAAAAAAAGCCTCACCTTTCAAGGCAGTGCTTTACGGCATGATAACCTTTTTCAAGTGCTATGTGCTTAAGAAGGGATGGGTTGACGGTTATGCAGGTCTTTTGATTTCGATTTCAAACGCTCCGGCGATTCAGTCGATTACCAAGTCCACAGACTCCGCAAAGAAAAACATTATGCAGGACAACCCGAGAGGCGGGGAGAGAAACCT
>CAINOC010000020.1 GCA_903851385.1 uncultured Chlorobiaceae bacterium | reverse complement strand
TTTGACGTACAATTCAGTAGTTCGCTCTTGGGAAATCCTGATAAACGCAAAAAAGTCTCTGCTGAGTCAAAAATAAACAGCTTTTGATCGTGATGGTGTTCTCAGATTTTCAAAAATCAGAGGTTTTCTGTCAGGCACTATGTATGCTTTTACTGGATTTATCAAGCTCCTCTGCTAACCTCTCAAAACCTATAGTAGAATTTACCAGATCTCGAAGCAGTGCTTTACCAACAGCTGTGTCACCTTCCAGAAATGCACCTATTGCTTCATCAAATAATGCAGCACGAAATTCAGGATCACGCTCAACCCGTGCTTTGATTGTGTCTTTATATGATATGCTTAACGGCATAATAATATCCTTATGTTTTCTCTCGGCTTTGCTTTTTAAAGGCCTTATGTTCTTCCCAAAGTTTTTTGGCATGCACTATGGTAACGCATATGTTACTATTCTCAAACCAATATTCACTATTCTGCAATCTCAGCACTGAGACGCTTTACATCCCATCCCTCCCGTAACTGCACGATAAAAACACCGCCCCCAAGTTCTTGCATAAAGGGTAAGGCACGGCAAGATTTAAGGTTAGCAAATGAACAGACGTTCCTTTAAAACACTATCTCGGTGACTCAAGTACACTTAGTCATGAACGTCCCCTAGAATTGAATTGTGAATTGTGTTGGATACCAGATAACGATCCGGGACGAGATTCCGCGAAAGTGAGCAACCTGCCTCTTTTTTTCGTGCTTTACAATGCACTGGGAGGATTATTGTGTAAACGGTAAAACTATGTGTTTTGTGGTTTCAATATAGGATGTCCCCAATTTTTGCGCCAAAACTATTGCCATTCGGCGCTTAGGGTTTCGGCTTGTTCGAGAACGAGCTTTATGGCTTCTTCCTGTTTTGCGGGGGTGTATTTGTATTTGCGGAGGATGCGTTTTACCATGAGTCGGAGTTTGGCACGGACGCTGTCGCGGACTGACCAGTCGACGCTGATATTCTGGCGGAGGCTTTCGGCCAGTTCGTGGGCTATTTTTTTCAGGATGTCGTCACCCATCTCCCTGCTGGCCTCTTCGTTGTTGGCGAGAGCATCGTAAAAGGCAAGTTCGTCGGGGTTGAGGCCGAGCTCTTCACCCCTACCGATAGCTTCCTGGAATTTCTTGGCCATGGCTATCAGCTCTTCAATCACCTGCGCGGTTTCGATAGCGCGGTTCTGATAACGATGGACGACGTTGGAGAGCAGGTCTGAAAACTTCTTTTGCTGCACGACGTTTGTGGCAAAGCGGGTTCGGATTTCACCACCAAGGAGGCGTTCCAGAAGTTCAACCGCGAGATTGCGTTCCGGCAGGTTCCTTATCTCACTCAGGAAGGTATCGTCAAGAATGCCGATGTTTGGTTTGTCGAGCCCTACCGCTTCGAAGATGTCCACCACCTCATCGGAGACAAGGGCTGAACCGATAATCTGGCGGATTGCCAGCTCGCGCTCTTCATTGGTTCGTTTTTTGCCGCTGATCTCTTTTTTGGTCAACAGTACCTTTATTGCCTGAAAAAAAGCGACCTCTTCACGCACGGCTTTTGCTTCATCGAGCGTGCAGCATAGGCTGAAAGCTTTGGACATGGCGAGTGCACTGTCGCAAAACCGCTTTTTGCCATCCTTTATACCGAGCACATGGTTTGCTGCTTTAGCCAGCATACGGTGGCCGCCGGTGAGAAAGGCGCTGTAATCGAATTCGAAGAGCATTGCGCGCAGCACATCAAGCTTTTCCTCCAGTACAGCATATACTTCATAAGCATCAACGGTAGGGCGGCCACGGCCCTTGCTTGCCGTGTACTCCTTGAGGGCCTGCTTGAGGTCGTTGGCAATGCCGATATAGTCAACCACCAGACCGCCCTGCTTGTCTCGGAAGACGCGGTTGACCCTTGCAATCGCCTGCATAAGGTTGTGCCCCTTCATCGGCTTGTCGACGTATATGGTATGGACGCACGGGGCATCAAAGCCGGTGAGCCACATATCCCTGACAATAACGAGCTGCATCGGATCATCAGGGTCTTTGAAGCGTTTCTCGAGGCGTTTTTTGATCTTGCCTGAATAGATATGCGGACGCAAAAGAGGCTTGTCGCTGGCAGAGCCGGTCATCACCACTTTTATTACTCCTTTTTCAGGATCAAGGTCATGCCACTCCGGGCGCAGATCAACAATAGCGTTATAAAGGTGGACGCAGATTTCGCGGCTCATGGCGACAATCATTGCCTTGCCTTTTTGAGCCTTGTTGCGTTCTTCAAAGTGTGCGACCAGGTCAGCTGCTACCTGCCTGATTCGAGGTTCTGCGCCGACAATCTTTTCGAGTGCTGCCCATTTGCTTTTCAGCCTGGCCTGCTGGTACTCCTCTTCGTCTTCGGCAAGCTGGTCCACTTCGGCATCGATATCCGGCAGCAGAACACTATTCAACCCAAGCTTGGCCAGCCGCGATTCAAAATAGATGGCAACCGTTGCCCCGTCATCGCGGGACTGCTGCATATCATAAATGCTGATATAGTCGCCAAAGACGGCACGGGTGTCGCGGTCTTCGCTTGATACGGGGGTGCCGGTAAATGCCACAAAGGTTGCATTGGGCAGCGCATCACGCAGATGCTGGGCATAGCCCGCCTGATAACCTCTCTCATCACCTTTGAATTTAGATTCAAACCCATACTGGGTGCGGTGGGCCTCATCGGCAATCACCACAATATTGTGCCGGTTAGACAGGACAGGGAAGTTGTCTTCATCCTCACCCGGCATGAACTTCTGTATGGTGGCAAACACAATGCCGCCTGATGGCCGGTTGGAGAGCTTGGCCCGCAAATCCTGCCTTGTTTCACCCTGTACCGGCTGCTCACGCAGGAGATCCTCGGAGAGTGAGAAGACACCGAAGAGTTGACCGTCCAGATCGTTACGGTCGGTAATCACAACAATGGTTGGATTCTCCATGGCAGCTTCGCGCATGACACGCGCGGCAAAGCAGACCATCGTGATGCTCTTGCCCGACCCCTGGGTATGCCA
>CAINOC010000019.1 GCA_903851385.1 uncultured Chlorobiaceae bacterium | reverse complement strand
GCCTACAGTTTCCTGCGGGTACGTTTACCAATAGCTTCACACAAGGCAATTGCTTATCCTGCATGTACTGGCGGTCTCAACTGACTGAACAGTTGGTCTGTTTGTCAGACAACTCCACAACAAGACTTTCACGTCGCACAGTCCTATAGTACCTATTCTTTCTTCTACTTCAAGCTCTCCCTGATTTTCTCAATAAGATCGTCAAGGTGACCAAAACCGTCAATCTCCTTTTTTGAAAGAAGAATTTCTATTTCTGCTTCTTTGCGAAGAATCACAGGGTAGTCAAATGTGCGTCCGTATTTTTTCTCAAACTCATCTCGGTGCAGAAACTCCATTTCCACTCCGGCACTCTCCCTGAAAGCTCTCCAGGCCTGCTTTTCAGCGAAAGTATCGAAAGTAAGTTTGCAGAGACCGCATGAATAAGTGCCCGGGCTGATGATTTTATGGCCGATATCAAAGAGCCCGCTCATCGGGCCGCTGTCAGCGTTGTAAACAAATATGAGTTTCATTGTGGAATCTCCTTTAGTCAAAGCAATTGATCTTTTGCTTAAGCAACGCGGATTCCTCTCATGAGGTTCCATATTTGTTTGCTCAATTCTTTCCGGGCCTTACTGCTTCGAGAGGCTGCAGCACCTCAAGAACTTCCTGAACGGTATTGCAGATCGAGTAGTAGCTGCCATAGTGTTCCGTTATCATATGTTCCTCAGCAATACGGTTAAAAAAGAGGAGCATAGTGTTCCAGAATCCGTTCAGATTCAACAGGATGATCGGTTTATGATGGCGGCCAAGATGTTTCCAAGTGATAACTTCAATCAATTCATCAATGGTACCGAACCCTCCTGGCAGAACAAGATAGGCATCTCCCCATTCCGCCAGTTTCATTTTGCGCTCATGCATGGTTTCAACTACATGCAGTTCACTCAGCCCGTAATGGGCAACCTCCCGTTCTTCAAGAAACCTTGGTATGATGCCTTTAACTGTGCCACCCTGTTCCATGACGGCATCAGCAATACAGCCCATCAAACCCACCCGGCCACCACCATATACCAGCCCGATATTTCGTTTTGCCAATTCACGCCCGAGATCGGCCGCAACGGTAAAGTAATCACGAGGTGCAAGATTGCTTGAACTGCAGTAGACGGTTACAGATGAGATCATGGCGAGCTAATAATTAAGGGTAATGCTATCCTCGGCACGCTGGTAGACATAGGTTTTCGGATCTTCTATTTTTTTCACTGCAAAGAGCGATCCTGCTCTCTCCCACAAGTCAGCATCCTCTGCATATTCAAGGTCTCTAAACCCCTCCAGAGACAAAAAGATCTCTCGTGTTCCGAAAAAAGTGCCTCCAAGAGTGCACTCCCGGATGTGAACCAGCTTATCAGCATTATGGCAGTCTTTGACCCGGATATCTTCATCGCAGACGAATCCTCCTGTAAGCAGAGCAACTTCCCTGTATTCTTTAAGAATTTCCACTCTCGTTTCGAGGTGATTACCCAGATAATGGTCATCACTGTCAAGAAAGGTGATATACCGGCCGAAAGAGGCCTGAATACCAGCATTGCGTGAGAGTGCCGGTTTCCGGTTCTTATGTTTCAGATAGCGGATATTTGCAAATCGTTCGATATAAGGGTTGAGTGTTTCAAACGTCTCGTCAGAGCTGCCGTCATCGACAATAATAAGCTCCCAGTTCTCGAATGATTGTGTAATAACGCTTTGAACGGCATTTTCAAGATATCGGGCTCTGTTAAAGGTGGGCATAATCACCGAAATTTCCGGACTGTAACTGAACCTCATGGTCTGGCAGCTTTAATGGCAAATGCACAGAGCAGCATGGCGGCTACAAGAAAGTTTTGCGCAATGGCGTTATAGCGCACATCCATGGTGCTTGGTGAGCGGATGAGGGAAAACTGCAGAATAAACTGAGGGATGATCAGCAAACCAACAATGATTCCATAGATGGTCTGACCGATGATGAACATGTAGCCGGAGGCAAGAAGCTGCCCGCTATTGATCAGCACCGCTGCGATCAGTGCAGCATTAGTTTCTCCGAAAGCTACCGGTAGTGTCCTGATGCCGTTTTGCCGGTCACCTTCAATTGATTTAAAATCGTTGATGGTCATGGTGCCTGTACTCGAAAGAGTAAAAAGGCCCGCAACAATAAGTGATGGCTGAAGCGATGAAAGGGTAAAAGTTTGGCTGTAAGCTATTTCTCCAGCTATCCAGGGTATGATAAGGTATGAAATGGCAACAATGATATTCCCAGCCCAGAGTCGTTTTTTCAGCTTTATTGGATTGGCGCTGTACAGGTGTGCATTAATAATGCCGATGACCACATATAAACCGATAAGAGGATTAATCAGATATCCGGTGATGACCGAAAGCACCGACCAGATGGCAATAAGTATTGTTGCGTTTTGTAGCGACATAGCTCCACCTGGTATCGGGCGGTTAGGCTCATTGATTTCATCGAGATCACGGTCAAAATAGTCGTTAAGCATCTGGCAGGTACCGCTTGCCAGAGGTCCTGTCAGCAGCATTCCGAGTACGAATTTTATGCCGAAAATCTCATTCCATCCAAAAGCACCGCTTGCCACAGCACCACAGAGAAAGCTCCACATGACGGGAATCCACGTAACCGGCTTTAGAAACCGTATAATGAGAGCAAGCCTGGAAATATTCTCGGCAGGCATGCTTCTGGCATCCACCAGCTTCCTGACACTTAATGGAGTTTTGAACTCATCGTTAAGAGGCTGTTTCAATCGTTCAGAATCTTTAATGGAATGAAAATCACTCACCCTTACTGACTTATGTTGGAGAAATATTGCCGGTATGAAAATAACATGTAAAACTAAAGAAAGGAACCAGAGTAACGTAAAACCGCCAACTTTATGTTTAATATCCTGAAATATCCTTAAGATTTTTTTTAAACTCTAAAAACAGCCTGAATTGCTCAACTTAATAATCAGTGCTTTTGTTATTCTGTTTTAAATTAATCATTAAAATAGGAGATATATTCCATGGCAGGTCCAGGATTGTTCAAGGATATGAAAAAGTCATTTCTGTTTCACGCTATCGCTGCTCATTTCAGTAATGGACTGATTCCGGTTGCCGTCCTCTACCTTTTGTTGACCCTTTCAACAGGAAGTACCTATTTCGAACATACCGTTGAACATCTTATTGTCATTGTCCTTCTGGCTATTCCCGCCTCTTTTTTTTCAGGCGTATACGACTGGAAAATAAAATACCGAGGAGCAAAAGCCCCCATTTTTATTAAAAAACTAAGACTTTCAGGCATCCTCTTTGTGTTATGTATTTCTTCTGTCGGCATCAGGTTGGGCATTCCGGACGTGATGAGCCGTCAGGGTATTGAGCACTGGTTGTATCTTGCCTTTCTTTTTTCCATGCTTCCTGTTGTGACGCTTCTAGGTCATTATGGCGGAAAACTTTCATCCCTGCCAAAGCCTCAGCAAAAGCCACCTCAAAAACCTTAAGTAATACGCTGTGATCTTATGGCCCTATAAGTCTTATAAGACCTATTGGTTCTATTTTCCTTTGCTATTCTTAAAAAAAACTTAAAAAATAATTTGCTGCATATCTTTACAAATGTTAAGTTCTTGTTAATGGAATAAAGTTATACGTAATGCTGAGTAAAATCTCTGGGCCTATTTTACGAAGATTGTTCTTTATTAGTTAACAGCGACTTTGATTTTTCCATAATTCCTCTCATTCATTTATTACGTTTATCTGTGTTAGATACGTAATTTTCAAGCGATTGACCTTAGAGAATGATGCGTTTTATCTATGATTGCTGCTTTTTTGTGATATGCAGTCATAAGCCATAAACGTATTTTCTTCTTTCGTGTGTATTCCCGATACTAAAATTCATGTAACGATTTTCGTCTAGTAATATTCCGTTACGGCTTTTCTTGCGCAGGTTCCTGGTCATTACCGATAATATTTTCAGATATATAGTAAGGTGCCTTATACGCTCTTTACAAAGGGTCGGTTTTTCTAGCCCGCAGAGGCATTGTTCTTTTCATAGGGAGCATAGCTTTTTTGAAGTATGCAATTATTAGATCAATCAAATAAACGGAGAGAGTATGACAAAGAAAGCCGGACCGTGTTCGGTCATCAGAAAGAAAAACAGGTGGAGTTTTATTTTTCTCATCTGTAGTACAGTATCTCTTATTGTTTTATCGGCTCAGGAGAGTTTTGCCTTGCCTGTATTCGCTCGTAAATACCACACAGCGTGCTCAACCTGCCACATAGCTTTTCCTGCCCGAAACGGTTTTGGCGAAGCTTTTCGCAATAATGGATACCGTTTCCCTGACGGCACCGATGAAGATATGGTCAAGGAAGAACCAATCAAGCTCGGTCAGGACGCCTATAAAGATGTCTTCCCTGATGCCATCTGGCCTTCCGACATTCCCAATATGCCCTCTCTTGGTTTCCTTGCAAAGAGTGGTGCTTCGATGACAAAGAACCCGACTACCGGAAAGTACAAGGATGCGACAGTTGAGTCGGAACTTGATGTGTTTTTCTCCGGAACTATAACAAAGCAGTTGAGCTATATCGGTGACTTCGCCGTTGCACCTGATAATACAGCTCTTGGGCGCTTGCAGTTGCTCTGGACGTTCAAACCCGGGCTCGGTATTGCATGGGGAGATATTGGTTTCCCTGAGCAGTTTGACTTGATTTCAACCCATGCAGGCACCGATCTGAATGGGTATGTCGCAAGCCTTCCGAATCCAAACAAAGGTGTTGAATTGAGAGTAGCCGGAAATACCGGAACAGAAGGCGGATATTCGCTCCTCGCAGGAATCGGCAGAAATTCTCAGTTTGGTTCTCCTGGTTACGGGAACGTTGAGGGCAATATAGGAGATACTAAATTTATCAGGGCGACCTGCAAGATTGGTGGCAACGGTTTGATGAGTGGGGTAGGCGGCTCCTACGGCGTTCAGGCTATAGGAATGGATAACTCTATTACTTTCGGCGTTGATTATGTCAATTCCGGTCAAGGTGCGAATACAGGCTCTGCAGATTCCTTTGCAGGATTGACTAAAACGGCTTACTCTGGAGATGTTCGGATCAATTATGGCCCTGTTCGGGCTGTTGCACAGTATGCCCGCTTTAATGAGGTCATCAATGGAGGATCAGGAGGTGCTGATGCTAGTGTACCTGCAACACCATATGATGGTTTGAATTATGGCAAGCGAAACGCACTCTCTCTCGAAGCGGATTACTGGGTTTATCCATGGCTTTTTGCACTCGTTCGTTATGAGCATCTGAAGGATGATCTTAACGGAAAGATCAACAAGGTTATTCCTGGTATTGGTGCATTGCTGAGACCGAACGTCAAGTTTGGTATAGAGTATGTTGCTGTAACTAAAGAGGCTGGAGCATTTTCAACCGACGCATACAATACTTCAGCCTTTGATCAAGCTGCAAACTCAATATCCCTCTATACCCAGGTTGGCTTTTAACGTTTTCCGTTGTTGATGTTCTTTTTTGGTTGTGTGTTGTGTGGAAAAGGCGTGCTTTCAAAGTCGGGATCTATCCCGGCTGGGAAGTGCGCCTTTTTTTTTGTACCAGGAAGCATTCACAACAACAAACTTATTGTACTTTCCTTTCTCATCGTAACAGAAATAAAATGCTTTCATGATCGACCATAACGTTCTTCTGGCATTTTTTACCACATCAGTCATTCTTGCGCTCTCTCCCGGTCCCGATAACCTTTTCGTTATAGCGCAGTCAGCCCGAAACGGTCGTATGGCAGGTTTGTTTGTAACCCTTGGTCTTGCCACAGGACTCATTGGTCATACTGTTGCCGTTGCATTTGGTCTTGCCGCCATCATCCGTGCTTCGACACTTGCATTCACCATCCTGAAACTTACAGGTGCAGCCTATCTTCTTTATATCGCATGGCAAGCGTTCAGGGCCGGTGTTGCAACCGCGAAAAAGGAAGAGTGTCAGGTTTTTTCCAAGGGCAATCTCTATCAACGGGGAATTATCATGAATCTCACGAATCCTAAGGTATCTCTCTTTTTCATGGCTTTTCTTCCGCAGTTTGCCGATCCGCGGCGAGGTTCGATGATGCTTCAGTTTTTTCAGCTTGGAGGCATTTTTATTATGGCAACCATTTTCGTTTTTGGTTTCATCAGCTTCGTCGCAGGAGGAGTGGGGGAGAAGTTCAGCAACTCTCCGATTGCGCAGAAAGTTGTCAACAGGACAGCTGCTGCGGTGTTTGTCGGGCTTGCCTTGAAACTGGCACTATCTGAACGCTAAAAAAATATAATCATGCAATACATACCTCTTATTCCCCTCTCTGACCTTCCGGAAAACACTCATAAATCAGTAAAACAGGGCGACAAAACGATTGCGCTGTTTCATTACGAAGGTATTATATCTGCGCTTGACCATGCCTGTATCCACAAAGGGGGAGATCTTGGGGAGGGCTTCATCCAGATACTTGATGCCGAGGAGCGTTATGTTGCCTGCCCTTGGCATGGATGGCAGTACAACCTCAAAACCGGTAAAGCTCCAAATGGCTACAAGGACCGACAGGCACTCTACGATGTCATTGTCCAGGATGGCATGATTTGCGTGTCTGAAAAACCGGTGAAAGATGCTTTCAGGGCTGAACACGGCTCTGATCCCCTGGCCGACTTGAGGAGTCTCAACTATCAAACCACAGCGACCTCGCTCAATGTCCTTGGAATTTCTACTACAAATATGAATCGCGATCTTCCAAGGCCTTCAACCTCAGAGACTGCATTGCAAAACGCTCTTGATATAGCGGCCTCAAAATTTGGCGCTCAAACAAAAATTATCAAACTTCGTGAGTTGAACTTTCGTCATTGTGAAGGTTACTACAGTCGTCATGAGAAAGCTTGCACGTGGCCATGTTCCATATCTGAAATGGATGAAAATGACGGTATGAATGAAATATACCGTTCCATGGTGTTGTGGGCAGACGCCGTTATCCTTGCAACCCCAATCAGATGGGGAAATGCATCGTCGCTGTATTACAAAATGGCAGAACGGCTCAATACTGTTCAGAATCAGATCACTATTAATGATAAGGTGCTTATAAAAAACAAAGCGGTATCGTTGATTATAACCGGTGGTCAGGATAACGTTCAGGGGGTTGCAGGACAGCTCAACTCATTTTTTGCTGATCTTGGTTTTACGTTTCCACCCTTCAACTATCTCGGCTGGAGCAGAGGCTGGATAGCTGAGGATATGGAAAACAATTACACTCGTTTTTTTAAGAACCGCTATGTTAAGCGTTCAGTCGTTGATCTGGTCACCAATACGGTAAAGCTGGTCCAGCAAATAAAGCAAATGGATGCTTCGCAACTTCAAACCCCGAAGCCTAAAATATCTGAGGCTGGAAGTCTTTCTGAATAGTGAGTGTTAAAGAATGTTGGCAGCTTGGCTTCAAATTTGTTTTTAATGGTAAGATTAAGTACAATAAACCGTACATAAAACAGTACAATATTTTGTTATTATATGGGTAGTATCAACCTTGAAGAAGATATAAGGCCGTTGTCAGAATTTCGAGCCAACACGGCCTCGTTGGTCAAACAGGTCAAAAAAACCGGACGACCTCTCGTGCTCACGCAGCATGGCAAAAGTACGGTAGTGTTGCTTGATGTAAGTCACTATCAATCGATGGTTTCTAACATTGAGTTGTATTCAGGTGTAGTTGCCGGTCAAGGAACAAGTAGCCCGTCTTCTGCACTCAAAAAGTGAACGTCATTTTTTGTTTAAAAAAAAGATGAATTGATCTCTTTTCTACCTTCAGGTTACTTTGCCGAGTGCTAGAAAAGTTTAGTTTTCCTCTCAATTGAACATAAAGAACAGCACCCCAAGACCAATGCCAAAAAAAATCCTGACATTCGCGATGTACCGCCAGCGGAACAAGGCTATCCAGAACAGGAGGAAACTCATTCCCGAAGCTCTGCCAATCTTTAAATTTCTGGTAACGTTTCTCTTTGCGTCAGTGATACTGTCGCCACTATCATTGCATGCCCAGACAGCAGAAGATTCATTGCACTCACAGGTTCCAATAAACTCATTTATCCTCAAGGAGATAGGCTCTTCGACAGTCCTGATGGAAAAAGATATTGACAGACCGGTTTCTCCGGCAAGCCTGACCAAGATACTGACCTGTACCATGGCGATTGAAAGTGGCAGGCTGGATCATGATGTGCTTATTACCAAAGAAGCAACGATGGTTGAGCCCTCGATAGCTGGATTCAAACCTGGTGAAAAAATCAAGCTTATTGATTTGGTTAAGGCAGCCATGGTCAATTCAAGCAACGATGCAGCATTTGCTATCGCAATCTATCTTTCCGGCAACGTTGATGCTTTTGTGTCAGCCATGAACGCCAAGGCAAAAATGATAGGAATGAAAAATTCCAAATTTACCAATCCTGCTGGTTTTGATAAAGGTATCTATGCTGGTAATACATCTACAGCCGGCGACCTGTTGCGCCTTACTGAATACGCGGTAAAAAACCCGGTTTTCAACGATATAGCCCGCCTTGAAAAAGCTGTTTTTACAGAGCAGACAACCCAGAAGGTTTACTCGCTTAAAACGCACAATAAGCTTCTTGATAAATACCCTTATGCTGTCGGCATTAAAACCGGTTTTACCACGAAAGCAGGTTGCTGCCTTATCGCCAGGGCCATCAAAAACAACAAGGATGTTCTTCTCGTGATGCTTAACGCCAGAACAGACCGATGGCATGTTGCGGCGAACATGTTTGACATGGCTTTTTTAGGTACCCATCCTGATCCGGCATCAATTTTTTCGCTTTCAAAAGGCGACTCAGGTCGTGCCAGGGTTTTATTTGTCAATGAGCGGATAAGGTCTGGCAAAAGAGTCTATCATTTGTCGAAGGCTGCTCTGAGGTCGAAAAACAATGCCATAGCGTTGTCAAAGTCTCACAGAAAGCCAAAGCACAATGCTCTGGCTCTTGCAAAGCAGAGCCATAAAGCAAAGAGAGGTGCACTTGTCAATGTGAAATCAGGCAGAAAGACGAAGAAGCATGACCTTATTTCTTCGAAACAGGTCAGAAAAAACAAAAAAAGAGTAAACCTTTCATATAAGCCATTCACTCTACATACTGCTGACCAACTTTATATCGTAGCGTAGTCGGCTTTCCGATTCTCCCCTGTTTTCACTTTTATTAAATTTAATGAGAGGGTAATGGTCAAGCATATTGTACTGTGGCGTCTTAAAGACAATGCACATGGAAACGACATGGCAACCAATGCAAATCTTATCAAGGAGATGCTTGAAGGTCTGCGGGGGAGAATCCCAGGACTGATAGCTATCGAGGTAGGCATTGATTTCAGCAGGACAGAAAGCTCAGGAAATGTCGTGTTATATAGCGAATTCGTAGACAGGGAGGCTCTTAAAGCCTATCAGGAACATCCCGAACACAAGGCATTGATTCCCTTTATCGGTGAAGCGACCAGGGAGCGCAGGCTTGTTGATTACGAGGTGTGAGCTGGATTGGCCCGGCAATAAGGTGCAGAGATTATAAGAAATAAAAAAGCGGATGGTTTGGGCCATCCGCTTTTTTATTGTCGTTTCATTCTTGTTCGGGTTTAACCCTGAACAATGCACTCTGCAGGGCAGACTGCAGAGCAGGCTGGCGAGTCAGAGTATCCTACGCACTCGGTGCAGGCTGCAGCATCGATGATATAAACATCATCGCCGGCAGAAATCGCATTGACTGGACAATCTGGTTCACAGGCTCCGCAGTAAGTACATTCTTCAGTAATGTAGAGTGCCATATTAATTTCCTAGCTTAATAGTTGTAAAAAAAAGGAAAGAACGATTCGGGTGAATTTCGACTAATATAAGATTTTTTTTTAGCTCAAAAAAAACGTTATACACTCCAAGGCTTTATTTTAAGCCGAAAAGCATTGTGTTGAAGCGGGGCCAGCTCAAAATCTGCCAGCCAGGGGATTCTAATGCCTTAGCGCAAAACCAAAACCGGAATTATCAGACTTTGATGATGCAGTCAACCGGGCAGACCGCAACGCACGCAGCTTCATCATGAAACCCTATGCAGTCAATACAGGTCGTTTCGTCGATAACATAACAATCTTCGCCCGCTGTAATTGCGCTGACCGGACACTCAGGTTCGCAAGCTCCGCAATACGTACAGGTATCAAGAATTCGATGTGCCATTTTGTTCCCCTTGATTAAAACTAAGAAAATGATGGATGATCTGTGTTGATCTGAACTCTTCTCCACAAACACAAATTTACAGAAATGTCCCGTGATTTTTATTCCTGTTCATGGATTTCATATGCGTTGATGATATCACGGACTAGCTTGTGGCGGACAACGTCAGTTTTATCAAGATAAACAAAGCTGATTCCCTTAATATCATGCAGTATCTTCGGAGAATTAGTAAGTCCTGAATCGAGATCCTTTGGAAGGTCAATCTGGGTGACATCGCCGGTAATAATCGCTTTCGAATTGACTCCCAATCTTGTCAGGCACATTTTCATCTGCTTGTTTGAGGCGTTCTGGGCTTCATCGAGAATAATAAAAGCATTATTCATTGTTCTTCCCCTCATATAGGCGAGAGGGACAATCTCGATAACGCGCTGCTCCGTCAGGAGTTTCAGCTTTTCAGCAGTCAGCATGTCCTGCAATGCGTCATACAATGGACGAAGATAAGGATCTATTTTCTGAGCCAGATCGCCTGGTAAAAACCCAAGGCTTTCACCAGCCTCCACTGCCGGTCTTGCAAGAACGATCCGCTTGACTCTTTTTGCTTTCCATGCCGCAACCGCTATGGCAACGGCTGTATAGGTTTTACCTGTACCTGCCGGGCCGATGGCAAACACGATATCGTTATTTTTCGCTTCAGCCACCATTCGCCGTTGACCGTTTGTTTTGGCTCTTACAGTATAATCCGGCGAAGTGACTATTATATCCTCATCACCCATAGGAGGTGCTGCCGGTCTTGGGGAAGGGGAGAGGGCAAGATTGATAAGCGCATTCAGGTCAGAGTCAAGCACTTCACCGTGCCTGTTGGCAAGGAGGATCATCTCACTGAATATCTGTTCAAGGAGTGCCACACCATCTCTACTTCCCCGGAGGGTGATCTGAGTTCCACGAGCAGTTATCTGCATCTCTGAAAACTCATTTTTAATTTTTTTAAGGAGAGAGTCGTAAGGGCCAAAAAGAATGACAGGCTCAATGCCCTGAATGTCGATTATTTTTTCTGTGGTCAAAATAGAAGTTGTTAAGCATTATAGGGAGCTCGAACAATATCAAGATACGGATTGGAATCGGAGAGGTAGTGCTGCACATACTCTTTTATGCCAGCTTCAATAGAGGTGAAATCGTCAGTGAATCCTGCCGCACGAAGCTTTGTCATATCCGCACAGGTGTAATACTGATATTTGTCACGCAAGGTTTCCGGCATGGGAATGTAGCTGATAGCGGGATCACGGCCTAAAGCAGAGAATGTTGCCGTAGCAAGGTCTTTAAAGCTTCTTGCCGTCCCTGTTCCGACATTGAAGATTCCCGCTACTGAAGGGTTTTCAAGCATCCAGGCCATTATCCCTGTACAGTCTTTGACGTAGATAAAATCTCTCAACTGTTCGCCGTCACTGTAGTCTGGTCTGTGCGACTTAAAGAGATTCAACGATCCTTTTTCGAGTATCTGATGAAACGCTTTATAGACCACACTGCTCATATCTCCCTTATGGTACTCATTTGGACCATAGACATTAAAGAATTTCAGCCCGACCGCTTTGTCAAGAATATGATTCTTCAGTGCCCAGAGGTCAAAAAGATGCTTGGAGTACCCATACATATTGAGGGGACGGAGCACATTCAGACCTTCAATCTCATCATTGTAACCACTTTGTCCGTCACCGTAGGTTGCAGCGCTTGATGCATAAAGAAGCCTTACATCATGTGCCGCAGAGAACGCGGCGATTTTTTTTGAGTAGCCGAAATTATTGGTGAGCAGATGATCAGCATCAGTTTCCGTTGTTGCACTGTTCGCCCCCATGTGAATAATAGCAGAAATACCCTTCAGTGCGTTTCGGTCGAGCAGATCAGGAAAAAGATCCTTCGGAATAAAATCAGTAAAATTAAGTCCTGAAAGATTGCGCCATTTTGCGGTGGTTGTCGACCCGAGATCATCAACAATAATGATATTCTCTTCACCCTTACGGTTGAGTTCCAGAAGCATGGCACTGCCGATAAACCCGGCGCCGCCGGTGATAATGATCATGTGGAAAAAGGTATAGTTTAAAGCAGGTACCATCGAATATAAAGAGGCGGGTATAAAAACAAAAGGCCGCCTGAAATTAAAGCGGCCTTTCACATAAAGAGGTCAGGCAGTTGCCTGAAGCAGGCCATCGTTGGCCAGCAGTTTCCGTCCCCAATACAGCCACAATCTGACAGTGTCAACCGGTTTGCCGACAATCGCAGATATCTGGCTATGTTTAAGCCCCGATATTTCACTCAAAAGAACTGACAGTTTGATATCGGCAGCCCACTGTCTCAACGAATCAATCAACTGAAAGTGATTTTTACAGGGCTTGCCGCTGATACAGAAGTCTGTGTTCTGGCCAAACTGGTCCACATAGCACGTCCTGAAAGTTTTAAGCAAATCACTCTCTCTCGTTGTTGTGTTAGCATAAAGATAGGTTTTATTGACAAGTTCACTTGATACACTCTCATTGCCAGTCATCCAGTATGCAAGACTGTATATATCGTCCAGAAGATCAACGGGTGTTTTCTTGATGTGTGTCATAATCTCCCCCTTATATTGGATAAATTTTGTCCTGATTCAATTTATAAAAAAAAAGCAGATTGTCCAGATTTTTTTCATGAATTGTATGAAAAAGATGTTTTTTTAAACATGTTCACTGCCATTAAGGGCTTCTCCTATCCGGGATAAAATATTTACAGCTAGCAAACAGAGCTTTATCATGCAAAGAGATATCAAGAGTTTTCTTAATCCTGCACTGCAGAATATTGCGACGTACAAGGTCGAAGGCGGGCAGCAGGCCGAGATAAAACTGAATCAGAACGAAAGCCCGTTTGATGTGCCGATGTGGCTCAAGGAAGAGATTATCAATGAGTTTATCAAAGAGCCATGGAACCGTTATCCTGATATTCTCCCATATAGAGGGATGAAGGCCTACGCTGATTTTCTTGGAGTTTCCGCTGATTCTGTGATGATGAGCAACGGTTCAAATGAGATGCTCTATACGATATTTCTTGCATGCCTCGGTCCAGGCCGGAAAATTCTGATTCCCGATCCATCCTTTTCGCTCTACGAAAAAATAGCACTTCTTCTTCAGTCTCGTATTGTCAGTGTTCCCATGCTTCCCGGTCTTGATTTCGATACTGATGCCATTCTTAAAGCCGCTCGTGACGAACAGGTTGATTTTATCGTTCTTTCAACACCGAACAATCCTACCGGTAAATCCCTCTCTTTTGATGAAGTTCGTCTGATTGCCGAATCCAGCGAAGCTCTCGTGCTTGTTGACGAAGCCTACATCGAGTTTTCCCGCCAGCGTTCTGTTCTTGAGCTTATCGATGGGCTTCCGAATCTTGTTGTACTTCGCACCATGTCCAAAGCCCTTGCTCTTGCAGGTATACGCATTGGTTTCGCTATTGCCAATCCACTGCTCATGGCTGAGCTTGCCAAACCAAAAATTCCTTTTGCTTCCAGCCGGCTGGCCGAAATAACCTTGACCAGGGTGCTGGCAAATTATTCCCTTGTGACCGATGCCGTATCATTCATTCTCCATGAGAGGGATAAGCTTTATCGTGAACTGCTTGCAATTGAAGGTATCGAACCCTTCCAGAGTGATACCAATTTTTTGATTATCAGGGTAAAAGATGCAAGAGCAGTTTTCCACAGCCTTCATAGTGATGGAATTCTGGTAAGAAACGTTTCCGGCTACAAGCTTATGGACAACTGTCTGCGATTCAATGTCGGCATTGTTGAAGAAAACCGCCGTCTCATTGAAAAACTTCGGACGATCTGAGCATGCCCGAATTCAGAAAGCTGCATGGCAGAGAAATGAGCCGCCTCACAGCGCAGCAATATGCCGAAGTTCCGAAGCACCCTGTGGTTCTTATGCTCCATAATATCCGAAGCATGTGGAATGTCGGATCAATGTTTCGCACTGCTGATGCAGCAGGAATTGAAAAAATTATTCTTTCAGGCTATACCGCGACTCCACCGAGAAAAGAAATTGATAAAACTGCACTTGGAGCTCAGGAAACTGTTCTGTGGGAGTATCATGCCGATCCTCTTGAGGCACTTTCAGCAATGAAAAAATCGGGACTCCGAATCTTTGCACTTGAAATTACTGAAGGCAGTCGCCCTTATACTTCGCTGGATCACGGTGTTTTTCCGCTCTGTCTTGTCGTAGGTAACGAAGTGGAAGGTCTTGAAAACGAACTGCTCGCACTGTGTGATGAGGTGCTTGAAATCCCGCAGTTCGGTACCAAACATTCACTCAATGTTGCAGTCGCAGCTGGAATTGCCCTGTTTGAGATGGTCAGAGTTTTTCAGAAAGAGGTGTAACTTTTTGTTTTTTACTGAGGTTTTGTTTACTTAAGAGCTTAAATGTTTATAACTGCGGTTTTCCATGCTTCATTACAAGACATACGAGTTGGATGACTCCACCGCCCCTTGGGTCGTTTTTGTTCACGGCGCTGGCGGCAGTTCCTCAATCTGGTTTTTGCAGATCAAGGAGTTCATCAGGCATTTCAATGTTCTGCTTGTTGATTTGAGAGGTCATGGAAAGTCAAAAGCCTTAGCAGCTCACAAGGAGGACCGTCATTACGATTTCGAGGATATCACCCGTGATATTATCGAAGTGCTTGACTCCCTCAACATCCAGAAAGCCCATTTCATCGGTATTTCACTTGGAACCATTCTTATCCGCAACCTGAGCGAAATTGCGCCGGAAAGGGTCAGCTCAATGGTTATGGGTGGAGCCATCATAAGGCTTAACATCAGGGCAAAGGTTCTTGTCACCCTTGGCAACATGTTCAAAAGGGTTGTTCCCTACATGTGGCTGTACAGTTTTTTTGCCTGGATTATCATGCCAAGTGAACGGCATAAAAAGTCACGACTCCTCTTTGTCAACGAAGCCAAAAAAGTCGCACAGAAAGAGTTCATGCGCTGGTTCCGTCTCACCTATGAGATAACCCCGCTTTTAAAATACTTTGAAGAAAAAGATACAGCCATTCCTACGCTCTATCTTATGGGTGAAGAAGACCACATGTTTCTACCCGCTGTCCGCTATATCATTACACGCCACACTAACTCCTGGCTGGAGGTCATCGTCAATTCCGGCCACGTCTGCAATGTCGATCAACCGAGGGAATTCAATACCCGAGCGATCTCCTTTTTGAAAAAAATGTCTGCAGGTGATTCACCTGAAACATCAGCAATCAAGCTGGCTGCCTGTTAAAGCGCAGGCTTGTTGTAGTTGTTCATGGCGTGCCCGATGCCGTTGATTGCAAAATCAAGCGCAGCATCTTTGCAGACAGGGAGTATCTTATTCATTACCACCCGTTCATCCTC
Organism: uncultured Chlorobiaceae bacterium; assembly: GCA_903851385.1. Taxonomy (GTDB): domain Bacteria; phylum Bacteroidota; class Chlorobiia; order Chlorobiales; family Chlorobiaceae; genus Chlorobium. The sequence goes on along the minus strand of CAINOC010000019.1, from coordinate 20,897 downwards.
GCTGAACTTTCCGAGTACAAACGATGAAAAAGAGCTCAAAGGCTGCTCTTCAAGCCTTATACCTATCCTCATCCGCGCAAACTCTTCGCTTCCAAGAGACTCAATAATGTGTTTCAGGCCATTTTGTCCGCCCGCCGATCCTTTTGCGCGTATGCGTATTGAGCCCGAAGGGAGGTTCAGATCATCACAAATCACAAGGATATCATTCCGCTCGATCTTATAGAAATTCATGGCAGCTACCACCGCATGACCTGAAAGGTTCATATAGGTCAAGGGTTTTACAAGGATGACCGGCTCCCTTCTATGGACAAATTTCGCACTCAGGTATTTTCCTTTCCCACGGCTGAATCCTGCCCCGAAAGAGGCCGCAATTTCGTCAACAACATCAAACCCGATATTGTGCCGTGTACCATTATACTGGGATTCAGGATTTCCAAGACCGACAATAAGTTTCATAACACAAACACTAAATCCCGGTTATTCTACCGGTTTTTATTCAAAAGGGAGTAAAGATAACCGCCATGAATATAGTCTCGGTACAGCAAAATCTGTAAAAAAACATTCATGTTGCTCATGAAAAAGCAGATGGCATCATTTGACTATTGTAACAGGGTGAATCCCATAAGAACTTCTACAAAAAGGTATTGAGATTCCTTAAAAAAGTTGCAAATTACAGCTTCCTGTTTTCAACAGGATTGTTTCTTGTTATGATTTAGCTGACAACATTTTTTTCTTGAGCAAAGAAAAACAGTGAAAAAAAAAGCAATGAAAAAATCGTTAAAAGTAACATGGTTATCCAGAATTGTATCTATTCTGGGAGGTCTCGGCATTGTGTTGCAGGCTCAAAATGCGTTTGCAAGCGAAGCCGATTTGTTGTTGCCCGATTTACACAAGGGCTTTTTCCTGGGAGGAATACCTGGTGATACCCTTTTGCTGTGGGGTCTTGTAGTCTGCCTGTTCGGTATGGTCTTCGGTATCATACAGTATGTCGGAATTCGCAAGCTTCCAGTTCACAGCGCCATGCGCGAGATCAGCGAACTGATCTATGCAACCTGCAAAACCTACCTGATCACTCAGGGTAAATTCATTCTTATACTCTGGGTTCTTATCGGAGCCATTATTGTCGCCTATTTCGGCTGGCTTCGGCACCTTCCTGCGATCAAGGTTATTTTCATTCTTGTAGCCAGTCTTATCGGTATTCTCGGAAGTTATATCGTTGCCTGGTTCGGCATGAGGATCAACACCTTTGCCAACTCAAGGACGGCATTCGCAAGCCTCGGAGGAAAACCGTTTCCAACCTACGAAATTCCCCTCAGAGCCGGAATGAGTATCGGTATGCTGCTCATCAGCATCGAGCTCTTCGTCATGCTCTGCATCCTTCTCTTTGTACCTCGCGATTTTGCTGGACCATGCTTTATCGGCTTTGCTATCGGTGAATCTCTCGGTGCTTCTGTTCTCCGTATAGCCGGTGGTATCTTTACAAAGATAGCCGACATCGGTTCCGATCTCATGAAGATCGTTTTCAAAATCAAGGAAGACGACGCCCGTAACCCAGGTGTTATTGCCGACTGTGCCGGCGACAATGCAGGTGACTCAGTCGGTCCTACCGCTGACGGTTTTGAAACCTACGGTGTTACCGGTGTAGCACTTATCTCCTTCATCCTTCTTGCCATCAAGGCACCCGAAGTGCAGATCATGCTGCTTGTCTGGATCTTCGCCATGCGCCTTGTGATGATTCTTGCCAGTGCCTTCTCCTACTGGACCAATGCTGCCCTAGCCAAAATGAAGTACAGCAATGCTGCTGAGATGAACTTCGAAAAGCCTCTGATCACTCTTGTCTGGCTTACCTCGATTGTCTCAATCATTCTTACCTTCATAGCATCCTACTATCTTATCAGAACACTAGGCGATGGCACCATGTGGTGGAAGCTTGCTTCGATCATCACCTGCGGAACGATTGCCGGTGCACTTATTCCTGAACTTGTGAATCGCTTTACCTCCACAGAGTGCGCCCATGTCCGTAACGTCGTTCAATGCTCTAAAGAGGGAGGCGCAGCCCTGAACATTCTTGCAGGTCTTGTTGCCGGTAATTTCAGCGCCTACTGGATGGGCCTTGCCATTGTCAGTTTGATGGGAGCAGCCTACGGCCTCAGTACTCTTGGCATAGCAACTCTCGGGTTGACTCCTGAACTGATTGCTTCGCAAGGGCTTCTTACTGTCGGTCTCAGTAAGGTGATCATGCTTGCACCTTCGGTCTTTGCTTTCGGTCTCGTCGCTTTCGGATTCCTCAGCATGGGGCCTGTTACCATTGCAGTTGACTCCTATGGACCGGTTACCGACAATGCTCAGTCAGTCTATGAGCTATCCCTTATCGAAACGATTCCAAACATCAAGCAGCAGATCCAGAGCGAGTTTGGTTTCCAGCCTGACTTTAACAATGCCAAAAGGTACCTCGAAGCCAACGACGGCGCAGGCAACACCTTCAAGGCAACTGCAAAACCAGTGCTTATCGGTACTGCGGTGGTCGGTTCTACCACGATGATCTTCTCGATTATCATGATTCTGACCAACGGTCTCGCCGATACAGGTGCAATTGCAAAGCTCTCAATCCTTTCGCCTCCGTTCCTCCTTGGCCTCATGATGGGCGGTGCAATCATCTACTGGTTCACCGGTGCCTCAATGAATGCCGTCACAACGGGAGCCTACTACGCAGTGGAATTCATCAAGAACAACATCAACCTTGATAGTTCCGTTGAAAAAGCCTCCATCGAGGACAGTAAGAAGGTTGTTGAAATCTGTACCAAGTTTGCCCAGAAAGGTATGATCAACCTCTTTCTTACCGTATTCTTTACAACACTGGCTTTCGCCTGTCTCGATTCATTCTTCTTTATTGGCTATCTGATCTCCATTGCGCTTTTCGGTCTCTACCAGGCTATTTTTATGGCCAATGCCGGTGGTGCATGGGATAACGCCAAGAAGATTGTTGAAACTGAGCTCAATGCCAAAGGCACACCGCTTCATGATGCCTCAATTGTTGGCGATACAGTCGGCGATCCTTTCAAGGATACCTCTTCGGTTGCCTTGAACCCGATCATCAAGTTCACCACGCTCTTTGGTCTTCTTGCCATCGAACTTGCTATCGAACTTCCCGCTCAGCTTGCTCTCTCTCTGGCAGCAATCTTCTTTGCCCTTTCACTGGTTTTTGTTCATCGCTCATTCTTCTCCATGAGAATCAAGGTCGACGAGCACTAATCGCTTCCTGGCAATTATTTTAAAATGGAGCCGCAGCAATGCGGCTCTTTTTTTTGACTGTCTTTACCCTGAAAAGCTATCTGATCGCCTGACAGTATACAGAGATTGTATGGATGAGCTGAGAAAGGGAGACAGATAAGGAATGGGGGTGTTTCAAATTGAGACATAAAAGTATTTTTAACAGTCATTCAAATAGACTCATCAAATAACATATTTTTTTTAATTTATTTTAGAATAATCTATTAATAAGAATGTCCATGTTTTTTATTTGTTTCCTGTTATTTTTTTTGGCTTATTTATTGCATTAATATAGTTTATGTTCTATGTGAATTAAGGGTAAAGGTTAACAGGTTTTCAATAAGGATCTATACATGAAAAATCTTGTTCGGAGTTTGGTAACGGCGTGTATCGCTATAATGCTTGCGTCTCCTTCTGCTTCTGCAGCTGCAAAGTCAAAAGCACTTTACTCAAGTGCAGCAGCAAAACTTCATTCGAACGACACTCAGGGAGCTATAGCCGATTATACAAAGGCAATTGAACAGAACCCCAGAGATACCTATGCATATCTTCGACGAGGGATTATAAAGGGAACTATCGGCGACACGCTTGGAGCCATGACTGACTTTACGAAAGTTATTGAGATTGATCCGAAAAATGTTCAAGGATATTCTAATCGAGGGATTCAAAAAGAACAAAATGGGGCTATTAAGAGCGCAATAGAAGATTACACGAAGGCTATTGATCTAAACCCAAAATACTCTATAGCCTACATTAATCGGGGAAATGCAAAAACGAAGGCATTGGATTTTAATGGAGCTATAGCAGACTACACGAAGGCTATTGATCTAAACCCTAAATCTACGTTAGCCATCAATAATCGGGCTACAGCTAAAGGTCTGCTCGGTGATAAAGAGGGAGCCATAGCGGATTATAAAAAATCAGCCCAACTAAACGATCCCGATGCCAAGGCATGGCTGACAGACAAGGGGCTGCCGCTTAAGTGAGTTATCCGTATAACCACTTGCAATAATAGAAGTTAAAAGTATACTGCCTTCTGGAGTCTGTTTGATCCAGAGGGTATTATCATTAAAATCTCGCAGTGAGACCGGCAAGAATAGTCTTGTCTGTCTCTGCATGGTTCAATCCGGCTTTCACACCAAGATCAAGGTCGAAGGTATCCGTAACGCTGTAGATCAAGCCACCGAGCACAAAAAAACGATTTGGATCCGGTGCCCGCTCATTATTGCTATCGATGCTTATGTCAGCAACAGAGCGGAGTCTTTCTGTCATATGAACCTCTGCAGCAACTGAAGCGTGCCAGATATCCTGTTTTAAGATTGCATTATCCTGTGCCACTGAGTACGAATTGTGGGTGTATCCGACATTACCGTGCACTGCTCTGTGTTCCCACTCCTTGGTAGCAATCAGCAGCACACCCTCAGATATGTTCCCATTACCCAGCCCTCTTTGAGCATCCCCGGTCGGAACGATTAGTTTCGGTTTCAGCGCTAAGCTTACCTCATGCTCTTTACATTCAAAAAATCTCCATTTAACTTCAACCGATGTATCCCCGATACCATTATCATTAGAAACCAGGTTCCCATTCTGACTGAGAGAACCCCACTGCCAGGGGAGCCCGACAATGATATCAACGTTGTCGATAATGCCATAGGTCAGTGCGGCCGTAAGAGTTCCATTCGTTTCCTTTTCCGCAATGCCTGCTTCATGTTCATTATCTGTTGAATATTCGCCGTTATACTCAAACTGAAATTTGCCCTTTCCCTGCGTTCCAGTATCATCAGTCATCAATGGGTGTGCAGCAAAAGCAGGAACTGACCACAGCAAAGCCAGAATTATGGGGGAAATTCTTTTTATCATTGATATCGGGATTTTCAAATTGTTTGTTTACTTAAATCAAAGGACAAAGGTTGTAGACAAAAAAAACTATTTTTCCTGTATGTCGATGAGAATAAATATGTTTAGTCAAAATAATCGATTGGTAACGTGTATTCAGAATTTAACACGCTAAATTGATCGCGATTGGTTTTATAGAACATTATCAGGAGAGCTCTCTATGTTGAAAGAGTTTAAAGAATTTGCCGTTAAAGGTAATGTAGTTGATATGGCCGTTGGTATTATTATCGGGGGAGCTTTCGGCACAATTGTCAATACCATGGTTTCCCAGGTTTTGATGCCACCACTTGGTTTGCTCGTAGGTGGAGTCGATTTTTCAAACCTCTATATTGTTTTAAAAGAAGGTGCTAAGGTTGCCGCTCCATACGCTGCGCTTGCAGATGCCAAGGCTGCCGGTGCTGTCACAATCAATTACGGAATTTTTCTGAATTCTGTGATCAGTTTTTTGATCATGGCTTTTGCTGTTTTTCTGCTCGTCAAGGCAATAAATACGTTTCGACGCGATGAAAAGCCGCTTCCTCCGTCTCCATCGACAAAAGAGTGTCCCTACTGCCTCAGCAATGTACCAATCAAGGCAACCCGTTGCCCAGCCTGTACGTCAGAGATACGCGGTCAGTCATGTAGTTAGATTGTGCTAAAAGGAGTTTAATTATTTTTTAATCTTTTTTAAAATATTTTTTGTATAGTATCAGGGAGATGAGGTCCCTCAGATTCTTCCAGTTTTATTAATTGTCAGTGCTGATTATCAAAGGAGTAATGATGAAATATATTCTCATAGCATTAGGGTTGCTGGTGTCAATTATTTTTACAGATACCAATACATGTGAGGCTAAACTTTATGTGCAGCTTCGTAATCACCTGAAATACGATGAAGCAAAAGCCTCGTTTATACCTTCCGCTCAAGGATGGGGAAAGATCATACGTATCTTCAACAGTGACTCTTTAAATAAAAAATTTGCTTCAAAAAATACAATAACCAGAGAAGTCCGCTTAAATATCAATGAAGCCTCCGATCTTATATTTTTATATGTCACTCCAAAAGACGCAAATGATCTTGCTGTCAACAAAGTGATTAAAGTTCAAAAAATGATCATAGGCAAAGAGATTGCTCACTATAACCTGGGCGTGAACACCGAGATTATAGTGCCTGAACAGCTGGCAAAAGTAGAAGAGGATTCTAAAGACCTGGTCAAAATATCCTTTAAATTCAGTCACCCCGACAAACACTGATTCTCATAGTTCCGTAAGTGCTATAGGGCCTATTCTTCAAGCCTCTTCTTCTTCAGCCGCAGCGAATTGCTCACCACCGAAACGCTGCTTCCAGCCATCGCAAGTCCAGAAAAGACCGGGTTAAGAACAATGCCCCACAATGGGTAGAAAGCTCCTGCAGCAAGCGGAATGCCTATAATGTTATAAATAAACGCCCAGAAGAGGTTCTGGCGTATCACCCTCATGGTGGCGCGCGAAAGGGTGATAGCCTGGGCAACCTTCATGATATCCCCCTTGAGCAAGGTAATCCCGGCAGACTCTATGGCTACATCAGTTCCGGTAGCCATAGCAATCCCTGCATCAGCCTGAGCCAGAGCCGGCGCATCATTGATGCCGTCTCCAACCATGGCAACCTTTCTTCCTTTTGCCTGCAGTTCTTTGACTTGTAATGCCTTATCCTGCGGCAGCACATCGGAAATCACCTCGTCGATGCCCACTTGACGTGCCATGAAGGTTGCCGCTAACCGGTTGTCGCCCGTCAGCATGATGACCCTGACCCCTCTCTTGTGCAGTGCGTCAACAGCCTTTTTTCCATCCTTTTTGACGGTATCGCTCAAAGCAATCAACCCTGCGCATATCCCGTTTTTCTCAACGATGACGACACTTTTTCCCTCTTGCTGCACTCTCTGGACTTCAGGCATGTATTTTTCAGCCTCACCTGGTTTGCGTACTCTGACGGAAAAGGTGTTAATCACGCCCGAAACGCCTATACCCTCAAGTGCTTCAAATGCCGCGACCTCGTTTAAGGTGATCTGCTGTTCTTTAGCTTCCGTAACAATTGCCTGAGCAAGAGGGTGCTCCGACCGGTTTTCAACACTGGCAGCCAGTTGCAAAAGGGAAGCAGGGCTGCTCTCCCTGTCAAGCGGGATGATATCGGAAACTTTCGGATTCCCCGTAGTCAGCGTCCCTGTTTTATCAAACACAACGGTATCAACCGAACTGAGCTTTTCAAGGCTTTCAGCATTCCGGATAAGGATGCCGTACTCAGCCCCTTTCCCGATCCCTACAATAATTGCTGTCGGTGTTGCCAGACCAAGCGCACAGGGACAGGCAATCACAAGAATGCCGATAAGTCCTGATATGGCAAAGGGAAGGGCAACAGAAAATCCGAGAACAAACGTACCGACAGTCAGCCAGATGATAAACGTTGCCAATGCAAGAAGCAGCACAACTGGAACAAAAATCCCTGCAATTTTATCGGCCATGTTCTGTATGGGCGCTTTTGACCCCTGGGCATCTTCAACCATCCTTATAATGCGCGCAAGCATCGTGTCAGAGCCCACCTTCGAAGCCGAGAACGTAAACGATCCCTGTTTATTGATGGTGCCTCCGATGACCTGGTCACCAACCGCTTTATCAACCGGCAGAGACTCTCCAGTCACCATCGATTCATCAAGAGAGGAATACCCCTGGGTAATGGTGCCGTCAACCGGTATTTTACCCCCGGGTTTCACAATAACAGTATCGCCTGTTCTTAACTCTTCCACCGCAATCTCGATCTCCTTTCCCTCTCGTATCACAAGGGCCGATTTAGCCTGCAGCCCAATCAGCTTTTCGATAGCCTCACCGGTCTTCATCTTTGAGCGCGCCTCAAGGTATTTTCCCAGCAGCACAAAGCCAATCACCACAATAGTCACATCGAAGTAGGTATAGTAGGGTAAATGCAGCGGCTCTCTTACAAAGGGAATCAGCGTCACAACAGCACTGTACACATACGCTGTCAGAGTCCCGATGCCGATCAGCGTATCCATGCTCGCCGCACCGCTTTTAACGTACATCGATATTCCGTGCAGAAATGGAGCCCCGATCCAGAACACCATATAGGTGGCAATAACCATAGAGATGATATTGAACACCTCCATGGAAATCGGCAGCTTCGGGATAAAGGAGAAAAACATTGAACCGGTATCCCACATCATCAGTATAAACACAAGCAGAGCCACCGGCAGAGCAAACTGCACCTTGTGAAGCTGCTCCTGAAGCTCGACCTCCTTTTCCTCTTTTAAAAGGAGAGTATTACCCCTCTCTTCCGATTGTTCAGCACTGAAAGTATAGCCATATTTGCTGATGACATCATTAACCGCTTCCGGCGACAGTGCATTACTATCAAAATCAAGCTTTGCCTTCTCAGTAGCAAGATTGACACTAACCTCTCTAATGCCCTCAACCTTCGAAAGCTTCTTAGTAATAATTGCCGCACAACTGGCACAATGCATCCCCTTCACGCTATAAGTCCTACTCGTCATATCTCAGTATTTTATAGGCCCTATAGGTACCATAAGTCCTATAAGCCCTATTCTTCCAAAACTCACTTCACCACAATAACCCCGCGGTTCACCCCCATCGCACAGGTTATTTTATAAGAACCCGGGCGTTGGGGCGTAAATTCCATAACAATTTTTTTTCCCTTGATAATCGGCTCAGGTTTGTCCCACAATCCCGGCACCATAATGGTATTCATGCAACCTGTGGCTGTATCAAGAGGATTGACTTCAATGCGTACCCTCTCTCCTGCTTTTAAGGTAAAATTATTTGGCGCCATATTTTTGGCATTAGAATAGAGTACGGTAAAAGTTTTGACACCGCTGTTTTGAGACGCCACACTCTTCCCGGCTTTTCCCGGTGAGCTCTGGTCAGCCGCAAAAGATGCCGATGGGGTTGCAAGGGCAAAGAGCGCTATGATCGTTAGTGTTATGTTCTTCATGGTAGTGAGTTTCCTCTTGATTGGCCCTGTTTAAAAGTTCAAATGTTCAGTGTTTCATCCCCGAATGGTGCAGCCGCCCCTTTTTCAGATCCCGTGTCTTCATCAGCACAAAGATCACCGGGGTCATAATGAGCACATGCACTGCTGAGGAGATTATCCCCCCGATCATTGGTGCAGCAATAGGTTTCATCACATCGGCACCCGTACCGGTTGACCACATGATGGGAATCAGTCCCAAAAGGGCCACAGCAACCGTCATAAGTTTCGGCCGCAGCCGAAGCACCGCCCCTTCAAATGCCGCATCGTAGATATCCTTTTCGGTGCATGGCCCGTTGATGAGTTTCTTGTCCAGCGCCTCGTGCAGATAAATCACCATCACAACCCCGGTCTCCACAGCGATTCCATACAGTGCAATAAACCCGACCCACACCGCAACCGAGAGGTTATATCCCAGAGCCGACACCAGATAGACCCCGCCCACGAGAGCGAAAGGCACCGAGAGCATCACCATGGAGGCTTCTATGGCTGAATGGAAGGTAAAAAAGAGCAGGATAAAGATAATCACCATCCCCAGCGGTATCAGTACCTGCAAGCGAGCCTTGGCACGAATCTGGTTCTCCCACTGTCCCGACCAGGTCACATAATAACCTGCCGGCAGCTTGAGCTTTTGTTCAAGCACCTGTTTGGCCTTGGTAACAAAGCCGCCCATATCCCGACCACGGACATTAAGGTAGACCAGCGACCGCAGCAGCCCACCCTCGCTGTTGATCTCAGGCGCTCCGGTGGATATTTTTAGTTTTGTCACCAGCGACAGGGGAATCTGGCTGCCCTCCATACCGCCCACCAGAATACGCCGGATCGAGTCAATGTTATCTCGGTAGTCGCGCAGGTAGCGGATGCGGATCGGAAAGCGGTTGCGTCCCTCAACCGTGGTCGAGAGCATCTCACCGCCGAGTGCCGTCTCAATGACATCCTGTATATCTCCCACACTCACCCCGTAGCGGGCTGCTGCCTGGCGATCAATATCGATGTCCAGATAGTTGCCTCCCGTAACCCGTTCAGCCACCACATCGGCCGCACCGTTAATCGGTTTGAGAATTGTTTCAGCCTGAATAGCAAGATCCTTGAGCACATTCAGGTCATTGCCGAATATCTTCACTCCAAGGTCAGTGCGCACACCGGTCGAGAGCATGTTGATGCGGTTGATGATCGGCTGGGTCCATCCGTTGCGCACACCTGTCTGCTGCAGCTTAAAGTCAAGTTCCGCAACAATGTCAGCCTTCGTCAATCCTTTACGCCACTCCGCTTTCGGCTTCAGGATGATAATACTTTCAAACATCGATACCGGAGCCGGGTCAGTAGAGGTTTCAGCCCGCCCCACCTTACCGAGCACATGCTCAACCTCAGGCACGCTTTTAATGATGGTATCCTGCACCTGGATAATCCGCTTTGCCTCTGTGATCGAGACGTTCGGCAGGGTTACCGGCATATAGAGCAGCGAACCTTCATCAAGAGGCGGCATAAACTCCGAACCGAGATTCATGAACAAGGGCACCGCAATGGCGAGAGCCAGCAGGTTAAGGGCAATGGTGGTTTTCTTCCATTTCAGCACCCAGCGGATAACCGGTGAATAGAGTTTTATAAAAAAGGTTGAAATGGGATTTGAGCTTTCCGGAGGCATCTTGCCACGCATGAAATAGTACATCAGCACCGGTACCAGCGTTATGGCAATAATGGCCGACCCCATCATCGAGAATGTCTTGGTAAACGCCAGCGGGTGGAACAGTTTTCCCTCCTGTCCCTCCAGCATGAAGACCGGCACAAACGAGAGCACGATAATCCCGAGAGAGAAAAATATCGCCCGACCGACCTGTTTGGCACTTGTAATGATCACCTCAAGCCGTTTTACAGCTCGTTCCACAGGCGGCATCTCCGAGAGGTGGCGATAGCAGTTCTCAACCATAATAACACCCGCGTCAACCAGCACCCCGATTGCAATGGCAATACCACCGAGCGACATGATATTTGAGGTGACTCCCATAAGCTTCATGGTGATAAATGCGATCAGCACCGAAATCGGCAAAGTGAGCACAATCACCAGCGCACTTGGAAAGTGGAGCAGGAAGACAAGAATTACAAGGGAGACAACGATTGATTCCTCCAGCAGGTTCTCCTTCAGTGTATCCACTGCGCGTGATATCAAGTCGGAGCGGTCATAGGCGACCTTTATCCTGACACCCGGTGACAACCCCTTCTCCAGTTCCGTTATTTTTGTTTTTACCCGGTCAATGACCTCTTTGGCATTTTCACCGTAACGCATCACCACAATGCCGCCAACCTTCTCGCCCTCACCGTTCATCTCCAATAGACCGCGTCGTATGGCTCCACCAATCTGAACAGTACCAAGATTTTTCAGATAGACCGGTGTCCCGCGCATATCAGCTCCGACAACGATGTTCTCCAAGTCAGCTTTCGATTTCACGTATCCACTTCCCCGTATCAGGTACTCGGCATCAGCCTGTTCGATCAGTCTGCCTCCCACATCCTTGTTTGAAGCCTTGACCGCCTCCATCACTTTGCCGACCTTGATGCCGTAGGCAAACAGTTTGTTCGGGTCGAGATCAATCTGATACTCCCGCACAAATCCGCCTATTGAAGCTACCTCGGCAACTCCCTGCACCGTGTTGAGCTGGTAGCGAACAAACCAGTCCTGCAGGGTTCTAAGCTGCTCCAGATCGTACCCTTTCCCCTCAATGGTGTACCAGAACACATGCCCCACACCCGTACCATCCGGTCCAAGAGTTGGCACCACCCCTGTAGGCAGAAGCGATGCAGCATAGTTCAGCCGCTCAAGCACTCTAGTTCTCGCCCAGTAAATGTCAGCCTTGTCCTCAAAAATCACATAAATCATGGAGAAGCCGAAGGCACTCGATGCCCGAACGGCACGGACCTGTGGCAGTCCCTGAAGGTTGACTGCCAGGGGGTAGGTCACCTGGTCTTCCACCACCTGTGGCGACCGGCCGGGGTAGTCAGTAAAAACGATCACCTGGTTGTCGGACAAATCAGGAATGGCATCTACAGGCGTATTATAAACCGACCATCCGCCCCAGGCAATGACAAGGGCAAAAAACATCAGCACAATAACCCGGTTTCGGGCGGAATACTCTATGATCTTTTCTATCATTTCAGTTGGGATTCAGAGTCAATTAAGTATCCTCCCGATACTGCCACCTTGTCGCCAGGCTGGAGGCCTGATAAAATTTGAACTTTTTCGCCCGACTGCTGCCCGAGCTGAACCGTCCGTGATTCAAACATGCCTGGGGAGCTTTCCACCCACACAACCTGCCGCTTGCCTGTATTCATGACAGCAGTTGCAGGAACAACAATCGACTGGGCGAGCGGCACCCTGATGATCGCATTAACAAACATCTCAGGCTTCAGTTTCATACCTGGATTAGCCAGTTCAATACGCGCCTTGACCGTTCTGGTTTTTGGATCGAGAAAAGGATAGACAAACGCTATCCGTCCGGTTGAAGGTTTGTCGGGGAAAGGCTGTGAGCGTATTTCCACCTGCTGGCCTAAGTGAATATTGGAAACTTCATTCTCATAAACCTCCACTTCAACCCAGACGCTCGAGAGGTCGGCAATGTTGAAGAGAGCCTCACCCATGGCGACATACTGTCCCTGTTGAACCATTTTTTCAATCACAACGCCAGAAAACGGAGTATAGATCGGGATTCTGATATTTGGCTTGCCACTTCTTTCAAGTTCAGCAATCTGACTCTCCTTGACCCCGAAGAGCAGCAGACGCTGTCTGGCCGATGCCACCAGCCCTTCACCATTCTGGGAGATAGAGGCGATCGGTGAGTTTTTCAGCTGTTCACGACTTTTCAGGGCTAGCAGGTACTCCTGCTGTGTAGCAACAAGATCGGGTGAGTATATCTCAGCCACCGGCTTCTCTTTACTCACTATGGCTCCGACACTGTTGACATTCAATTTTTCAAGGCGCCCTGCAATCCATGCGGTGACTTTGGCTTGTCGCGACTGATTGTACTGCACAATGCCGACAGCGTTGATCTCCTTGTTCAGTGTTTCATTTTTTGCCTCTGCCGTAGCAACATTGGCCATGACGCGCTGTTTCTCTGACAGCGAAACCTGCTCGTTGTTGTCAGCCTTCTTTGGCTCTCCTGCGACTCCTTTTGGAGCGGCATCAATTTTCTTGATCAGTTCCATACCGCATATCGGGCACAGGCCGGGTTTCTCCTTTATGATAAAAGGATGCATGGAGCAGGTATAGAGCTGGTGGATATGTGCTGTATCAGTTGTCTTGCCGCCCTCTTTATTCTGCCATAGATACCAACCTCCACCGGCAGCTATTGCAAGCAGAATAATCACCAGAGGAATTACGAATTTCTTGTTCAGTGCCATGGCTCTTGGGTTGGAATCGTTAATTGTTAGGATGTTCGTGCTGGCCTGTCACCTCACTGCCCACCACAGCTTCAAGCTGAGCAAGCTTCATCATATATTCGGCCTTCGACTCGTACAGTTCCCGCTCATAGTTGAAGAGGTTCATCCTGCTGTCGAGAAGGGTCAGAAAATCCACCTTATTGACCCTATAGCTTATGAGTGCTGATTCCAGTGATTGTCCTGACTGAGGGATAATACCTCCGCTGTAAAGCTCCACTTGTTGACGTCTCCGGTCAAGCTGGGCGAGGGTTTCGTTGATGGTGTAGCTGATGGAGTTCTTAAAGGCATTGAGCTCTTCAGTGGCCATGCTTGTCTCAAAGGTTGATTCCGCCACCATTGTCCGACGTTTCTGCTGCTGGATGGGCAGGTTGAAGGAGAGGCCGACGCTGAACATGTTGTAGCCTGGGTCGGTGGTCATGCCGGTTGCTATGGGTTCGCGGAACATATACTCTGCGGAGAGGTTGAAATCAGGATACGACTCTTTTTTTGCCAGGTTGCGGGCCGCTTGAGCCTTGTTGACGAGACTCGCCAGACTTTTCACCTGAGGGCGATTATTGAGAGCGGCCTCGTTCAGTTGTTCTCGCGACAGGGCGACGCGGGGGAGCGTGAAATCCGGAAATGTGCCGATCGGTGTATTGCCCTGTCGATAGGTAAGGTAGTTGAGGTTGGCTTCCAGGCTTTTGCGTTGCTGCTGCAGCGTAATCTGCATGTCGAGCATTTTTGACTTTTCAAGACCCGCCTTGTAAACGTCCTGCTGCACTCCCTGACCGACTGAGTATTTCAGCTCGTTAATGGTCAGAAAATTAGAGAGGATTTTCAGGTTTTTGTCAATGATATTGAGAACCTTGTTCACGGCCCAAAGCTGGTAGTAGCTCTCCTTCACCATTTTTGTCAACTCAAGCTTGCGCTCTTCCATTGCCCACTTGTACGACTCTGCTTCACTCAGAGCTACTTTTTCTCTGAGAGCGCGTTTTCCCCAGAAGGGGAGCTGCTGCGATATACCGACTACCTTTGCGGATGTGGGATCCAGGTTAAAAACTCCGGGTTCTCTGGTCAGCATGTTCTGCAGTCTGAACATCACCATCGGGTCATCCAGCGCCTTTGCCTGCTTCGCTTTACTTGCAAACATCTGCCAGCGAGCTTCTGAAGCCTTCAATTCGGGGTTGTTGGTGAGAGCGGTGGTAACAAGAGCCGCAATGTCTTCCGCCTGAGCGTTCACCTCTACCGACCATGCGAGTGCAGGGATCAGAGATAGCTGGATAAGTAAGGCAAATACCAGACGCTTTTTCATAGGATTTCGTAACGATAAGTTGTCGATCTACATCTATTCTAACATAAAGCGTGCCATTCACCGCACATGCCGCTTCTATTGAGCTAAGGAATGCAAGTATGGTAAGTTATAGAGAATATTCTTCGCAAAGTGAGGAATATTCTCCATAAGGGCACCACTATTTATTCAAATGGGATGCATTAAAAAAATTTATCTCACGAATAAATAGAGGTACGCATATGTAGGTTGGGGTGATTCCTGAACCTCAACAAAACTAAAGTTGTCCTGAGAGGATAGCTCTTTTCTGTCTGCAGGTAAAGTTTCCCTTCCATTTTTTATCTCAGCAATTGAGGTTCCCATATATTGGTTAGGATAGTGTAATATATTTGTATATTTAGCGGTATTTGACCTTACTAGTTAACAATTCCAGTGTCTCGCTGCTCCCAACTAGGATAATTTTATTACCGAGTGGCAAAAAAACTTGAATCAGCAAGGCAGGTAGTACCGGAGATTCGACCAATTTTTATAATGAAGGTTGACAGAGAGAGCAAATGAGATATAATTTTTCAAGAGCGTTAGAGCTTCTTCGGATTGGTTCTGGTTATCCCGATGCGGTTTTCCGTGAAAGCCAGGAGGATGCAATTCGTTACATCGCTGAAGGCCGAGGGCGATTGCTCGTTGTCCAGAAGACTGGCTGGGGTAAGAGTTTTGTCTATTTTATTGCCACCAAGTTGCTTCGTGAAGAGGGAAATGGCCCAGCTCTGCTGGTTTCGCCCCTACTTGCATTGATGCGAAACCAGATTGAGGCGGCAGAACGGATGGGTGTGCGTGCCGCTACGATTAATTCTGACAATCCTGATGACTGGGTTGCAGTCGAAGCGAGTATCGGTCGCAATGAGATTGATATTTTGATCATTTCGCCTGAGCGGCTTGCAAATGAACGCTTTCGTTCCAATGTTCTGGCTCGTTTTGCTGCACAGATTTCGATGCTGGTTATTGACGAAGCTCATTGTATTTCTGACTGGGGCCACGACTTTCGCCCTCACTATCGATTGCTTGAGCGGATTGTTAAAACTTTACCACCAAATCTGCGACTTCTGGCAACTACAGCCACCGCAAACAATCGAGTAATGGATGATCTCTCGGAAGTGCTTGGCCCACATTTAGAGGTATTTCGCGGTGATCTGAATCGTCCTTCACTGACTCTGCAAACCATATCTTTACCTGATCAAGCCCAGCGCCTTGCCTGGCTTGCAGAACAGCTTGCTACTCTTCAAGGTCACGGAATCATTTATACGCTTACTGTGCGTGATGCAAATATGGTTGCAAACTGGCTGAAAAGCAGAGGTCTCATTGTTGAAGCCTATACGGGCGAAACTGGTGATCGCCGACCAGAGTTTGAGCAGGCACTGCTTCATAATCAAGTAAAAGCTCTTGTAGCAACTTCCGCATTGGGGATGGGCTTCGATAAGCCGGATCTGGCATTTGTAATCCATTATCAGATGCCAGGATCGGTTGTTGCTTACTATCAGCAGGTTGGACGTGCAGGTCGTGCTTTGGATTCGGCTTATGGCATTTTGCTGAGTGGTAAAGAAGAGACAGATATAACTGACTGGTTTATCAACAGCGCTTTTCCGACTCGACAGGATGTAGCCGATGTTATTGATGCGCTTGAAAATGAGCCTGCAGGATTATCGGTTCCCGAACTTATGGGAAAGGTGAATCTTACGCAAGGACGTATCCAAAAGACTATTGATTTACTCTCTTTGGAATCACCTGCACCTGTTGCAAAGCAAGGGAGCAAGTGGCAATTGACAGCAGCAAAACTTGGTGAAGGTTTTTGGGATCGAGCGGATCGACTTACCGCGTTACGTCGTGATGAACAACGACAAATGCAGGATTATATCAAATTGCCGTTTGCTGAACACATGGGGTTTCTTATTCAGGCACTTGATGGCGAACCGAAAACTGTTAGTTTTCCATTATTGCCACAGTTACCTTTAGACGTTGATGAGGGTCTTGTTCTGGAGGCGGTCGCTTTTTTACGGCGCACCAGTTTACCCATCGAACCAAGACTTCAGTGGCCTGCTGGTGGTATGCCACAATTTCAAGTTAAAGGAAAAATTTCTTTTGATTTAAAGTCTCAACCCGGCAAGGCGCTTTGTGTTTGGGGTGATGCTGGATGGGGAGGATTTGTCCGACAAGGCAAGTACCATGACAACTTTTTTTCAGACGCTTTGGTTAAAGCTTGTGTTGCTATGATCTACACATGGAATCCAGAACCAGCACCAAAATGGGTAACTTGTGTTCCATCGCTGCGACACCCTGATCTTGTTCCTGATTTTGCAAAACGTCTTGCTGTTGCTCTGGGTTTGCCATTCCACATGGTGCTAATAAAGACAAGCAACAGGCCCGAGCAGAAAACCATGGCAAACAGTACGCAACAGGCATGGAACATTGACGGGTCAATCGCTGTCAATGTAAAAAAACTACCGGAAGGTCCGGTGCTTCTGGTTGATGATCTGGTCGATTCTCGCTGGACATTGACGGTATCAGCATGGCTTTTGAGAAAATATGGAAGCGGTGAGGTTTGGCCAATAGCACTTGCCCAATCAGGACATGAATAACGATGCAGAAACTTTCTTCGAATACAAAAGCCATTCTCCTGCTGACAGCGCCCTTGATTGCAGGCCATGGAAGCTCTTTGCCTGATCTGCTGACGCCTAGTGAATACAATCGGCTGGCTCGTCATCTCCATGCTATGCAGCGCGAACCAGCTGACCTGTTGTCTCCAGACGCGGAACAGCTGTATCGCGCATGCCAGGACGTTGTTGATGAAAAACGTATGCAAAGCCTTCTTGGGCGGGGGTTTTTGCTTAGCCAGGTTGTTGAGCAATGGCAGGCTCGTGCAATTTGGGTGGTTAGCCGTGCCGATGCTGCATATCCCCGTCGTATTAAGGTGCGATTGCGGGAAGGTGCGCCTGCGGTACTTTACGGTTGCGGAGATATCAATTTGCTGGAAACCGGTGGTCTTGCTGTGGTTGGATCACGGGCGGCGGATAATGAGCTTATTGAATATGCTATGGCAATTGGTCAACTTGCTGCTCGTGCAGGCAGAACTGTAATTTCTGGTGGAGCTAAAGGTATCGATCAGGCAGCCATGCGTGGCGCGCTTGAAGCTGGCGGCAGGGTCAGCGGTGTTTTTGCTGACCGCCTTGAAAAGACAATAATGAATCGTGAACATCGCAATCAGCTTATCGACGGCCAGCTGGTTCTGATTTCGCCCTATGACCCAAATGCAGGTTTTAATGTTGGCCATGCCATGCAGCGAAATAAGTTGATCTATGCCTTGGCCGATGTCTCGTTGGTTGTAAGTTCTGATATCAATAAGGGCGGTACATGGGCTGGTGCAACTGAACAACTTGACAAGCTCAGGCTGGTTCCTCTCTATGTGCGATCAACCGGAGCTCCATCAAGTGGTCTCGATGCCTTGCGTTCAAAGGGAGCACTGCCATGGCCCGAACCTCAATCTCCTGATGCGTTTCATGCAGTCTTTAATACTTCTCACTCACCGATACCAGCAAAGAAGCAGGTGAGTCTCGGCTTATTTTTAAATGAAGATCAATAGCATTTGGCGCTAGGAAGCCATCAAGAAATTCCAGGCTGACGTTTCTGTAAGCTCCTGATCCCGAACTCTGTCCCCTGTCATTTCGAAACCCCACTCCCTTGTCATCACGAAACGCAGTGAGGGATCTCTCACCACCAACCCAATCTTGTATCAGTCCCATGGCTCCTATTCTGCTTTTTTTACCAGCCAATTCAGATAAAAATATTTATACAGTAACAGGGAGCTTATGAACTTTTTTCTCGAAGAAATGCTTATACTTCGGTTAATTTACTGCTTTTCGAGCAGGCGATACATAACCACAGGAATGATTGTGGCTAATTTGAAGAACACAATTATGATGAACACTCAAGAGCTTATATCGACCGTTTCAAAACTCTCTCCGGATCAACTGTTTCAGTTTGCTGAATGGTTTGAGGAGTTTATGGCTGACCAGTGGGATAAAAAAATTGAAAACGATATAGTATCAGGCCGACTGGATACCCTGGGAGAATACGCCGACAGTGAGTTTATTGCCGGTCGCACAAAACCGCTGTGAATCATTTTACCATTTCAGAATTTTGGTTTTATTACCAACAACTTCCTAAGGATATCCGAATTTTAGCTGATAAAAATTTTGAGTTACTTCGAAGTAACCCTCGCCATCCATCTGTACGATTAAAAAAGGTCGGTAATTTCTGGTCAGTCCGCATCGGATTACGTTACCGCGCGCTAGCAAAAGAAAGAACGGAAGGTCTTGTATGGTTTTGGATAGGTTCACATCAACATTATGAAGAACTGATCAAATCGAAATCAAAAGAATAGTATCAATAACCTGTAATACCGGCGAGGGCCCCCGCCCCCTTGTCACCCCAAACTCCGCCCCCAGTCATCCCGAACTCCCTTGAGGGATCCATCTTGCACCAACCCAATCTTGTATAAGCGGAATATGTCAACTAAGATGTTCGTTTTCTTGTGGGTATTTTGTGCGCGGAAATGCTGAAAAATGTATGCGATGAGTTACATAGGTGATATGCGCGTGCTGATGGTGGGGAGGATGAAATTGAAAAAAGGGTATAGCTAAATTGCTGGTTGCGATTCAATCAGAAATTTTTTTAAACGGAAAGAAAATGTCTAATTTTCCAAAAGATGGTTGATCGGTATAATTATTCATAGAGGACTCAATAAGGAACGATGCAGATGACGAAGCCAGAACTTATTAGCCAGCTCGAGAACGCTAAGAACAACTACATACTTGGGCTTGCGGCGATATCTCTATTTGGATCGATAGAAGCGTATCCCATTCTTGAAAATAATAACGCAGTATTCGGTCCCTATACTGTCGAATTTGACCAAGTTGCTAATTTACTCAGAAATACAAATGACCGTGATATCGCAATAAATGAATTCCTCACCTCACAAATTCGATCGCTTATCAAAGAATCGTTTGAATTAATACAAGACTACAGCAAAGTCACTGGACAAGCCCTTCGTTTCAAGGCAGAACCTTGGTATCCATTTGCTCGAATGATACGTAATTGCCTTTCACACAATTTCCGATTTGAATTTAGAGAGTACGACAGAAGCCTTTTACCCGTATCGTGGAAAGCTCGGACGATTATATCTACCATGGAAGGACAGCCCTTGGCATTAGGTTTCTTCGGCTATGTTGAAACGTGGGAGCTCTTTCAAGAATACCAAAATTTCGCGCAGGACCGTCTGGTGTAATCTTCGCATTTTTGGAAGACTAAGGGATGTTCGCGACTAACTGTACTTGACATAGTTACCTTCCTCAGTTATGTTAGCAGAAGAAGGGGATAGGTGATGATATTCAAGGCTGCAAATTACCATCTGCAACGCACGGTTATTGATCTTCCAGAGGGAGGCAACCAAAACCCCCAACTTCATTTTTCTCCCTTGAACAGTGCATACCCCAGCTTCCCCTGCAATACGGTTCGGTAAAACACCCGCTCATTTTTCATGACGGTAATAACGCCGTTCAGCCCGTATCTGGCAAATATTCTTTTCAAGGTTGTCAGCTTTTCGGGAATTGTCATCGTGAAAAACCAGTGTTTGACATCGCGATCCTTCCGGATTTTCCAGAACATTTCCGGCTTTGACCACTGCTCGAATTCGTAGACGATATTTTTTACACCGGCTTTTTCGAGCATTGCCCGCCACTCGTCAAACTCAAGGGGCGTAGTGCCATACCGCTCGGCAAAATCATCTTTTTCCTCTTTTGAAAGCCTGACACGCCAGGTTGATTCATGAATCAGAATCCGGCCACCCGGTTTTACCACACGGACCATCTCATGCAACACTTTCTGTGAGTCGTCAGGTATGCCAACGGCGCACTCGTTGATCGCGACGTCAAAACTATTGTCCTCGAATGGCAGGCATTGTGAATCCCCAAGCCT
>CAINOC010000018.1 GCA_903851385.1 uncultured Chlorobiaceae bacterium | reverse complement strand
CTTCTTCAACACGATTGAGTGCGCCAAAAACCGCACCGTCTTCATGGAGCGATGAAGAAGCAATTTCAAAACTCTCCTTCAGATGCTGGGAGATCAGCAGACGGACAAACATGACGCATCCCTGGCCACCATGAACGATACCAATGCAATCCTTTACTCCTATGCTCACATACTGGGCGCCGGCAGGCTGACAGGTGAATATCGGGTTGATCGTGCCGACGCGCTCCTTTTGTTTTATTTCACAACTCATAATCTTTACATTTTTTGGTTATACATCGGCTGAAACGGCTCAGTAATCAATAGCGAGGGTCGGTAAGCTCGGCATTGAGAGAGCCCGTAATGGTCACGAAATCTATCCTCTCCTTCAGGCCCTCCATCAGCTGTTTGATATCCTCTTTACTCAGTGCAGCCAGCCACTCGAAACGGCTATGGAATGCCTCCGTCAAACTCAAAGCATCCGCCCAGTAGCACCGATCTGCCGGAGTCTCAAGCTCAACAGACTCATCGCATAACAACTGTGTAGCTTTCTTCAGGATATTTTCGTTTTGAGTCTTTCTGTCCCAGGCCCGTGAATGAAACTGCCAGAGACATTTCTTCATGATATAATCCTCGAGCAAGGCTATCCTCTCTTTCAAATCTTCCATAGTTTTCGCTCCTCTCTTACTTTTTAAATTCCGGATATGTTTTCTTGCGCAAATCTGAAATGCTGTCATATTTGCCCGTATACTGTCGCAGAGTAGTGGAAGAAACTACCTCCTCGCTTAAATTCACATCAGAGAGCATTTTTGCCGTTTGAAATCCCGTACCTACAGGTATTTCATCCCTACTGATATCCAGATGAGCAAGCTGATGGATCGGCGAATAGATTCCATTGTAAATGTCGCGAGCAAACCTTACCCATCCCTCATACCCTTTATATGGGCCATTGTGATACGCATGAGCATTGAGATAAGGAACTCGAATCTTCTTGGCAACCTCGCCGGGTCGTTTGCCGGTAAAAATAATATCCGGCTTCAAGGTCATCATAGCTTCCAGCCCTTCGAGCTCGTTTGGATCATCAACGGCAAGTGCACCAACTTCACACCGTGCAATGCCCTTTTCCATATCACCCTGATGACCAAATTTTGTATAGACCGAAACAATATCAACACCCATCTCTTCATGCAGCACATTTGCCCAGTGCCAGAGCTTCGAGCCTCCCGGCCAGAGACAGACCTTTTTGCCTTTCAGCCTTTCCTTGTACCAGTCGAGTTCCGGTTTCCATCGTGCAGTCTCTTCATTGATGATAGCCTGAGCCCTCTCTTCGATGCCGAAAAACAAGCCGATTTTCCTCAGTGATGCTGACAATGGTTCAAAGCCAAACCCTTCGATATCCAAACGAGGTATCCCGTATTTTACTTTCAGTTCATTGCAGATATATTCTGCAGATCTTGCACATTCAAGTACGTTGAGATGAGCCCCGTGCATCGACCTTAGTTCGTCGTAGGAGCCGTTGCCGGTAAAAGTTGAAAGAACCTGAACACCCATTCGCTTGAAATAGTCGATCATAACCTCCTGATCACCCTGTATGTTATACTCACCAACGTAGTTGATGACATAGTCACCGGTGATTTTTGGCTCAACAGTTCCAACCTTTTTCTTGATCCAAGCGATATTGATTTTATGATGCCCGCCAGACTGGCTTGGCCCCGCAAATCCCGGAGAGTTGCAGACGAAGATGTCGACGTCAGGCATCTCTTCCATGACCTCATCAGCAATTGCATCAACGTCATCACCGATCAATGCTGTTGCACAGGTCTGGTAGATGGTCATCCGTTTAATATCAGGGAACGCCTTGAAGGCCTCAATAATATTCTGTTTGAGCACTTTTTCAGCGCCAAAAACGATATGTTTTTCCTTTACATCCGAGGCAAAGGTATACTTTAGCTGAAAGTTATCGTTGTCACTGGTATAGCGCTTGGTCTGCCAGGTGTCGTAGGTGCACCCGGTTGGTCCATGACTGAGATGAATAACATCTTTCATCGGCGTACCGATAACATGCTTTGCTCCGCAGTAAGCACAACCGCGCTCGGAAATTGAGCCTGGAATCGTATTGAGATATCCAAGAGGCAGGGCATGTGTCAAATCCTCACCTGGCCCTTTTACTACCGCATGCTTTTTCCTTTCAGGAATACATTTGCTGCATTCAAACTCATGATATGGCATAATTACTCCTCTTCATTTTTAGTTGATTCCCTTACTGTATGGCTTGATCACCCTCTTCACTGGTTCTTACCCTCACGACATTATCTACCGGAGAGACAAATATCCTGCCATCCCCTATCTGACCGGTCTGATTAACCTTGATGATTGCCTTCACAATCAGCTCAACATCAACATCGTGCACTGTCAATGAAATAAGCCGCTTCGGGATGTATTTCATCCCGCCACTTTTTCCCAGAACGTCCGGTGGCAGTTCGCAATTGACCTCACCGGCAATTCCCCGCTGTTTTCCCCGCCCCATGACTGATACCGCAGTGAAAGCAGGATATCCGAGTTTATCGAGCACATCCTTGGTCTTGCTTACTTTTTTGGGACGGATGATTGCCATTATCTCCTTCATTGTTCGGGGTCTCCTTATATGCCTATTTCGCCGGTACGTACGGTGTACGTGGCATCAACTGGCGTTACGAAAATTTTTCCGTCTCCAAAATTACCTGTGTATGCATTTGTTTTGATGAGATCGACCACTTCATCCACAGCATCTTCCTTGACAACCAGCATGATCATGATTTTAGGCAGCTCATCGTAATGAACATCTCCGATTTTGATCCCTTTCTGCTTGCCTCTTCCGAAAACATGCATTTTCGTCAGTGAAAAGAAGCCACCTTCAGCCAGTCCTTCTGTTATTATATCGGCAGCCTCGGGGCGTACCATTGCTCTTATCATTTTCATGAGTAGTATTCCTTTGTTTTTGTATTAATCAACAAGACCGTATTTAAGCACCATCTCTTCCAGCTCAGGCATAGTAAGTGGCTTGGGGATCACAAACATTTCATTCTGAATAATCTTGCGAGCCAACTCACCATACTCTTTCGCCTGAAGAGAGTCGGGGGAAAATTCAATCACGGTTTTTCTATTGAATTCAGCTTTCTGAACAACGTTGTCACGAGGAACAAAGTGAATCATCTGTGTACCGATTGCTGCTGCAAATTCTTCTATAAACTCTCTCTCCTTATCAACCTTGCGACTGTTGCAGATGATGCCGCCCAAACGAACACCACTCTGTTTGGCATATTTCACGAGCCCTTTGCAAATGTTGTTTGCAGCATAAACCGCCATCATTTCACCCGAAGCCACGATGTAGACCTCCTGTGCCTTTCCATCCCTGATCGGCATGGCAAACCCGCCGCATACAACGTCACCAAGAACGTCATAAAAGACATAGTCCAGATCTTCAGTGTAGGAACCATTTTCTTCCATCAGGTCAATTGCCGTGATGACACCGCGACCGGCACATCCTACACCTGGCTCAGGGCCGCCCGATTCAACACAACGGATGCCTTTAAAGCCAGCCTTAACCATTGACGATGTTATTTTTTCGGCACCTTCATCACGAAGTACATCCATAATGGTAGCCTGGTTCATTCCTCCAAGAATCATGCGGGTAGAATCAGCTTTGGGATCGCAACCGTGAATGAAAACCTTCTGGTCGTAAAAGTGAGCCATTGCAGCAGCGGTGTTTTGCTGAGTGGTGGATTTACCAATCCCACCTTTTCCGTAAAAAGCAATTTTTTTCATAGCGATAGTTTTAATGAGAGTGAATGCGCAGGTTAAGAGCTTGCTGTTACTTGTCATTGTTCGAATCCTCACCACTCATTAGATGCAAAGCGCGTGCCAAGCTTTTGAAAAGCTTTTCAACTCATGAAATATTCACACGCAGAACACAAAGCAAAACGCTTTCCTACACAGATTAAGTATCTATTTATTAGTGAGTTAGCTGGATGGTGATTTTTATTTGATGGAAGCTTTACAGCCACTTCAAATTGGATATCCAGCCGGCATTGCAGAGAATAATCGAGTGAACATTGAACGCTTACGCACAAAATTTTATTATTTCGTTCTTAATCGAACAAAAATCATTACATTATTAGGCTAAAAACGATAAAACTATGAAATATTTAGGGACTTTATCACCAAGATCGGAGATTTGGCGATATTTTTTGTAGTGCGTTATAATATTATGTATATAACGACCGTTTCGCGGAGAACATTACAATTTGATGTAAAGCCTTCTTGAATGTTTCTCTCAGAATGTTCTGAACGGTAACTTTTTTATATAACGTTATATATATAAGGATATAGCGATCTCTTTTCCATCACATGAAAATATTAGCGTTTCCTGCTCCTGAAATAGTTGCGATGGTCTTAGTCCTGTCGGGTTACATGGCGGTTGTTTAAAAATTGTACTAATGAAAAGTCTTTCACTGATTCTGATTTGCCTGCTGATTCTCTCGCTGGTAAGTCTCTTTTCCATAGGCATAGGGAGATATCCAGTATCGCCAGGAGCCTTGTTTTCATGGCTAAGCACAGGTCATTCTAGTGATGACAATCTTCAGGTTATTCTTTTCAACATTCGTTTACCCCGGCTCATAGGCGCTATAGCTGCCGGCGGGGCACTCGCAATGTCAGGAGCAGCCTATCAGGGGATGTTCCGCAACCCGATGGTGAGTCCTGATATACTTGGTGTCAGTTCAGGTGCCGGGTTTGGAGCGGCACTGGCCATTCTGCTTTCATTACCAGTGGCAGGAATTCAACTCTTCTCTTTTGCCGGTGGAATCACTGCTGTGCTGATTGCCGTCAGCATCAGTAAAACAATTGGCCGCAGCCATGATTCAGTTCTCGTGCTGGTGCTTTCAGGCATCATTATTTCCTCACTCTTCGGAGCCCTCCTGTCGATGCTGAAGTATATCGCGGATCCTGATGACAAACTTCCTGCTATTACCTACTGGCTCATGGGGAGTCTTGCAAATATTCGCATGAACGATCTCTGGATTATTCTTCCTGTCCTGTTTGCCGGGAGTATTCCTCTGATGCTTGTCAGCTGGCGGTTGAATGTGCTCTCCTTCGGAGAGGATGAGGCCCGATCGCTTGGTGTCAATACCGGATGGATGCGGGTAGTGGTTATTTTGTCGGCAACCCTGGTTACGGCATGCATTATATCCGTCAGCGGCATAATCGGGTGGGTTGGCCTGATTGTTCCACATCTTGCAAGATTTATTGCGGGGCCGAATCATCGCCTGCTTTTACCGACATCCTTCCTGTTCGGCGGCATTTTTATGCTTGTCGTCGATGACATTGCCCGTTCACTCGTTTCCGTTGAAATCCCCATTGGCATTATAACCGCCATTCTCGGGGCTCCATTTTTCATCTATTTCCTCAAACGATCAGCTAAAAAGTCATGGTAATAGAGAGAACAATATCGCTTGACCTCAGCCGTGCGGATTTGGGGTATGAAGGCAGAGTGGTTTTACACAATGTAAATCTCTCCATTCAGTCCGGTGAAATTGTCTGTCTCCTTGGCCCGAACGGGGTTGGAAAGACCACACTTTTCAAAACCATCCTTGGCTTTATTAAACCATTAGCCGGTTCTATCGTCATTGATGGGCGGAATATTGCACAGTTTGCACTCAAGGATTTTGCACGACTTGTTGCTTACGTACCACAGGTTCACAACTCCCCATTCCCTTACAAAGTACGGGATGTGGTCCTGTTCGGACGAACAGTGCATCTCGGGTTATTTGCTTCACCGCGCCAAAAAGACAGGGACATTGCAAACAGCTTTCTTGACCTGCTGGAGATTCAGCATCTCGCTGAACGACCATTTACAGAACTGAGCGGCGGTGAACGACAGATGGTTATTATCGCTCGTGCACTCACCCAGGAAGCCAAATTTATCATCCTCGATGAACCTACCTCAAATCTTGATTATGGGAATCAGGTACGGGTTATAAGGAAAATCAAAGCGCTGAAAAAACAATCGGTGGGTATTCTCATGGCCACGCACTCACCAGACCATGCGTTTATGATTGGTTCAAAGGTCGTTGTGATGGACAAGGGATCGCTCTACCGGTATGGTACGCCTGAGGCTACGCTTACCGAGGAGACTCTTAAAAAAATATACGGCGTGGATGTTCATGTTTTTGATACCCCGCAAAATGGCACCTCTCCTCGCAAGATATGTGCCCCGGTAATGGATTTATAACACAACAACACTCTTAACTCAACAAATACACACTATGTCCCGATCAGCAGCCAAACAGTCATCCGCAGCGCTAATAGCGCTCTTACTCACTCAGACGCCCTCCGTTGTTCAAGCAGAACCATTTGTTCTTGATGCTATCAATGTTACAGCAGAAAGCTCAAAGCGGGAAGACTTAAAGCCTGACAGTATCACCAATCCCTATCGTGTCGAATCAACAGCACGTTTTGGAACTGAGGTATTCACACAAAAAGAGATTGAAGCATACGCGCCTAAAGATATTTTTGACCTTTTGAATAAAGCTGCCGGGTTGAACTTGACCTATCAAGGCAGACGAAGCCCGTTTTTTCTGGACCAGCGTGGGGGCGGTCAGCTGACCTATATTCTTGATGGTGCGGTTTTACCCCCTTCATCCAACCGTATTTTGCAAAAACTACCTATAGCGGACATCGAAGAGATTCAGGTTGTTCGGGGGTCAACCTCTCTGAATTTAGGGCCGACCATTGCTATCGGTGCCGGGAACACTGGTTCGGGACTGAATACCGGCTTTGTTGTTATCCGCACAAAACGCCCCACCAAAACCGAGGGAGTACTCTCTGCCTATGGAGAAAAATCGCCTTCCCTGCCTCTTGCGAGTGGCGAAAGCCTCTATACCGGCACTCATTTCGGCTCATCGACATCATCCGGCAGCGGGTATATCGCCGGAGGCCTGTCAAATTATAACAGACCGAGTAATGATACCTGGTTTGACGGTCAGGATGGACAATCGGGGATGATCAATGGTGGGTTCCAGGTTGGAAAATTCAATCTTAATTATACAGGCTATACCGATACAGGCTCTCTTGAGATGCAGCGGGGCGTTACCTATACTGGCGCATTGGATAGCTCCAAGTGGTATTATGATCCACTGAAAACAACCATTCTTTCATCCGATATGAGCATGTCATGGAGCAAAGAGCAGGTTACCATTTTTTCTCTTTTCAAAACCAGGTATGAACAAAACGAACATAACGAAAGCTTTCTCAATGCCACCTCGTCAATAAGGAACTATTCAGAAGAGTCAAGCGGATTAAGCCTTCGGCACAATGCACAATTTGGCGATGCGCTTGTGCAGATTGGCGGACAACTTACCAGCAGCAACGGTTTTGGCCCGAATCTCAGCAACCCATACAACAACTTTGATACCTCTATTAAAGGATGGTCGAGCTCAATCGAACAGAAGCTTCTTAATGGAGAGGTTACCCTTGATGCAGGATACCGCAGGGACGTCAAACACATAAATGTCTCAAGTACCAGCGCATCAAGTAATCTGGCCAACCACGATGTCGATATGGCTCCATCAACAGTCTATGCGTTCGGCGCTCGCTGGCAGATAAACGATCTTTTGGCTCTTAACGGAAGGTATTTTCAGGGCGATGAAGGCGATTCGGGAGATTTCACCCTGAAAACCCAAAACGGGTCGGCACTGCATGCTGAAAAACAAAAGAGGATTGAACTGGCTCTTGAAGCAAGCCCTTCAACATATTTCAAACCTATGCTGACCTGGTTTGACTACGACATTAAAAACCAGAAAACAGCATCAACAGCCACGTATGTATCAGGTGGCAATACCTACTACTATTACACCGAAGCAGATGCGCTCCGTAAGGGAATTGAGGTCGCCATCAAAGGAAATGTTGCCTCAAGCACCTCATACAGCTTTTCGTGGACGCATATGTTAACCAACAATACAACAACGAGCGGGCTGATTTCTGATGCCATCGGGGTTTCGACTCCAGAGAATTACTTTACCGCACTATTGAGCCACTCCTGGGATAAGTACCGTGCCAACATGTCGATGAAACAAGTCAGTTCATGGCAGACAACAGCCAGCCCGGTAGGTATCCTGAACGCCGATCTGGGAGGCTATACCACGATTGATGCCAATATCATGAGAGATTTTCTCTTCAGTGGCTACAAACTCACCACGACGGTATACGGACGTAATCTTGGCAACGAGCACTATGCAACCCGCTATGTCACTGGTTACTATCCTGACCGTGGACGCACAATCGGCCTGGAAGTAAGCCTGGCGTTTTAAAGTAATTATTCAACAGGAGGAGTTAGCGATGTACACCATGAATGCGGTGGAATACAATGAAAAGGTGATGAAAGGTCACTTCAGGAAAATTTATCCGGTAATCGCTCAGCAGATTGTTGAGCGAACCGGCATTACCAACGGCCATGGGATTGACCTTGGCGGGGGGCCAGGAATGCTCGGGATATCGCTTGCCAAGGTCACCGGTTTGAGCGTTACCATCTTCGATCTGATGCCGGAATGCGTTGCATTGGCCTTGGAAAACAGCATCGAACACGGTGTTCAGGAGAGAGTGACTGCCCGACAGGGAAAAGCTGAACTCATGCCTTTTGCCGATAACTCCATTGACATCGTTGCAAGCCGGGGCTCAATCTTCTTTTGGGAAGATCAGCAGCAGGGATTGGCGGAAGTCTACCGTGTTCTTCGACCGGGCGGCTGGGCCTATATCGGTGGGGGATTTGGAACTATTGAGCTTTTGCTTGAAGTGCAGGCTCAAAGAGAAAATGATCCTAAATGGGAGAGAGAGCGTAAAGAGCGATTTGCAAAAAATCCTCCAGGTCATTTTGAAGCCATTCTTGCGAACCTTGGTATCGAAGGAGTTGTGGAACGGGGCGATGCAGGGATGTGGATTATTTTCAACAAACCAAACCCACTGGTATGAAAAGAGAGTATAAAAAACAGGTGCGGTCAATCCTGCAGATCGTTGTACCGCTTTTTCTTGTGGTGCTTGCAGCCTGCAATTCCTCTGAACATAAGCCCCTGCTGCCCACTCATGAGGTGACAGATATGGCCGGGCGTAAAATGCTTGTGCCCGACACTATCCGGTGTCTCTATGTGAACAAGCCCGGCAGTATTCTTATGTACGCAATTGCGCCTGATTTGCTGGTGAGCCGGTCGTTATGGATGAATGAAGGAACAAAGAAGTTTTTGACGGGCTCATACCTTCAGTTGCCCTACATGGATGGTTCAGTTGAGGAGATTGTCAAACTCAAGCCAGACATCATTATTTCCAGTTTCAACATTAATCCAAAAACAAGGGATGAGGCCGATAAACTCAGTAAAAAGACTGGCATTCCTGTGTTTATGGTTGAAATGGATATGGCCAAGTATGAACCGACCTTCAAAATCCTTGGCAAGCTTCTGAATCGTCAAGCCCAGACTGAGCGGATGACAGGGTTTCTCCATGCCTATATCGACAGCATTTCGGTAAAGGCGAAGAGCATACCTGAGAAGCAAAAGATTCATGTCTATTATGCTGAGGGCGGACGAGGCCTCAATACTGATCCTGCAGGCTCATTTCACAGCCAGATTCTTAATGTTGTTGGTGCCCTCAATGTAGCTCAAACAGGTGTCGTTGCAGGGCAGGGAATGAGTGCAGTTTCAATGGAGCAAATTCTTCTCTGGAACCCTGATATTATTCTCGTCTGGACAGGAATGAACACCTCTATGACAACCCTGCAATACATCAAGAGCGATAACCTTTGGGCTAAAACTCGGGCGGTTAAAAACAACAAGGTTTATCAAATACCATTTCAGCCTTTTGGCTGGTTTGACCGACCTCCTGGCACCAACAGGATTATGGGAGCGATATGGACAGCAGAGTTGCTTTATCCTGATGTTTATCATTTCGACCTGAATACAATCACGCGTGAGTATTTCGACATTTTTTATCATCACAGCCTGACTGATGATGAGCTTGCTGAAGTATTGCACCCTGATCCAAAACAACTTAAAAGCCAAAAATCCAGCAACCATTAATCCATATTGCCATGCAAAAACTTTTGGACATGACGGAAAACAGCGACGGAGTGCTTGCTGTTTGCGGAGCGCCGGCGCTTCATAAAAAAAAGACAGGGAACGGGGTGCCCCTGCTCAACAAGGGCGCCCTTAACCTGTACATGAATATGCCATGCCCTCTCAAGGTGGTAACCAAAATGGTTATCGGCGAATTTGCCGAAAACTATAATGCATCACATGAGATTCCTATTTATTCCCCAATGCTGCTTGATGGGGATTCTAAGGGAATTGAAGGCGAATTGAAGGCCGCCCAGACTGAAGATGATCTCCCTGAAGTGCTTGTTGCATCAGGGTTGCATACCGTGCTCTCCAAAAATTTCAGAGAGAGGTTTATCGATACCGGCATTTATACAGGAATAACCAGCAGTGCAGCTCTGGAGAAAATGCCAGAAACATTTCAGAGACTGGTTACGGAGCATAATATCGGTATTTTCGCTATTGGTTTCTGGAGCATTGTCATGGATTTATCAATCAATCCCGAGGTGCCAAATCCCTGCCGCTGGACTGATCTGGTTGATCCCCGCTATAAAGATCTTATGACGGTGCACGGCTATAATGGCAAGGCAAGCATTGCAACACTTTTAATGCTTTTGAAGGAAAAGCTCGGCAGCAATGCAGCAACTGATTTTGCCATTAATATCAGGAACATCTGGCATTTTGCTGAAATTCTCAAGCGCCTTGACTCCTCAGAGCCGCGCCGTACCCCTTTTAATCTTTTGCCGAACGCTGCAACGGTTCAGATGCCCTCACGCAAGCAGGGAGCTATTCTTGAATTTGAAGATGGGCCGGTACTTGCGCCAATGCTCATGTTTGTCAAAACATCAAGAATGGAAGAGTGCCAGCCGATTGTCGATTTTTTCCGCAGCGAGACAATGCGTCAGTCATTGAAGCGGGGCGACTTTTACCTGGCTGAAGATGTCGACTGGAATGAACCTTTCAGCTTTCCATCATGGGATTACCTCCTCAACAATGACTACGAGGCGCTTACAGCAATGCTTGATGTCGAGCTGAAAAAAGGGCTTCGCCCTGATGTATTCGAGACCTGATTAATTATAGACTAAAACACTCAATGAAACTCATTACAATATCCGGCCCTCCTTCGTCGGGAAAAACAGCAGTCTTGTCGAATGTCATCAAATCTCTGAAAGCTTCAGGGTTACATGCGGGGGCTGTCAAATATGACTGTCTTGCAACCGATGATGACGCGGTATTCCGTTCGCTTGGCATTCCTGTGCAAGCAGGGCTTTCCGGGAATCTCTGCCCTGACCATTACTTTGTAAGCAATATCGAGGAGTGCCTTAAATGGGGTTTTTCACTCAACCTTGATGTTCTTGTTTCTGAAAGCGCAGGGTTATGCAACCGCTGTTCTCCACACATCAAAGGTGTTCTGGCTGTCTGTGTCATCGATAACCTGATGGGAGTCGCTACTCCCAAAAAAATCGGCCCTATGCTCAAGTTTGCTGACATCGTGGTTATTACCAAAGGGGATATCGTCTCTCAGGCTGAACGCGAAGTTTTTGCCTTTCAGGTTCGCAGGGCAAATGCAAAAGCCAGAATCATGCATGTCAACGGTATTACCGGTCAGGGGGCAAGCGAATTGACCTCTCTGTTTGTTAATGCGCCTGACACGGCAACACTTGATGGAGGAATTCTGCGGTTTTCCATGCCGGCAGCCCTATGCTCCTACTGCCTCGGCGAAACCAGAATCGGTATGGAACATCAGCTTGGCAACGTAAAACGAATAAAACTTAAGCAGGAGCAGCTATGATGACTATCCTTGAAAAGCAAATAGAGGTATTGAAATCTGAAGTTCCGCAAGTCACCGACTTTTTCAGTGATTACGGAATCATTTTGGATGAGGGCGGTTTCACACTCGGTGAGTACCTAGAGCAGCTACCGGAAGACTTCTATGAAGATATAGGTATCGACCAGGTAACACTTCTTGAAAATCTTGATGGATTTCTCAGTCAGCTCAACCTGTTGCAGAACACTGAAGCTCCGAAAGTTTCAGAGATCACCATTATCGGTGGGCATGATAAAACCGGTAATCCTGAACAGGTTGAGTTGAAACTCATCCGTGGTTCTGTAACAAGCATTGTCGGGCCTACCGGTTCAGGCAAAAGCCGTCTGCTTGCCGATATAGAATGGATGGCCCAGAATGATACTCCAACGGGCAGGGTTATCAGGGTCAACGGCAAAAAGCCTGATCCTGAACTCCGGTTTTCTCTTGAATACAAGCTTGTTGCCCAGCTTTCGCAGAATATGAACTTTGTGATGGATACAACAGTAGCCGAGTTCATTGCCATGCACGCAGAAAGCCGGATGATCGAAAATGCTGCTGATATTGTTGTCGATATCATTGCGCAGGCTAATCTTTTGGCCGGAGAGTCCTTTACCGGGCAAACTCCTGTAACGGCACTTTCAGGAGGACAATCACGGGCGCTTATGATAGCCGATACAGCATTCCTGAGTACCTCCCCGGTTGTGTTGATTGACGAAATAGAAAATGCCGGTATTGATCGCAAAAAAGCACTCTCTCTTCTGGTAAAAAAAGAGAAGATTGTTTTGATGGCAACGCACGACCCCATTCTTGCCCTGATGGCAGAACAACGCCTTATCATCAAGAATGGAGGAATTCATAAGATCATCACTACAACAGCAAAGGAGAAAGAAAATCTTGCCAGGCTGGAAGAACTCGACAACAAGCTAATGTCGTTGCGTACCCGTCTCAGAAGCGGGGAGCTTATTGAGGAATCATAATGCCAAAAAAGGGGCCCTTTGACTGGATAACCAGAACTGCATGTTCTTCTCATGGCGAATATCTTGATACAGACCATTTGCTCAAGCTTCGGTATGGTAATCTGGTACTTCGCCATAAAACCCATATATTTTTAGGCCAGGGAGTTATTATTGCAGTAGTGCTTCTTACGCTTTTCTGGGCGGTCAGTGCTAACTGGGATATCATTGCGTCCGGCAAAGGGCTTTCCGGTAAGGCATCTGCAGGTGACAACTATGAACTCGTTACCCGCGTTATTAACCTTGCGCCCCCTCCACCTCCTGCCCCTGAACCAGCTGCGCTAACCTCAGCTATAGTGACAGATCAGCCTAAAGTCGGCAAAATCATAACGGTAACCGAGAAAGAGGTAGCTCTTGAACAGACCGCTGCAACGCAAAGGGAACTTAAGGAGGCCATCCAGAATCATGCTGCCGGCTCTGGAAATGGAAGTGAATCTTCAGGGATTGAGGGTTTGGGGGATGAAGGATCCATGTTTGGATCGTGTGATAAAATGCCAGGTTTTCTTGATCAAATAAAACCTGCTTACCCTGAAGTGGCAAGAATCAGCGGGGTGAGCGGAAAAGTTTTCGTTAAGGTTCTGATATCGGAAGACGGTCACCCATTGAAAGCAATAGTGATGAAACGAATTCCTGCCGAGTGTCTTTTTTTTGACAGCGTTGCACTGAAATCAGTAGTTGATTCAAAATATTATCCCGGCATCAAGAACGGACGACCAGTAAAAGTATGGTGTGTTGTTCCAATCAGTTTTCAGCTCAATTAGGGCTTGCCAAAATGTTCTATAAGCGAAAAAAATCAAATATGAGCTCCAAACTTGATGGAACCATAAGAACGCCTATATTTGAAGTAAAACAGAGAGGGACATTGAGCCAAAGAAGCAGAAGAAACATTTTCATAATTCATGCTTGATATAAAAAAAAGTGAAATGCAGAAAAGAAGAGATCGGGCTTGAAGCCTCCATCTGGTTTCAGAAAGCACACAACAAGTTTCTGGGCGGCGACCGGATTGCCCTGCTCGAAAAAATCCATGAACTCGGCTCGATCAACAGTGCTGCCAAAGCTGTCGGCATCAGCTATAAAACAGCGTGGCACCTTGTCAATATGGTCAATAACCTCTCCGAAAAACCTCTTGTTGACCGAATCGCCGGAGGGAAAAATGGAGGAGGTACCGTTCTGACAAAAGAGGGAAAGAACGTTATCGAACAGTTTCGCGTTGTTCAGGAAGAGCACAGAAGGTTTCTCGAAAACCTTGAGGAACGTCTCGGCGACTCGAATCTTTATCAATTCTTACGGAGAATATCAATGAAAGTCAGTGCACGTAACGTTTTTTCAGGCACCATTGAAAAAATTACAAGAGGAGAAGTAAACGCAGAAGTAATTCTTCTGATCAGCGGAGGCACACGCATTACCTCAATTATCACCAACGGTGCTGTAGACAACCTCAATCTCAAAGAGGGTCTTAATGCTTATGCCATCATTAAATCCAGCTCAATTATTATAGGCAGCGATATGGAAGGCTCAAAAATAAGCGCCAGAAATATCATGACGGGCAAAATCAGCAAGATAATCGAAGGCCATGTAAGCAGTGAGATCGATGTTGAAGTAGGGGGAGGTAATATCATTTCTGCCACAATCACCCATGGAAGTTCAGAAAAGCTCTCCCTTAAAGAGGGTGAACAGGTCTCTGCAATTTTCAAGGCATCAAGTGTCATTATTGGCACAAACTGAGTATTGGACTTGCAACAATAAAATGGACACCCTAAGAAGCCATAGCTATTGATTGTTGATTATAACGGAAAAACTCAACAGGTGATTTATACCCTAACGTTGAGTCTTTCCATTTCCGGTTGTACAATACTTCAATGTATTAGAACAGACAGAGGTTTATCAAGAAGATGGACACTTCGGTTTTCGAAAACAAGCCAAAAAAGATGAGCAAATAAAGAACCCCGCCGCAAGCAGCGGGGTATTTTGAAGACAACTCTATTATACGTTACGCCTCAAGAGGCGGGGAATATGACCCATAGAGATTTAAACATCATTTTGACATTGGTTATAACCTCGATGTAATAGAAACGCTTTTTCCGGTTATTTCTATGGATTTTATCGGGGGCAATGGTTCTATTTATTGCGGTAATTTCATTGACCTTGAAGTACAAGAAAAGACTTTGCAAAAGAACATCGCAGAAACAACAAGCAAAAAGCAATTCTGCCAGAAAAGCATTGCATTCAATCGAGTTGGCTTTAGAAAAAGAACCGGATAATCTTCTTATCGTTTCTGACACTCAGGAACTCATTGAAAAGGTATTGCATGAGGTTGACGAGAAGGGGGTAGTACCATTTTCACGCTGGATCCAGAGCCATCCACTAAATAGTGTATGAACGAAAAGGCGCTATGATATTATATAATAATAGTTTATATTGGTATTTGAAGGTCGAAAATATTTGAAAATTTCAGTGAATCCTTGATCAAAAGCGTAATAACCCCTGATTATAAGCATTGTTGACT
>CAINOC010000017.1 GCA_903851385.1 uncultured Chlorobiaceae bacterium | reverse complement strand
GATAAAAAATTATTCGCCTTCCGGAGCCGAGACTCAAGACTCATCTTATCAATAACATTTCCTTGAGGAACGGAAGAAATAAGCGCTTCCAAATCCTTAATCTCAGAGGATATCGTTTCGTATTCATTATTCATAAGTCAGTCCTCCGTCACTATCCAGAATTGCGCTCGCATCAATATCCTGCGAAGGATCAATATCAACTTGAACAAATCCTTTCCACAAACCGTCTCGGCGATGAGACCACATGCTGTACCAATATGAAATAATTTTAACCTTTAAAGAATCCATTGGATCCCCAAGTACAACGTTATAGGAGTCTACAAAATACTTGTCCTTAAGAGCCTCTTGTTCGAACAATGCCCCAAATCTGCCAGCTAAACTAGCTTGTGATTCTCCTTCTGGAAGGTGAAAAAAAGTTACGACATCCATATCGCGAGGAGGACGACCTTCCGTAAGTTCGACATTTTCCAAAAAACTTCCATCTATCCATTGAAAACCTGAAGTTATTCCTGCCTGATGCATCTCACCGCGAAACTGAAGTAACCCGCGAAGTATCGTTATGCGTTCCTCAGAAATAGCAAAACGGTCAACAAATGTCAACAGATTAGCGATATATGGAGAACGATCAGGCGAATGGCCCTTTTGTAGTGGGCGTATGGGAGGCAGCACTCCGATGGAGTTCCACGTCGGGATAGTTCCCTCATCTATCGTCATAACAGCCACCCAGTTTGGTTGATGAAGCTTCTTATAATACGAAAAGCATTCGTTCCATCTGCACCAGGAAAGCGTATTATTACCGCAAAGAACGGCAAATCCATTAGCGCTTCTTTTTTGTACCCAACCGCTTTCCTCTTTTTATTCCCTCACATTCAGCGGCAAGAACAGTTGAAGCTATCATGCCTTTTAAACGAGTCGCCACCCAACACAAAAGTAAAGTATACGTAATTATAAGCTAACTAAATGGTTTTGGATATTTTCAGCTGTCAGGTATGACGGATAGTTTTTTGCGTGAGGGCGAAAACAGAATATTTACTGCGGAAAATAAATATTAACTGTGGGCTTTTTTTTTACCTTATGGAGTGAAGGCTTCAGCATAAGATAAAATGTCTTGTTGATCATCCTCTCCCCTGCCAACAGCGCAGTGCCTTTAAATACTTGTATAGCAATTTTTTACAGTTATTAAAGTATAAGGTTTATGAATTACTCCGTATCGAGCCGCAAAGAGTTAACCATCATGAAAATCGAGGAACAAGTGTTTGATTTTCGTCATGGCGACTCGTTCAAGGTGGCTATTGACGAAATAGTCAATAGGGACCAAAGCAAAAACCTGATCATTGATTTTTCTCAAGTTAAAGCCATTGATTCGTGCGGCATCAGTTCAATGCTGCTCGCTCATCAGCTATCCAATCAATCAAGCGGGCTGGCGATTTTTGTCTCTCTTTGCAAACAGATCAAGGATCTGCTGAAACTGACGAATCTGGACAAACAGCTCTACATTTTTTCATCGATTAATGAGGTGATAACACTCATTGAACCGGCAATGAAAAGCAAGCGGGGTTCGAGAGGAAAAGCTCAGGCACCTGCCTATGATGCCATTGATGAACTGAGCGATGACCTTGATCTTATTGCCATACCGGAACTCAATGAAGCCCATCTTGAAGAAGATCTTGACGAACAGATGCTGGAAGCTGATGACATAACCGAACAGCCGGAACTCTCTGAACCACCTGCAGAGAAAGAGTCTGGATCAAAAAAAAGAGGGCGCCCGAAAAAAGCTAACCTGTAACCCTCCCCCTCTTTCCTTCATCATTGACAAGCTGAATAAAGCTTGACTACTACAATCTTTTTACGTATTTTATAACAAAGGGTAGACTACTCCACCCTTGGAGCAGAAAACCCCTGAATTTGCACCATCGGGAGGCCAAATAATATAAATTTGTCCGCTCATGACACAAATTTATACTCAAACGGAAAAAGCAATCAACGCGCCTGAAACGGTCAGGGCATCACAGTTACGCGATAACTATCCCCCTCCGACACCCCAATCACGGGAAGTTATTGACAACTTCTGCAAAAAACAGCTTGAGCGAATCTTCGATGCTGCAGATATCAAAATCGGAGGTCACCGCCCATGGGACATCCACATCCACAAGCCAATTGTTTTTCGTCGCGCCATCACTGAAGGAAATCTTGGTCTTGGTGAATCCTACATGGACGGCTTATGGGATTGTGATGACCTTGAAGAGTTTGTTTTTCGGCTGGTCAGTTCAAAAGCTGATGAAAAAATATTAGCGCCGATAATGTTTATAGGTAAATGGATCGGCAAAACATATAACCTGCAGCGACCCTCCAGAGCATACACCGTCGGTGAAACACATTACAATACCGGCAATGATCTTTTTAAGGCCATGCTCGATCCTCGAATGATTTACAGTTGCGGATACTGGAAAGAGGCTGACACTCTTGATGAGGCCCAGGAAAAGAAGCTTCGGCTGATTTTCGACAAACTGCAGCTTCAACCCGGAATGCGACTGCTTGATATCGGCTGCGGGTGGGGTGGAGCTGCCCGGTTCGCAGCAGAACAGTATAACGTTTCAGTCACTGGAATAACAATTTCAACCGAACAGGCTAAAATTGCAAGGAAACAATGTGCCGGGCTCCCGGTTACCATTGAACTGGCTGATTACCGCAAGCAGCAGGGTTCCTTTGACAGAATATATTCGATCGGCATGTTCGAACATGTCGGTTATAAAAATTATCGCAGCTATTTCGACCTGACCAGCCGGTGTCTGAAGCAGGACGGCTTAACCCTGCTGCACACCATAGGCTGTAACACTCCCTGTACCATTGGCGATCCATGGAGCAGCAAATACATCTTTCCAAATTCGATGCTTCCATCTGCAAGCCAGATCACTAAAAACTACGAGGGGCTGCTAATGCTGGAAGACTGGCACGTCTTCACCTATGACTACTCTCTGACACTCAAAGCGTGGCATGAGAACTTCGAAAAACAGTGGCCGGTTCTTCAATCCAGCTATTCAGAACGGTTTCACCGCATGTGGCGGTACTATCTCCTGAGCTTCTCCGGTGCTTTTCGATCCCGTTCAATTCAGCTTTGGCAGGTACTGCTTTCAAAAAACGGCCTGCCAGGTATGACAAACATTGCCCGGTAAAGGGGTGATTCACTGGTAGAGCAGCTTTACAGGAGCAGTCCGGCTGAACTGCTCTATCTGCCTCCGGCTCTCCTCCATAATATCGTCAAGTGGCACTTGTTTGCAGATCATCTCCCGGAACAGCGGAGTACCTGCAAGCCTGTCGAAGAAAATATTTTCTTTCTGAAGAGCTGTTTTCTCTGGATAGAGATGCTGCAGTGCAAGAAGAATCGCTGCTCCGGTTTTGAAAGGGATGAATTTTTTTCTATCTGTAATTGAAAGCTTCACTCCCTCGCAGCGTTCACCCTTGAACTTGCTCGACGCTGGCTGAAACACAACAGCATTAAACAAAACTCCGGGTACTTTATACTGACTGAGAAGAGCTGCAAGTTCACGACCATTGATGAACGGAGCACCAAGCTGCTCGAAGGGAGCATCTGTCCCACGCCCTTCGCTTACGGTTGTCGCTTCAAGAAATACTGTCGCAGGATAGACTATTGCCGTCTCAACACTTCTGATATTCGGTGAAGGAGAGATAAACCTGAAGCCCGGATACTCATCGGCAAACAAGCGCCGATTATACCCCGACATCGATATCACTCTCAGATCAAGTCGTTTATACTTGCGTTCTTTCAGCAGTGAGGCAATCTCACCAACTGTCATGGAATGAATAAAGGGAATATCGACAGCCCCTACAAACGACTCATATCCCGGCGCAAGCATAAACCCTGAGGGAGAAAGTGGAATAACCGGATTGGGGCGATCAAGAACCATAAAGGGTATGCCAGCCTCCTCACAGGCCTGCATGGCACTGTTCATGGTCGAGATATAGGTATAACAGCGTGCACCAATGTCCTGAAGGTCGAAAAGCAGAATATCAATACTTTTCAGCTGCCGGATATCCGGTTTTTTTGATGTCCCATAGAGCGAAAAGACAGGAAGGGTATCGTGAACAACTGAACCCCCAATACTTTTACCAGCTTCAATATCAGCTGAAAATCCGTGCTCTGGTGCCATGATAAACTTTAGCCTTACTCCGCTTCGGAGCATGACGGCATAATCCGGTTCCGCCTTGCGGCTGACGCCCGCAACATTGGTAATGAGACCGACTTTCAAACCCGATAGCTCAATGAATCCAGTCGCATCAAGGCGGTCTATACCGCAGAGTAACGGCTCAGCTGAAACTGGAGATGCAAAAAAAAGAGAGAAGAGAAAAAGAAGCAGAGAAAAAAAAGAACAGCGCTTTGCGCCTCCATGAAAAAGTGAAGAAAAATAACAGCTCTCAATATCCATGTGTGACAGTAACTCTAACCGAACATTGTCAAGCCTGAAAGACGCCCCCCCATCCGCACGACTTAAGAACAAGCGTCGATAACAGGGTTAAAATACACAGTTAGGGAGACAAAAAACAAACTGGATAAAAAAAAGCCGCCTGTTGATGGGCGGCTTTACTTGTGGTGGGGACAGGACTTGAACCTGCAACCTTCGGGTTATGAGCCCGACGAGCTACCAATTGCTCCACCCCACGATGTTTGTGCTACAATGTACGGAATAAAATCACTTATGCAAGCATTTTATTGTATTTGTTTACCATTTATATCTTTTCCATCAGGTTCAATGACAAAAAGTTTCCCGTCAGCCCCTTCAACGGCCAGAATCATCCCCTCTGATACTTCGTCACGGATGGTGCGTTCAGCCAGATTGGCAACCAGCACAACATGTTTGCCAATCATCTCTTCCGGCGTGTAATAGCGTGCAATCCCGGCAAGAACCTGTTTTGTTACAGAACCTACCTGGAGCTGCAGTTTGAGCAGTTTTCCTGCTTTTTTAACTGTTTCAGCAGCTATAACTTTAGCGACCCTCAAGTCAACCTTTAAAAAATCATCAAAGCTGATCACAGGCTTGAACTCCATACGATCCTGTTCAGCTCCTGCCTCCCGTTTCTCGGCTTCAGCGAGCAATGCCTCAATTTTCTTCAGTTCCGGAGCGATATCGGCATCCTCGATTTTTGTAAACAGTATTTCCGATGCTGCCCTGAGCTTATGCCCTTTAGAGAGAGCAGGGCTGAGCAGAGATTGCGCGAGAGAGCTTCCCCTGGTAAAACGATCTTCAATCTTATCCGGAAATCCAAGCATTGCATAAATCCGGTTGCTGGTTTCAGGTATGACTGGATAGAGGGCAACAGCAAGCGCATGACAAAGGTTCAGTGAAAGAGCCATTGCTTTTGCAGCTGCATCGCGGTCAACCTTGATTACTTTCCATGGCTCCGACTCTGTGAGAAACCGGTTGGCTGCTCTGGCTATCTCCATACCTAGAGAGGTCGCTTCCCTGAAGTGAAACTGTTCAAATGCCACATCAAGCTGGCGAAGGGTCTCCTGCCAGTTAATGCCAAGAGAGTCCCAATCTTCCAGAGTAGACTCATAGGGCACAACTCCCTCAAAACGGGCATTGGTAAAATCAACCGACCGTTTGATAAAATTCCCAAGCGTATCTGCCAGCTCGCCATTCGTCCTGTTCTGATAATCCTGCCAGCTGAAATCACTATCCTTGTTTTCAGGATAATTCATTGCAATACTGTAACGCAGGG
Organism: uncultured Chlorobiaceae bacterium; assembly: GCA_903851385.1. Lineage (GTDB taxonomy): Bacteria > Bacteroidota > Chlorobiia > Chlorobiales > Chlorobiaceae > Chlorobium. The sequence continues at coordinate 43,711 of CAINOC010000017.1, read as the reverse complement.
TATCGGCTGGAAACTTTTCAAGGAACTCACCAAGATAAACCGCATAGTTCCTTGACTTTGAAAACTTTCTTCCTTCAAAATTCATGAACTCCGATGCGGGCACATTATCAGCAAGATTATAGCACTCGCTCTCTAGCCCTTCGTTCCATGCCATCAGAATTGCAGGAAACATCAGCGTATGAAACACAACATTATCCTTGCCGATAAAGTGAATGAGACGGCTCTCGGGATCCTGCCAGTACTCTTTCCAGCGATCACTCTCGCCACGTTTTTCTGCCCACTCTTTTGTAAACGAAATATATCCGAGCACGGCATCGAACCATACATAGAGCACCTTGCCCAGAGCTTCCTCCGTGTCAAGAGGCACTTTTATACCCCAGCTCAAATCACGGGTTATCGCCCGGTCGTTCAGCCCCTGTTTGAGCCATGTGCGGCTATAATTCAGCACATTCTGCCGCCAGTCATCCTCATGGCTGTTTATATACTCCTCCAGCTGTTTCTGGAAGCGCCCCAGAGGAAAATACCAGTGCATGGTGTCGCGCAGCTCCGGTGTCGCATCAGAAAGCTTGCTTTTCGGATTGATAAGTTCCAGTGGACTTAAATGGGTGCCGCACTGTTCACACTGATCACCGTTAGCCTCCGCGTTATTGCATATCGGGCAGGTACCGGTAACATAGCGATCCGAAAGAAAGCGATCAGCTTTGCGATCAAAAAAAAGCTTTTCAGTTTTTTTTGTAAAAATTCCTTTCTTCTCAATCTCAAGAAAAAATTCCTGTGCCGTTTTATGATGAACCTGAGAAGTTGTTCTGCCATAATAATCAAACGAAATACCACACTTCCTGAACGCATCAACGTTCATGGCATGGTAGCGGTCAACGACATCCTTTGGTGAAATACCCTCTTTCTCTGCCGTAATGGTAATAGGGACACCGTGTTCATCAGATCCACCGATATGAATGACATCCTCACCCTTGAGTCTTTTGTAACGAACATAAATATCTGCAGGAAGATAAACACCTGCCAAGTGGCCGAGATGAACTGGGCCATTGGCGTATGGAAGAGCTGTAGTTACCAGAGTTCTTTTAAACTGAAGCATACTGAAGAGACCTATTTTTTTACAAACATGGCATTGAACTTCTCAAGAGGGATCCTGCGAGTCTGATCGCTCTTCTGGTAGCGAAGGTAGACAAGTTTTTTCTGGGCATCAACATTTTCCACAACTGCCGCTCCCTCGGGAGTGTTCACCCTGCTTCCTACCGGAGGAAGAGCTATCTGGTTAGACTGCTGTGCATGGCATCCCTTCTCATGTTTCGAATAACCAAGACAGCATTTCGGACGGTTGCATATTCCGGTGACATTAAAGGCATGGTTATCATTTCCGGGGGTTTCGGCAAATTGAGATTTTTCAGAAAATGGATTTGCGTGAATCTTCGGCAGCCAGCTCGAACAGCACAAAAGACAGCCGCACGGCCCAAACGCATTTGCCCTTCTGGCTTCTTCACGTGTTGTAATCTGCACCATCTGAATTCTTGCCTTGAACTCTCCGGCCAAATCACGAACAAGAGTCCTGAAATCAACGCGATGTGAGGAGGTATAGTAAACCGACAGTTTCTGCTGGTCCATCCGCAACTCCACATCAACCAGCTTCAGATCAAGTTCATGCTTTTTAATCTTGCTCTGGCAAATCTCACGAATCTCCGACTGCCGTTTTTTCAGTTCAATAATAGCCAGATTGTCATTCTCATCGGCGATACGAAACACTGCAGTACACTCCGTACCATTTTTATCCAGCCCTTTCAGCTGAAACTTTTTGCGGGCAATCTGCCCTATGGAATAAACAACGCCAAAATCATACCCTCCATCAGACTCAATAATAACCTGCATTCCTATAGTGAAAGGGATGCCGGTATTGTTGCGAAAAAATTCCCGGCGACAACCCTGCAGCTCAACCTCACAGATATCATCAACAACCTCTTCGGAAACTGCCCCGTATATCGCCTCCATCTCACTATGCAGCAATTGTGAAAGCCGCAGCCTTACCTTGGTATTATCACCTAAAAGACAACTGCATATAACATTACTCATAAAAGATTGTTTGTTTAATTCTGAAACATGAAACACTACCGTTGCCGGGGCATAACGTTCTACCGTTTTTCAAGACAAAAAAAACGCGTAACCGCTTCCATTCGCCTGTTTATTGAATCCTTTCCTTTAACCAGAGTCAGGGCTTCATCCAGCCGTCCCTTCCTGATCTTGCCACCAAGCTCGTCAAGGTGCCGTTCCGTCATCCCCTGCATATAAGCGGTCAGATCATCAGCACTTGAATATTCGGCTCTTGAGAGCAACCTGGGCTCCAAAAAAGAGAGAGAGAGCTCAGGTTTTTGTTCACCAAGATATTCAATCCGACTGACAACTGAAACAAGGTAAATTGAAGGCGTTTTCTCAAGAACTCGCGAAACAATGGATGCTGTCCCTTTAAAAAAAAGAAGTGGTCGCTGGTCAACAGGCTCAATCTTGCCCTGAGGAAAAATCCACAAGGCATTCTGTCGATCACTCTCAGTCGTGAGCAGCTCAGCAGCATAACGAAGCGTATCGGGCACACTTCTCGGGCGCGTTCGATCAAGGGAAAAAGCACCAAGGCGGGTAAAAAAACGATGTTTCTTTAATTGCTGATACTCGATAATAATATGCAGGTTCTGATGAAAAAATTCCTCAGTGCACAGCTGCGACCAGAACCCGTCCCACCAATAGGCATGATTGGCATAAAAAATAACCGGAATACGGGGATTCATCTCCCGTACTCCGGCCTGCATAAAAACGCGTACCGAGTTAAAATACCGTTTGAACTGCCGGCGGGAATACCAGCTGAACCAAAGGGTATAAAGCCTGCTCCGTCGGACTTTGAGCATCCGCGCTTATTTGAACGCTCTCCTGATACGGTTTATCGCCTCCTCCAGCGAGGAGATTGAGGCCGCATAGGAAAGACGCAGGTTTTCAGGAGCACCGAAGGCATCTCCAGGAACTGTGGCAACATGATGCACTTTCAAAAGATATTCGGCTACATCTGCAGAATCCTTCATCACCACCCCGTTAAAGGTTTTGCCAAACACTCCGCTGACATCAGGGAAAATATAAAACGCTCCCTGCGGAAGGGCTGTTTTGAAACCAGGAATGCTGTTAAGAGCCTGGTACATATAATCACGGCGCTTTTCAAATTCTGCACGGCGCTCTTCCACAATCCCCTGATCCCCTGTCAGAGCCGCAACAGCAGCTTTCTGGGCAATAGCATTTGGATTCGATGTTGTCTGCGACTGTATCTTGTCACAAGCGTCAATAAGCCATTTCGGTCCGGCAAGGTAACCGATTCTCCAGCCGGTCATTGCATAGGTTTTCGATACGCCGTTACTGACAATAACCCAATCCTTGATAGCTGGAATCCTTGCAGGAGAAAAAGGACGGACATCGCCATAAACGATCATATCATACATCTCATCAGAAACAACAAAAATCTCACGTCCCTCAATCACCTTGACAAGTGCACGCACCTCATCTTCACTATACACCGATCCTGTTGGATTCGATGGAGAATTAAGCACAAGAACCTTCGTTTTCGGGGTAATGGCCGCCTCAAGCTGTTCCGGCGTCATTTTATACTCACTTTCCAGCGTAGTATGCACGATAACCGGTGTAGCACTCGCAAGTCGAACCATTTCGGGAAAACTCACCCAGTATGGTGCAGGCACAATCACCTCATCACCCTCCTGGCAAAGTGCAAGAAAAGTGTTGGCAAGAGTCTGCTTGCCTCCGTTGCTGACGATTATCTGGTTTGCCTGAAACTCCAGATCATTGTCACGCCTGAACTTCTCAAGAATGGCTTGTTTAAGCTCTGGAATACCGGAATTTGTTGTATAGCGGGTAAACCCTGCATTGATGGCAGCAATAGCAGCCTGGTTTACATTATCAGGAGTTGGAAAATCCGGCTCACCTGCTGAAAGGCTCACAATATCCTTCCCTTCGGCCTTCATTGTAGCGGCAAGATTGCTGATTCGCATGGTCTGCGACTCCTGCATGCTGAGTACCCGGCGTGTCAGATATTTTTCTTCCAAAATATGCGTTGTAGACATTTCGAATGGTTATTTATGATTTATTTATGGTTGTCCATCTCGTTTGTGATGCAGCATTTCCAGAACACATGGATGCACAAATTTACTGACATCCCCGCCCAGTAAAGCCACTTCCTTGATAATTGAAGACGCAACATAGGTATATTTGACATTCGGCATTAAAAACACCGTGGTAACCTCAGGATAGAGCTGGCGGTTCAAAAGCGACATCTGAAACTCATACTCAAAATCCTTTACCTGCCGTACTCCCCTGACAATGGCCCTTGCGCCTACCTGCCGGGCATAATCAGCAAGAAGCCCGTCGTGGAGCATTTCTACACTTACGGTGGAGTATTCGGCAATAACCTCCCTGATCATGCAAAGCCTTTCTTCAGCGCTGAACAGTGCATGTTTATTACTGTTCGCAGCAATGACAACAATGACTTCCTCAAAAATATTAAGCGCACGTTCAAGGACATCGAGATGACCATTGGTGAAAGGATCAAACGTCCCCGGATATATGGCTTTCTGTTTCATCGGCAGAAAAAATTGTTCAGTGCTGAAAAAAAGTAACTCTTGTCATACCATAATCCCTGTGAAAAGAGTAATACGGTGACTGCTCGAAATCAATATGGGTACTATGCTCGATAAGCAGAATGCCCTCTTCTGCAAGCAGTTTCCCTCCGACAATTTTTTCAATCAGCTGGTTGTAATCAGGCCAGGAATACGGTGGATCGCAAAAGACCAGATCGAACGATTCTATAGCACGACCAAGAAAGGCAGAGACATCCGAATTCAAAATCTTGACACAATCCTGAACCCCTAACTGAAGGGTTGTAGACTTTAAAGATTTGAGTGAGTCAACATGCTGATCAACAAAACACACTGACTCTGCCCCACGGCTCAACGCCTCAAAACCAAGAGAACCGAACCCGGCAAACACATCAAGAACAGACACCCCTTCAAAGTCTATTCTTCCTTCAAGAATATCAAACAGAGACTTTTTCACACGGCTGCTGCATGGGCGTATTGCTTGAGACGATGAGCTCCTGATTTTGCGCCCTTTATATATACCCGCCAGAATCTGCACTAAACCCCTTGCAGCCTAAAAGTCACCGAATACGGTCTCCGTAAGGATGGCAAGTGCTTTTTCAGCATCATCCTTTGACGGCGGCTTTCCGTGCCAGTTAGATTTGTCCGGCATAGTCCCTTCAAAAAACGGAACACCTTTACCCATAATGGTTACGGCAAGCACAACCGATGGTCTTGAACGCTGTTCATGAGCCTTTATGGCCTCAACAGTACTGACAAAATCCTCTATATCGTTTCCATCACAATGATAGACATCCCAACCAAATGAGCGCCATTTATCCGCAAATGGTTCAACGCGCATAATATCGTTGACCTCACCGTCGATCTGCTCATTGTTGCAGTCAACAATACCGATAAGTTTTCCAAGCCCGTAATGAGATGCACTCATGGCAGCTTCCCATATCTGCCCTTCCTGGCACTCGCCATCTCCCATCAGACAGAACACATCACGCTCATTGCCATCAATACGCAGGCCAAGTGCAGCTCCAACTGCTGCAGAAAGCCCCTGACCGAGTGAGCCGGAAGCGATTCTGATACCGGGAAGCCTGGACTCGGATGTCGGATGTCCCTGCAGGTATGAGCTGATTTGGCGCAGGGTGTTCAGTTCACTGAGAGGAAAATAGCCTGAACGGGCAAGCACACTGTACCATACAGGAGCAATGTGGCCATTGGAAAGAAAAACAAGGTCCTGATCATCACTATGCCAGAAGTTGTGCGGATCCTTCTGAAGCACCCTGAAGTAGAGTGCTGTAAAAATATCAGCCATGCCTAGCGAACCTCCCGTATGACCGGAATTGGCCTTGGCAAGCATTCTGATAATATCCCGTCGCACCTGACGGGCCATCTCATTGAGTTCATCAAAAGTGGCAAGCGTAAGAAGCTCGCCTTTTTTGTCCGCAGGATAAACTTTTAAGTCTTTTGCCATGGTACGTCAACAAAATTCTCGCGAATTAATAAAAAAGGTTCAGTTTAAGAGTCTGGTGATAATAACAAAAAAACTTATTCCTGTTCGCGCTTTCTTTCCCTGAAAAACTTCCATACCGAAAAAGAAAGAAGAAGAACAAATACAATCGACACAGGAATACTATACAGAGCAACATAACCTCCTATATGCTGCCAGTTGCTTCCCAATAAAAAGCCACCGTACAAGAGCACTACATTCCACGCCGTAGCGCTTATGGCAGCAGCAAGAAAGACTAAAGGGGTTCGAAGATCCATCAACCCTGACATAACGGAAATAACTGCCCTGGAGCCAAACAGAAAGCGGTTTACCAGCACAGCTGCATAACCATGAGCAGCAAATTTCCGGCGGAGAATATCCATATCGGAAGGAGGAAAAAACTTATGAGCACTTTTGGACAGCCAGTTCTCAACCGATGTACCTCCTTCGGCATACAATTTCATGCCTAAATTTTTACTGAGCAGGTACACAACCATAAACCCGGCCGTCGAGCCCATAGAAGCCCAGAATAAAGCTCCTGCAAAAGTGATCCCGCTTGTATAGATCAAATAACCTGTAAAAGCAACAGGCACATCTCCAGGAATCGGCGGCACTATATTTTCAAAAAAAGCAATCAGAAAAAGAAACAGATAGATCGAAAATGAATCGGCATGCTGCAGATAAGCAATCGCAGACTCAAGCATTCCGCCTCCCTCTCTTCTGTAATTTCACTATCAATCGAGCTCGAGCACCCTTCTCTGAACTTCACTGTAAGCATCCTCAACACCGCCCAGATCAAACCTGAAACGATCCTTATCCATTTTTTCATTTGTTTCAAGATCCCAGAACCGGCAGGTATCAGGGCTTATCTCATCACCAAGAAGAATTTCGCCATTGTGCCGGCCAAACTCCAGCTTGAAATCAACAAGCTTCAGTTTTCGGTCGGTAAAAAACTTTTTGAGCACAACATTAATTGCTTCTGCACGGTTTTTCAGGACAGCCAGTTCCTCAAGGGTTGCCACACCAAGCGCAACTGCATGAGACTCATTCATCAATGGATCATCCAGATCGTCATCTTTCAAATAAAACTCAACTATGGGTTTTTCAAGCACCGTTCCCTCTGCAAACCCATACCTCTTCACCAGTGAACCAGCGGCAATATTGCGGACCACAACCTCAACCTTTATAATATCGAGGTGGCGGCAAAGCATATCCCGGTCGGAAAGCTTCTCTACCAGATGAGTATGGATGCCTTCACTCTCAAGGAGCGTAAAGAGCTTGCAGGAAATAGCGTTGTTCACAACGCCCTTGTCTGCAATAGTGCCTTTTTTCTTGTTATTGAAAGCAGTCGCGTCATCCTTGAACTCCTGTATGACTAGGTTACTGTCTTCCGTTAAAAAAACCTTTTTAGCCTTGCCTTCGTAAAGCTGCGTCGTCTTTTTCATGTAAACTGTTTTTATTGTGATTTGCTATCGCGGCATGTTAACGTGTCTAGATCCTTAACTTTCGCTCTTCAAGCTACCCTTCATTATCGGAAGCTGCCTGTTCAACCGCCCCGGTAAGCACAATGGTAATTTGTTCATCGGTAAGCCCCTTGTCTTTCAAAAAGCTCATAAACCTGAACACCCCCAGATCAGAAAGCATGGCTTTCGGCTGATCCTGTTCACTGAGTCCTCTCGTGCGGCTGTACTCTCCGGATGTCTTGATCCAGTCATCAATGAACTGTTCCGATTTTCCGTTTTCAAGAAAAAAACCGGTCACAATCCGTTCAACGTCAGCCTTTGATGGTTCCGGATGAGCCGTAAACAGCAACTGCATCTCTTCAGAAATCCTTGCCAACACAATAACCGCCTCCTTGTCAAGGGTCTCTTCAAGGATATCTTTCGCCTGTTCCTTGACACCGCTCTTCTGGGTCATACTGGTTTCCGGATCGTTGGGTAATAAAATATTGACAGCTGAAAAATCCCGAATAAGTTACAAAGAAAAATAGCAAATACATAAGAGATCATGCTTTGTGTTGCTTTCCTGCAAATACACGGCCCGCCTGATAACCTGTCACAAAATGAAACCCCGACACACCGTGCATACGTCAAGAAATAAATAGCTTTTGCTCCATATTTTGTCTTGTCTTTAGTAGAAAGCTCACAGCCCTGTTATCAACCTTGCAAGTAAATGATAAATACCTTGATATATATCAAAATGGTATTTACATTTCAGTAATTATTTATCAAGGAGGAGAGCATGTCTGTCACTGCTAAAATTTTTATATCAGGACGAAGTCAAGCCGTCAGGCTGCCGAAAGAGTTTCGCTTTGAAGGCAAGGAGGTATTTATTCGTCGTGATGCCATTTCCGGAGATATCATTTTATCTCATCATCCCGATTCATGGACTGGACTGTTCTCGCTTGACGAGACGACTGAAGTGCCTGCTGATTTTATGAACACTGAGGATCGAAAGCTGCAGGATCATCTTCGCGATCCTTTTGAGGGATGGCAGGAATGAGCCTCTACATGCTGGATACCAATATTGCAAGTCATATTATCAAGGGAGATATTGCTCTTGTGCGTGAACGGCTTGTGGCTGTGCCGATACACAGTATCGTCCTCTCTTCGGTCACATTGGCGGAATTACGCTATGGCCTGGCAAAGCGTTCCTATCCCAAGGGTCTTACAACCCGTGTTCATGAGTTTTTAATCCGGGTTAAAATATTGGCCTGGGATCAAGATGCTGCAATTGTCTACGGAGAGCTCCGTACAACATGCGAAGCCGCAGGTGTGACGCTGTTCCCGCTTGATCTAATGATTGCAGCCCACGCTCAAGCAGTCAATGCCATTCTTGTTACTGGTGATAAAGCTTTCAGCATGATTGCAGATGGCTTGACGGTAGAAAACTGGACAACACCATAATCACAGGTCAAATACTTTTTAGATGCGCTCACTTTAGAACTACCGCTGTAAATCATTTTACCCTAACCCTGATTTTTCAGGTTAACCCAAAGTCTCAATTGCTCGACTTCGGCAACATCCCTTTCAGGTAACCTGCCCCAAAAAATTCCTCATAATCTTAAAAAGTAATTCCGATACAAATCCCCTTGTCATCCAGATACGAAGTGAGGGATCTCTTTTCTCCCCTCATACCATAAACCCTCGTCTGTTATTACTCCCATAAGTCCCATCCGTCATATAGTCAAAAACAAAAAAAAAATTTGCCTGTGTACAGAATTCCGTTTTGCATAACCCGGTTTCCTGACGCGGTACTTGTCGAGAATCATGAGCATCGTCGCTTCTTCGGCCTGAACAGTTGGACGTCACAGGCGAATTAATTTCCTTAAATCGACCTATTGTACCACACAGGCAGTGGAAGATGAGCACCAGGGTTAGTGATAACGTATAATAGCAAAACTCGTTATACTGTGCTTCTGATTTTCCAGGCATCCTTCGACACAGGAGCTTAATCACGATTTTCACTGCATGAGTGACTGTTGTCGGCCGGAGCGGGAACGCATCGGCATCTTTAACCGTTCTTATTACGAAGAGTTGATGATTGTTGCTATGGAAAACCATTAAACGGATATGCTCATGAAGGTGCTTGTAAACACTGATACTAATATCAAAGGAAGTGAGGAGCTGAACCAGCATGTTGAAGCAATTATAAGGGACGTTCTGGAGCGTTTCATCGAACGAATTACACGGGTGGAAGTCCATCTGACCGATGAGAACAGCGATAATAAATCTGGTATTGATGATAAACGCTGCCTGATAGAGGTACGTCTCGCCAGCCACCAGCCTATTATCTCCACTCATGAGGCTGCGACCATTGAACAGGCCATCGATGGAGCTGCGAAATTAATGGTTCATAGGCTTGACAGCACTCTCGGCCGCCTTGAACAGTACGATTAGGCTACAGAGTACCTATATTGAGTACTAAAATAGGGTGGTATACTTTCGCCGGGGATCAGTATTTCTGATTTATGTACCTCTCTTTATTCAAAAGGGATGCATTAAAAAAACGGAAATGATTTGAGTGTTTTTCTATGGTTAATGGAGGTGCCCATATGTAGGTTGGGGTGATTCCTGAACCCCAACAAAACTAAAACTGTCTTGAAGGGGTAGCTTTTTTCAGACTGCAGGTAAAGTTTGCCTTCCTTCTCTTATCTCAGCAAGACAATTTCTATACCACTAGGAATGATAAGAAAGAAAATGATATACCGTCTTCTCTCCTTAATCTGCCTTTTTCGTCTCCCTTCTTTTTTGGACAGCTCTCTTTATCTCTTCAACATCCCAAGCGGTGACAATGCCACAATCTATTCCGGCATGAATATCCTTCAGTAACTGATCAAGCTTTGCATTGCGGTGAGTGTCCTGCTAAGCCATAAGGCGCAATGCCTCACGGACAACTTCACTTGCCGATGTATAGAAACCGGAGTTTACTTTTTGCCGAACCATCTCTTCAAGGAACGGTGTCAGGTCAACATTAATTGGCATGGCTTTATCTTTGTTCTTGGTAAGGGAAAAATATTACAATGAAATGTTTCGGTCGCTTTCGGCCAAGGATAATAAAGGAGGAGATTGAATTATATCGATCTTAAAAGACTATATTTTTGTTTGCGGCACTTAGCATTTTTCTCTCCTGATTCGGGTGAATCTTTCTACGTATTTCATTGTACTGCAAAATACCACGAATTTATCATCAGTTCACAAACAAACGAATACCCTTAGACTGCGGCTACGGCAAAGAGACTCGCATCGAACTCAATGAGAGTGCCGGTATCCAACCCCACATCACTGAAGAGACGCAGGAAACCCTATACCATGTTATACAAGGGAGATAAAAAACACCAACATGAATCGGCCGTTCCTTTTAGCTCATTGACAGATACTCAAGAGTTTCTACTTTACAGAAACAAAGGAAATGAAAATGGACAAGATGCTGAAACAATATCTTGATCGCGCAAAAGAGATTATCGGAAAGCGGACAGCAAGCGAAATTGCCCATGACAATGAAGTTGTCGACGCCCTTAACTCCGGCTTCCTTATCGAGGCCGCACTATCCCTGGCCGCTCAACATCACCCAAGCGAAGCGCTTCAATGGGACTCCGGCAATATCAACGAAATTGCGACCTATTACGATTACCTGAAGGATCATGAAAATATCATGAAAAAACTTCAGATGAAGAACATGAACTAAGAACCGAACAAAACCTTGTAGCATACAAGATATTTAACACCCAATGGACGATAACACTGGCATTCGACTCATTGGTATAGGGTTCGCACCTCAGTTGCGCAAAATCTTCGCCCGTCAAAAAGGCCAAACAGGCATTGAAGAACGTATCCGCATTATTCATTCAGTGTTTGCAACCAGGAATATGCCGTTGTGCTATCACCAAAACAGTCTTCAAACAGCATTCTTAGCCGGACGGATGATACTTGCTATATCGGGCCCTGCTTCAAGTGGATCTGGTTCTGCTTCAGGAAACCTGTTTGAATGTCATTTCCACTCCGACTGCTTTAAGGACAGCTTTCACGCCCAAGACCTGTTTTTTTGCAATCTTAGTCATACCCTTTGCCCTTGCAACATCGCCCAAAGCTTCAAGAAATACCTCAGGTTCGGGTCTTGATATATTTTGCTCTGGAAGTGCCAGACCTGCCAAGGAAATAATATCTTTTTTTTGACGAGGTTTAGCAAAACAAGCGTGGGCGTTGAGGCGTGGTGTGCCGATTGATTTCTTCTCCATAAGCACCCCATCAATTTTATTTTTTTTATTTATTTTTTAAGTACTTTACAGCTATGATCGTATAATGAATATCATAAAAATGCTCAGCTCGTTTGGGGTAAAGATACAGCGAATAGAACAACCCTGACGAATCGGTATATATAGCTTATTTTGCATTTTTCGTTTACAGCCTTTGACATATTCAAGCGCTGTTTTGATCCGGTGGTTGTTTTTCATATCTCTGAATCTGGTTCCGAGTACTTCTTCGTGTATTGCAATTTATAAGTAGTCCAATCCATAACACTTTGCACTTGTTGTAAATCGCAATAATCAGTACACAATACTATACTGCAATTTCCAGCAGCAGCATTACTATCCGGTGTATTATTCCAGTTAGTTTTCCCTTAGTTTCGATATGTTCGCTGGGAATGAAACTCCCCGCCGCAAGCGGCGGGGAATATGACCCGTAGAGATTTATCAATATCCGATCCTGGAGATGTATTTAGTAATAAATGGTGATGTTATCTGTTTTGCAAAATCAAATCAATTCACAATAGTATCAATAAGATAGAGTAATAGTGCATTGCAGTATAATGGAAGGGAGAAGTAAAATAAATCACACTAAAATGGAGGTCTACAATGGCTGCATCGAAAAATCTTGGTCGCATGGAAATCCATGAATTGGTTAATCACCTGGCAGAGGCTAAATCTTTACTGAAAAACCCGGGCGCTGCCGCATTGACAATTTGTGAGTGCTGCATTGATGTAACAATAAAAAGGCCGGGTGATGATGTAACAACACAGGTTGATGTTATTCACCCGGAAGACGCTAATAAAGTCATACCATTATCTATAAAATAGTGTCATAGTGCATTGCAGTATAACGGATGAGAGAAGTAGTATAAATCACACTAAAATGGAGGTCTACAATGGCTGCATCGAAAAATCTTGGTCGCATGGAAATCAATGAACTGGTCAATCATTTGGCAGAGGTTAAATCGGTACTAAAAAAACCGGGTGCTGCCGCTTTGACAATTTGTGAGTGCTGCATTGATGTAACAATAAAAAGGCCGGGTGATGATGTAACAAAACAGGTTGATGTTATTCACCCCGGAGAAGCTAATAAAGTCATACCATTATCTATAAAATAGTACTTCTGATTGAATGATTCAGGCTTCAAGGGCAGTCGCATCAATACATGCGATTGCCCTCTACTCTGCACGTTGGTCTTATGCTTTATTGCATTAATCTTACCCTGAGAGAGATAAAAAAATAAGTCATGGTTGAATTTCAAACGCTTTATGGATCACACGAGGCTGCGCATCAAAAAGCAGTTTATCCGGATAGTGCTGTACCGAGTAATTACTTATTCCTTATCCCTGTTAGCATTCCGGATAGTACTTATCAGCATTTGTTATATAGTCCGCTATCCGGAACTCTGGACTTCCTGGATAACAATGCAGCAAGACATATAAAGCATTTGATGGAGGGGGGGGAAAGAGCGAAAATGAACTCTCAATTGGATAAAGATTTCTGGGATCGAGGTTATCTCTTCGAGAATCCTGATGCAGAGTTACGTCAGGCAAAGATGCTCTATAAAGAATTACTTAAGTTTAATCGTGATTTGCAGCGGCATCAAATAGCAATTATTCCCACGTATACATGCAACTTGGAGTGCGTGTACTGTTGGCAGGATCGCCAAAAATTACCGACCAGGATCATGGATGCCCAGACGGTGACTTTAGCCTTTAAAGCTGTGGATCAACTTGTTGAAGGTATAGACCCTGATCAAGTTGATATTTGCCTTTTCGGTGGTGAGCCACTTCAAGCTGATCAGCAGATTTTCGATACAGTCAAATGTATCATTGAGCAGAGTCGGCAACGTAATTTCAAACTTAAAGCAATTACCAACGGAGTAAATCTGCGTGAATATTTACCTTTATTCGGTGACACCCTTGATGTTGTTCAAGTAACACTTGATGGCCCGGCAGAGATACACGAAAACCGTCGCCCCGGGAAATCCGGTGATTTCTGGAAAATCATTGAAAGCATCGATCACGCCATTAATAGAGGTGTCTCGGTAAATATCAGAGTAAACGTTGCACCTGAAAACCTTAATTCAATATCTGAACTATCCAAATTTGTCGAGGATCGATGGGGTTTGCATGGGCCTCAGCTATACCTATCTCCCGTAAAAGAGAATAATCTCTCGAACCAATGCAATGGAACCACTTCCATCAAGGAAATCCTTCACATGTCCGGTTCCATTCAAATGCCGAACAATATCAATCTTATGGGCTATCGGGCCATGAGAGGTGTTGAACAGATACTCCAATATGCTCATGCACCATTGCAACGGTTTTTCAGTTGTGAAGCGCAACTTAATTTCTGGGCATTTGATCCTGTCGGAGATATCTATGTATGTTATGACGCCTGTGGGAATTCACAACTATCTGTAGGCAGATTTCTTCCGGATTTGAAGATTGATGAATCAAGTCTTAAAAAATGGCGATCTCATTCATCATTAAACAATGAACAATGCATTTCCTGCGCAGCTGCGCCATTGTGTAGCGGTGGATGTGTCTATATTGAAGCCTCACAGGAGAAACATTCCTGTGACGGACTTATGGATTCCTACCCTATTGCACTTTCATATTTCGCAAAGGATATTTATGACATAGCAACGCGAGGCTCATCAGAAACAGTAGGCTTCATCTGCTCTTAATAGCACAGCTGACCAATAGTGAAAACATATATGCATCAGCAACATATTGAGAACAACAACAAGAGATATCCTTATTCGAACGGGTCTGGAAGTCCAGTTATCTTCTTCATCCCCGATGGCATAAAAACAAAAGGAAGTCCTGGATTGTTGCCTTTTCTTGGTTCAATGCGAAGACAAGGCATCAAAATAGACATCGTCTTAAAACCTGAGGATATATTTCAAAAACTCCAACGCACTCCTGAATCAGTCGTTGCGTTATCCGCCCAAGAAAAGAATATTCACCACATTGCAGAAACAGCTTGCGAGGTACGTCGTAAATTTCCCACTTCATGGATAGTGGTTGGCGGGCCATTGGTGGAATACTACAAAGACGAACTCTTGAAAATTGGTATAGATATCATTATTACCGGGGAAGCGGATATTGTTTTCCCATTAGTTCTCAAAGCTCTTCCAAAAAAGCGTCCATTTCAGCCAGGATTTACAATTGAATTCATTACACATCTTGCTGATGCTGTCAAAGGATATGCCAGACTTGATAAGGGAAGCTTCGCTACCTCTCGGGTCTATTTACAAAGTATGTGGGAAAAAATCTACATAATCGAGGGTCGTTTCCTTCCGAGTGAGAAAGAATTGCAAGATTTATGGATGTACCCATGGGATATTTACCGTTCAGGAGAGTGGACAACGCTTAACCTTCATACCCAACGTGGGTGCACATGGAATCGCTGCAGCTTCTGTACATCACCAAAAGTGCCAATGAGAAGACTTGCACCCGTCCAGGTAATTGATGTGATTGACCAGGCATTGAATGAACCTGTTCAAATAATTGCATTTTCAGATGATACTTTCCTTCAAAATACTATCTGGACAACTAAGGTTCTTGAAGGTTTGAAAACAATGAACCTGAGAGGACGAATAGATTTATTTACGCAGGTTAGAGTGAGTGAGGAATTGGAGAGCTTTCTCCCACTTTTTGCCGATGCTGGATTTGCGAAGTTGGAAATTGGAGTCGAAACACTAATACCTTACAGAGCAAAACAACTAGACAAATGCATTAATGGTGAGGAATACTGCCGTTTGGCGCGTCACTTGGTGATTAAAATGGCTCAAGTTGGAATTATTCCGCAACTGAATATCATTCTTAGCGATCCGGAATCTACACCCGAATCAATTGGTGAAGAAATAAGAAGGTTGTGTGAGCTTGTCGATTACACTCATCGTATCACTGGTGTAGCACCTACCTTTAACTTCAATTTGACCATTCAGCCAAGTCGAGGATCTCGTATATCACGACAATATCCATATACTTTCAAACAAGGCGGAGAACTATCTATTCCCAATGAGTTTATACTGTCTGATGAAATAGCTCTAATTTTGACAAAAATCGTCAAAAAAACAGAATCTATAAGCCGTTTCGCTGCATCTTTTGAGCTTCTTGAAGTAATTATAGATTGCCTTGAAAGCTTTTTGTCCGACCGTAATAATACAATAAAATCGTTAAGCGATGACATGTTGCTTTCACGCCAGTATTGTATGAGAGTACGTAAACGTTTTGAAAGCCAGTTTAAACAATTTATACTTCAAAGAATCAACAACCCTGTCTCGTCACTTCTGCCAGTCGAAGAGAATTGTCAATTACCTCCAGAAATTCTATCAATAAAGGATTGGTTATCAGGATATCATGCTGGCGTTGACCTTTTTTCCAATATCGTGCAAGGGATAACGGACTCGAAATAAGGAAATCTTGAAAACATCGAGTATCGCTATAAACCTGAGAACTAGCCCAAAACTCCTTAGCTAAAAGTCGCGTAAACCTATTGGATTAATTTGGGAACTTGCCCTATAAGTGCGTATTATATGGGTAATATGGAACCAAAAACTTTCCGCAGTGGGTTTAAGTCCAAGGTTGCGCTTGAGACGACTCGATGGGTCAAGACAGCTTTGCTCTTTTTCAGCATAGCATTTAGCTTTTCCAGCTCTGCCACAGGCAATCCAAGGCCTGAAAAAACAGTGCTTTTTATGTGGTGGAATGTTGAGAATCTTTTTGATCCCGCAGACGATCCGGCAACTGACGACGATGACTTCACTCCTGAAGGGAGCATGAACTGGACAGAAAAGAAACTCCTCCTGAAACAGATGCGCATTCGCCATACCCTTTCGGCAATAAAGGCGCACCCCAACTACAGAAAGTATCCAGACATCGTTGCGTTTGCGGAAGTTGAGAACGAGCGTGTCTTTAAGGGGGCACTCGAGCCGATAAGCGGCATCAGGTACAAATCCATATACTATGAATCGTCTGACCCGAGAGGTATCGATGTTGCTCTGGCCTATAACCCGCAAACGCTTCGTCCTATAGCATCGAAAGCGTACAGCGTACCAATGGATGGCAGGCCAACAAGAAAAATCATCGTCGCCGGATTTTCTGCTTCAGGCCACCCGTTTCACGTTATCCTGAACCACTGGCCCTCACGCTCCTTCGATACCGAGTGGACGGAACGCAAGCGGATTTCGGCAGCAACAGTGACAAGGCATATTCTCGACAGCCTGCGTGTCAAAAACCCTTCATCCGACATCATTGTCATGGGCGATTTCAACGACGAGCCCGAAAATCGCTCATTGAAAGAGGTGCTTGGCTCAACAGATGATGCTGCAAAGGTTAAAGCAAACGGCAGGGAGTTTCTCTACAACTGCTGGAGCGGCTATGAGGGAATTGGCAGTTTCTCCTTCCATAACAAGTGGCAGCACATCGACCAGATTCTCCTCTCCTCCGGCATGCTCGACAACAAAGGCCTTTATGCCCGGGACAATGCCTTCCGCTGCTTCTCGTTTTCAAAAATGCTGGACAACTCCGGTAAAAAGCCCTATGCAACCTATGAAAAAAGAAAATATAAAGGCGGGTACTCCGACCACCTGCCGCTCCTGTTGAATGCAGACATTGCGCAGTAGCTCACCCTGCCTGGGTGTTATTTCTAAAAAAGCCAAACCATTTCAGTGCCTCAAACCAGAGCACACTTCCAAGACCGGCAAGAAGACAAACACCAAGATCAAGGGGATGGAGACCGGAAAACTTGAATAACGTGACAAAAAAGGGAACATAAAGCACAATCGCAAGCAAAAGAACCGCACCTAAGAGTAACGGCAGCAACGCATAATTGGAAAAACGCAGTGTTGCGATAAATGTGCGGCTCCAAGACCGGTTAGTCAAAATCAGGGCAAGATTTGAAAAAATCATCGTTGTAAATGTCAATGCCCGCACCTCTGGTTCACTGTACCCCTCGTAGCGGGAATACAAATAAACACCGAGAACAACACCAAGAACAACAACGCCCTGTATGATACTTACAGCTACCGTTTGACGACTGAACAGGGGCTCACGGGAGTTACGGGGAGGACGCCTCATAACATCTTTTTCCTCCTCTTCAGCTTCAAAAACAATTGAACAGGCCGGATCAATGATGAGTTCAAGAAAAGCGATATGTGCCGGCAACAGAACAAGCGGAAAGTTAAATAGCACGGGAAAGAGCAGCATCCCTGCAATAGGCACATGAACCGCCAGAGTATAGGCCATGGCTTTTCTGATATTGTCAAAAATCCTGCGTCCAATCCTCACCGCCTGCACAATAGAAGAAAAATCATCATCAAGGAGCACCAGTGACGATGACTCCCTGGCAACATCAGTTCCCCGTCCTCCCATAGCTATTCCAATGTTGGCAGCTTTCAACGCTGGAGCATCATTCACTCCATCTCCTGTCATCGCAACAATTTCCCCATTTGCCTTGAATGCCGAGACAAGCCGCAATTTCTGTTCAGGCACAACCCTTGCAAAAATATTCACGTCATTAATCCTTTCCTTGAGCTCTATGTCCGGCATCCTCTCGATTTCAGTGCCTGTTACAACCTTATCAGCACCCTTAAGCCCAATTTGGCGGGCAATATTGCGAGCTGTCCCAGGATAATCACCGGTAATCATGATTACACGAATTCCAGCACTATAGCATTCGGCAATGGCAGATGGCACCGTAGGCCTCACCGGATCAGCCAGGCCGATAAGACCAAGAAATTCAAAGACAAAATCATGCTGCTTTTCAGGTAATAATGGCTGTTGACTGTGAGCCCTTGCCACACCCAGCACCCGTAAACCCTTATCGGCCATATCACTGATATGAGTTGACAAAAGCTCTATCTGCCCGGCATCAAAATGACAAAGATCAATGATTGCCTCAGGAGCCCCTTTAGCAGCAATCACATACTCTTCTCTATCCGATGATTTCCATACACGGGAGAGTGAAAGCAGCTCTTTCGATAAAGGATATTCATGCACAAGCGTCCAATCATGGTGCAGATGCTCACTCTCACGGAGATAGTCACTCCCTGTCTGCCTGATTGCCTTTTCCATAGGATCAAAAGGATCAAGCTGACTTGCCAGAATACTGAATTCAAGAAGTTCATGAAAGCCTTCAGGCATAGAGCCGTGCAGATCCGGTCCAAGAGCAATAACATCGCCCCTGGCAAAGAGTTTACTTACCGTCATACGGTTCATGGTGAGCGTACCTGTTTTGTCAACACAAAGCACAGTCGCCGAACCGAGTGCTTCAATCGCCGGCATACGTCGCGCAAGCACCTGTTTTTTTGACATGCGCCATGCCCCAAGGGCAAGAAAAATCATCAGAACAACAGGCAGCTCTTCAGGAAGAATTGACATGGCAAGGGTAATCCCTGCAAGAATTCCGTTAAGAAGATCACCGCGGCTGAGACTATAGAATACAATCACCACAACGCATAAGAAAAGCCCGACAAAAGCCAGATTACGAACCCATACCCCTGTTTCCTGCTGCAACGGGGTCTTTTCCGTCTCAACAGCCTGCAAAACTTTTCCGATTTTCCCGATTTCACTCCTGATACCGGTTGCTGTAACACGGGCAATCCCCTGCCCCTGAACAACAAGGGTTCCAGAGTAGATGAAAGGAAAATCATCTCCGCCAGGATGCACCTCTGTACCATCCGTTTCATTATCGGATTTTCTGACCGGAACAGATTCACCAGTTAATAAAGATTCATCAACTGAAAGATTGAGGCAGGAGAGAAGACGAGCATCCGCAGGAACCCGATCGCCCTCATTGACAATAATAATATCCCCCTGCACCACCTCTCGACCGGCAATACGCCGCTCAGTACCATCCCTGATAACCAGGGCACGGGGGCTTGAAAGATCCCTTAGCGCTTCAAGGGCATTTTCTGTTTTTCGTTCCTGATAGAGGGTCAATCCCATCACAAAAAACACAAAACCAAGAAGCATAAGCGCCTCCTGTACATCGCCAAGAACCAGATAGACTGCTCCGCACGAAACCAGCAGCAGCAGCATCGGTTCACGAATAACCTCAAAGGCGGTAGAAAAAAAGCTCCGTTTCCCAGCTGATGGCAACTCATTACTGCCATCCCTCGCCAGTAGTTCAGCAACTTCTGCTTCTGAGAGGCCGACAAATCCAACCGGAGTTATTGCATTTTTCATTGTGATGTCACTTTTAGCCAGACAAAAGCACAAGCATCGTTAATGACAGCAACAAATAAAGAGGGTAAAACGCTCACAAAAAGTAACCGGAAGGAGTATTGCGAGAAAAGAGTTGAAAACAACTGAAGGCCTTAAAACGGAAAAAGGCGACCACGGAACTTGCCGTAATCGCCTCTGGTGTCGGGGTGGCGGGATTCGAACCCACGACCTCTGCGTCCCGAACGCAGCACTCTACCAACTGAGCCACACCCCGAAATGCCTCTTATCTGTGCCCTTGGGCAGACTTGAACTGCCGACCTTTAGTTTCGGAAACTACTGCTCTATCCACTGAGCTACAAGGGCATGCTGTCAATTTACTGAATCGAAGCAGGGAATTGAAGATAAGAATTCCAGAAGAAAACTAAAGAGAAATTTCAACCGAGAAATCGATAGTTCGAGGAAACATCTATTCATTACGTCTGCAGTTGTGCAAAGAGAAGCAAGCTTATCATCTACACTGGTGCACCGTTTGACTTCTTCGCTTTCCCAAACAGCATGACAGCGCAGGTATATCGACCTACCCGCGAGGCAAGTCCGATCGGCTTACCAGATAAAGTTGTGTAATCCGAATATTCAAGAGACCCCGGATTGAAGGAAAATGATCATGAGATAGTGTGGAAATGATAAGCCACTAAAAACACATCTTTGAAATTCTGACAATTATATATACTTTTTACATATAAAACCTTTTGTTATCATCGATAGATTGAATAGATGACGCGGTGTTGAACTATAAGTTGGATGAGGGAGCAGGAGCTTTACCATTGACGAAAATGTAGTACGCAAAATCAAGGTTAAAAAATTGAGGTAACAGACAGCTTAACAAAAAAACAAGACGTATTATCAATGGAAATAGTATGTGAAGCTTGTGAGCACTACTTCTCATTTCCGGAATACAATAATGAAATGGGGCAGTGCCGTATGAAATCACCATCTATGGTGCCCTTGCAGCAACATCATAAGCATGGAGATGACTTTAACGCGATGTTGAATAAAGGAGTATGGCCTGAAGTTGATCATAAGGCCTGGTGCGGGAGCTTCAAGGATAATAGTGAGATAAAACATGGCTTTGAAGATGCTGACTTAGAAGAGCTGTAAGTTTCGCCATTGGAATCTCATAAGCTTATCAGGCGATTGGATTCCGCTATGAGCGATTTAATGTTAACTACTAACCCATATCCGTGTAAAAATGCCATAAAAACAATTCAGGCAAAAAATGTTACTGAATTATCCGATTTCGGAAACAATATCAGTATGTAAAAGAAGTTTTTGCCTCGCTTGAAAAAATCATTGCTCAAGCAGACAAGTAGTGATTATCGAATTTACAGCATATGTGGTCCATCAGATTGAGGATACTGTACGTTTTATTTCTGTCGACAAACCCGGTGCTGCAAGAAAGTGGGCAAAATCTGTCAAGCGATCCGTAATGAAGCTTACAGAGTTCCCTTATATCGGAAGAATTGCCCCAGAATTCGCTGATGAAAATATTCACGAATTATTGTCTCCATTTACCACGCAAAGCGATTAATGGCACCAGATTAGTTGCTTGCTGGAGTCCGGGAACTCCATCAGCAATTCTTCAAGTTTGCCTCCTTCACTATACCGTCCACAGCAAGGTTTGCGCTCATCACTGCTCCACCCATTGAATCGTAATAGAGCTGGCGGGAAAATCCACCTGCAAGGAAAAGATTGCGAACCGGGGTTGTCTGGGTTGGCCGATACTGCTCCATGAAAGGTGTCGGCGCATAGACAGAGTGAGGAATTTTTACCAGGGTTGATTTCAAAATCTTAGCCCCGCGTGAGGTTTCGGGATAGCAGTTTCTCACACTGAGATCAACCTGACGGATAATCTCCTCCGTGGAAAGTCCCATGAGGTTTTTTGCCGGTGCCACGCAGAACTCAAAGCGGGTTTTACCGCTGAAAGGCATACCTCTGAGCGTACGGTAATCAGGTGTCGTTTGTGCAAGGTTTGCATAGACCGGAATAACCCCATCAGGAGAGAAAAGCACGTTATCATCCGTGGCGATTTCCCGATCGTACCATATCTGAACGGAAATCACCGGAACAGCATCAAGATTAGCAAGTCCACCGAAAAACCGGTCATGTTTTTTCAGGCTCTCCGGCAGCACCCTGTTCAGGTTATGAATCGGAAGCGCACAAAGATAGTAGTCAGCCGTCAGTATTTCACCGTTCCGCAGCTGAACACCTTTTATTTCACCCCCGTCATAGAGCAGCTCATCGACAGCTGTCCTGTTTTTGAAAACAGCACCTTTCGACGCCGAATAGTCAAGCAGCGGCTGATGGATATACTCCTGGGGCGCCCCTTTCAGAAACCCCATACAGGATGACCGGGGAAGGCGGTAAAAGGTCTCGGTAACATCAAGGATTATTTTGGCTGATATCTCTTCCGGGGGGATAAACTTCAGGGCCAACGCCATCGGACGGAACATTTTATCCATCAGGCGACGCCCGAATTTTTTCTGTTCCGCCCATTCAGCAAAAGTCAGGTGGTCCTGTGTCGGCGCATACTGATCCTTTTGCAGTGCCAACGGAATAAGCGATTTCGAAAAAGCCGCCATTTCGCCAAAGGTAAAATAGCCGTTTTTCGCAATCGCCGGCAGCAGATGAAGCGGACTGGGCAGGTCCCAGGTATTGAAGGTGAAACGCTTTCCCCCAGTAAGAGTATAGGTCAGCTGGTGCTCTTTCCACACAACGGCATGATCGGTTTTGATCTCCTTCAAAAGATCATAGAGCACGGTGTAGGCTCCAAAAAAGCAGTGCGTACCGGATTCAATCCAGTCTCCTTCATCATCTTTCCACGAGGAGACCTTCCCTCCGAAAATATCTCTTTTTTCAAGCACCTTGACCTGAAACCCTTTATCCGTCAACCGCTTGGCAGCGGTCAAACCGGCCAAGCCTCCGCCCAGGATCAAGACTGTATTTTTTTCTGAACTCATATTGTGGAATTAAAACAGAATTGCTAAACAGCGGAACGCCCTTCCATAGCCCGCGAAAGGGTTGCTTCATCAATAAACTCAAGCTCCGCTCCTACAGGTATCCCCCGTGCTATTTTTGTAACCAGTATACCGAGAGGCTTGAGAAGTTTGCTGAGGTAGAGGGCTGTAGTTTCGCCCTCAATAGTTGGATTCAGTGCAAGCACAACCTCTTTGACTTCCGAAGGGTCATGGGCGGAAATCCGGGCAATCAGTTCGCGAACCTTGATATCATCGGGGCCTATACCGTCAAGGGGCGAAATGACGCCGTGAAGCACATGATAGAGCCCTTTATAGTACCCGGTTTTCTCAAAAGCGAGCATATCAACCGGCGATTCCACCACGCAAATCACCGAACGGTCGCGCGCCCTGCTGGTACATACAGCACAGGGATCTGCACCTCTATCGGTAACATTCTGGCAAATGGAACAGCGAATAACCTTGTCTTTTACTTCAAGCAGGGCGTCAGCCAGCTTTGCCGCCTCACTTCTCGGCTCATGCAGTATATGCATCGCAAGTCGCTGGGCGGTTTTGCGACCTACACCGGGAAGTTTTGCAAATTCATCAATAAGAGCTTCAATAGAGACTGAGCTATAATGCATGGAGTGCTATTTACCGAGATTCAGGTTTTTGAGCATATCGGCAGGATTGATCATCCCCCCGGTCGCCCGGGATATCTCTTCCTGAGCAAGTTTTGCAGCCTCCTCAAGCGCATTGTTCACGGCAGCCAGCACAAGGTCCTGAACCATTTCCGCGTCATCCATAATATCAGGATCAATAGAGAGACTGAGCACTTTCTGCTTTCCGCTGACGCTGACCTTTACCATCCCGCCTCCAGCCTCTCCATAGGCCACGATCTTTTCGAGCTGTTTCTGCACATCCTGCATCTTTTCACCAGCCTGCTGGATCTGCTTCATCATATCACCAAAATTAGGCATTGCCATAGCTTATATCCCCTGCGTTAAAAAATTGTCAATCCCTTATCATCCTTTTCGCGAGCATAGATCCGTGCATTCAATTCTTTCTGCGCAGAGCCAGATAAATTTTTTCAAGAATATCTCCTGTTGTCAACTTGTATTTTTCAAGAAGATCATCAGCTTTTCCTGACTCACCAAACTGATCTTCAACAGCCACCATCTCTATAGGCACCGGAATATTACGGGCACAGACATTGGCCACAGCATCACCAAGTCCATTATACATCTGGTGTTCTTCAGCCGTAACAATGGCACCAGTATCGTTAGCGGCACGCACAATGGCCAGCGTATCAATAGGTTTAATGGTATGCATATTGATCACCCTGACGCCAACGCCCTCTTTCTCAAGAATAAGGGCGGCTTCAAGGGCTTTCCATACCATGATGCCGCAGGCAATAACGGTTACATCCTTGCCGAGATGAAGCTCGATCGACTTGCCGATTTCAAACCCGTCATCATCAAGGGTAAAATCAGGAACATTCGGCCTTCCAAAACGCAGGTACACAGGGCCATTATGCTTTATAACTGCTTTTGTGGCCCGTACCGTTTCGCTGTAATCACAAGGCACAACTACCGTCATTCTCGGCAATCCGCGCATAAGGCCGATATCTTCAAGAATCTGGTGGGTAGCGCCATCCTCACCAAGCGTAAGGCCGGCATGCGAAGCACATATCTTGACATTAAGGTTCGAATAGCAGACCGACTGGCGGATCTGGTCAAAAACCCTGCCGGTGGCAAACACCGCAAAACTTGCCGCAACCGGTATTTTTCCTGTAGTGGCAAGGCCGGCAGCCATGGAAATCATGTTGGCCTCAGCAATACCTGTCTGGATAAAACGCTCAGGAAAAGCCTCACGAAACAAATTCAAATTTAACGAGCCTGTCAGATCGGCGCATAACGCGACAACAGAGCTGTCCTCCCGGCCGATTTCAAGCATAGCGTCACCAAACCCGGTTCGAGTAGCCTTGTTTCCCCGCGAAACGTATTTCGCCGCCGCGGCCCCGATGATATTATCTTCCATTACTTCCAGAATAACTTAAATTATAAAAACTAGTTCCGCCTCTGCTTTGCCGACTGAATTAACCCGAACCCTCTCAGATGAGAAAAGTTGAATATAAGGATACTGAAATAGCGGTGAAAAAAAAATTAGGTCAAAACTTTCTGACCGATCGCAATATCACCAGAAAAATAGTAGCTGCATCCGGAGCCGGGGCTGAAGAGAACATCCTTGAAATCGGTCCGGGCTTCGGAGCCCTTACAAGGGAGATCATTGACGTCTGTCCGGCCTTTACTGTTGTTGAAAAAGATCGGAGACTCGCGGAATTCATCCGTACCGAATACCCGCAGCTTACCCTTATTGAAGGTGATTTCCTTGACATTGACCTGAAACCCCTGGCCGAAAAAAAACCATTACGGGTTCTCGGCAATATTCCATACTCCATTACAACGCCCATTCTTTTTAAACTTCTGGAACACCGCCACTCTCTTGTTTCAGCAACCCTGATGATGCAGCACGAAGTTGCCATGAGAATAGTTGCAAAACCAAGTACAAAGGAGTACGGAATCCTTGCCGTCCAGATGCAGGCCTCTTTTGATATCGACTACCTCTTCAAGGTCGGGCGAAAAGTCTTTCGACCTCAACCGAATGTAGACAGTGCCGTTATCCGAATGACTCCAAAAAAAGATGAGAAAATGGAAGACCAGCCGGGATTCAGCCGTTTTGTCAGAACAGCCTTTCACCAGCGCCGCAAAACGCTGCTCAACAATTTAAAAGAGAGTTATAATCTTGAATTTGTTGACAGCAAAACACTTACACTGCGTGCCGAAGCCCTTTTCATTGAAGATTTTTTTTTACTTTTCAGCCAGCTCAGGCCGCTTCAATAAAATATTTCTGAAAAAAAGTTGACCACATCAAACCCCACCACAGGGCTTCAGCAATACCCTGTAGTGGCATACAAGCCTCTCTTCAGCTTATCAGCAGCGAGTCCCCACGTCGTTTCATACATAAAAGCCTTCTTTTCCAATTACAATTGTTCATTGTTCCAATGTGTATTTTTTGTTAACATTGGGTTTACAACAAACAAGCCACACCAGTTCATGCTCTTCTTTTACCTTACCGCCAGTTGTTGTACACTTTGTAATCCACTCTCCCTTCTTTTTCATTAAAATCATTATTTATCAGGGGGTCAATCGTATGCCGCAGTCCTTCAATACCGTCTATCAGAACTCAATTCAGAATCCGGAAGCTTTCTGGGGAGAAGCCGGAGAACAGCTTCACTGGTACAAAAAATGGAACACGGTTTTAGATACAAGTAACCCGCCCTTTTACCGATGGTTTGCCGGAGGAATTACAAACACCTGCTACAATGCCCTTGACCGCCATGTCGATGAGGGACGCGGTAACGAGTTAGCCGTTATTTATGACAGTCCGGTAACAGGAACCAAGAAACGCTATACCTACCGTGAATTTCGTGACATCGTAGCACTCTTCGCCGGAGCACTGCAGTCACGGGGAGTCCGCAAGGGAGACCGGGTTATCATCTATATGCCCATGATACCCGAAGCCGTTGTCGCCATGCTTGCCTGTGCACGGATCGGAGCTATCCATTCCGTTGTGTTCGGCGGTTTTGCTTCTCATGAACTTGCCATACGAATTGACGACTGCAAGCCAAAAGTGATCATTTCAGCATCATGCGGCATTGAACACAATAAAATTATTGATTATAAACGACTTCTTGATTTCGCCATTGAACTGGCCCACTTCAAGCCTGAAATCTGTATCATCAAACAACGTGACCAGCTCAAGGCAGAACTGAACGAAGAACGCGACCTTACCTGGAACCAGTCCCTTCTTGGCGCAGAGCCGGCACAATGCGTTCCTGTTGAATCTTCCGATCCCCTCTACATTCTCTACACATCAGGCACAACCGGTAAGCCCAAAGGCATTGTTCGCGATCATGGCGGGCATATGGTAGCGCTGCAATGGTCAATGAAAAACATTTATAATGTCGAACCGGGAGAGGTTTTCTGGGCGGCAAGTGATGTCGGCTGGGTTGTCGGTCACTCCTACATAGTTTACGCGCCTCTTCTTCAGGGCTGCACCACCCTGATTTTTGAAGGCAAACCGGTCGGCACTCCCGATCCCGGAACCTTCTGGAGAATCATCAGCGAATACAACGTCTCGGTACTCTTTACGGCACCAACTGCATTCAGGGCCATCAAAAAGGAAGATCCGAACGGTACCTATCTCAAAAACTATGATTTAGGAAATTTCCGCACCCTGTTTCTTGCCGGAGAAAGGGCTGATCCCGATACGGTAAAATGGGCTGAGGAAAAACTCAAAGTCCCGGTTATAGACCATTGGTGGCAGACGGAAACCGGATGGGCCATTGCAGCAAACTGTCAGGGCATTGAACCAGGACCGGTCAAATACGGATCTGCATCAAGGGCTGTTCCCGGCTATAATGTCCAGGTCATTAATGCAGATATGCACGAGCTTCCAAGAGGACAGATGGGCGATATTGTTGTAAAACTTCCTCTTCCTCCAGGCTGCATGCTCACCCTGTGGAAAGCTGACAACCGGTTTGTGGAAAGTTATATGAAAGAGTTCCCCGGATACTACCAGACCAGTGATGCCGGCTTTATTGACGAAGAGGGCTACATTAATATCATGTCGCGTACTGATGACATTATCAATGTTGCAGGTCACAGACTTTCAACCGGCGGAATTGAGGGAGCTCTCTGCGAACATCCTGATGTTGCTGAAAGTGCAGTTATCGGCGTCCATGACGACCTCAAAGGACAGATCCCACTTGGCTTCCTTGTTCTTAAAAATGATGTCGAAACGCCGCACAACCTTATCATCAAGCACGTTATCGAGTACGTCCGTGAGAATATCGGACCGGTTGCGTCGTTCAAGAGTGCAATTATTGTCAACCGTCTCCCAAAAACCCGGTCAGGAAAAATTCTCCGCGGCACCATGAGAAAGATTGCCAACGGCGAAGAGTATACCATGCCCGCTACGATTGACGATCCGATGATTCTCGAAGAGATAACAGCGGAATTGCAAACAATCGGCTACGCTCAACCCAAGCAAAAGAAACCAGCGGCAAAAAGCTAATGATTACAAAAATTGACCACATAGCCATTGCCGTTCAAAACCTTGAAAGCGCACTCGAAACGTTCCAGAACGTTATCGGGTGCGCCCCGGAAGCAATCAGAATCGAAGAGGTTGCTTCCGAAAAAGTCAGAGTGGCATTTATTACAGTTGGAGAGACAAAAATCGAACTGCTTGAGCCGTTAAGCGATGAAAGCCCGATTGCAAAATTCATTGCAAAAAACGGGGATGGAATGCATCATATAGCGCTTCAGACAGACGACATCAACAAAGAAACCGAACGACTTGAATCCCTGAACATTAAACCACTCAGCTTGCCAAAAGAGGGGGCAGGCGGAAAAAAAATCATGTTTCTTCATCCAAAAGAGACAAACAAGGTACTTATTGAGTTTGCGCAGAAAAAGCATTAACCAATCAAGACAAAGAAGCTTGTAACCAGTGAAACATTTTTATCTGCCTTTTGAAAAACGAGAGGGCTTCAGCTACTCTCACGAGAGTATTGAAAAGCTTACTGAATACGAAAAGTATCAACTCTCCTTTCACCCCGAACGCCCAAAACACCTTGACTACCTGACAGTATTTGATGACGCCGAAGCGTGTCTCGAGAACAACCTGCACGGCAGCTGCATCATCCAGACCCACCGCGCAGTTCTGCGCAATGGAACAAACGCCTGGCCAGTCATGCTTATCGGGCAGCAATCAGGACCGACATCTGATTACAAGCTCATGCGCACACTGTTGAAAAATCCTGTTGAGATGCAAAAATGGAACCAGGGTATGCCGACTCCTGCAGCATTTGAAAAAGCCAACGCTGCCATTAAACTGGCTGAAGAGGAAAACCGCATTATCATTACCGTTATTGATACGGCAGGTGCTGATCCCACGGAACAATCTGAAGCTGGCGGTATCGCCTGGAAGATCGGCCGATGCATGCAGTTACTAGCTGAAGCAACTGTGCCAACCCTCTCGGTCATTATCAACCGGGGCTGTAGCGGTGGAGCAATTGCGCTTACCGGATGCGATGCTGTTCTGGCTATGGAATACTCCACCTATATGGTTATTTCACCTGAAGCATGCTCATCCATCCTCTTCCGCACAAGGGAAAAAGCCGGTTTCGCTGCGGAAATCTCACAGATAACTGCCCAGGAGGCATTGAAAAATCGAATCATTGATGACATTATCGAAGAACCTGAAGGCCCTGCACACCATTACCGTGAATCTGCCCTTCAGTCGTTCAAAACATCAATGCAGAAGTGGCTCGACAAACTAAGCAAAATACCGCCGCAAGAGATCTTTTCACAACGAATGAAACGCTGGGAAAAAATCGGACAGTGGAATACCATTACCGAAGAGGAAATTGCTGCCTTCGAAAAATCAGTATCCTTCTTTATCCCCAAACCAGAGAAGGTTCTTTTCGTTGCACGGCACAAAAGCTGTCACAACCTTATCGGCAAAAAAGTGCTCGACCCGATACTCTACACAAAACTGCTTGCCGACAATTTTGTGTGCGAAACCTGCGGACACCGCTATGTCAGGCTGACGGCCCATGACTACATCAACCTGATCCTTGACCCCGGCTCATTCCAGGAACACCCCGAAACCCGATACATTGTCGACAAGGATATCCTTAATTTTCCCGATTACCAGCAGAAAATTGAGGATGCCCAGCACAAAACCGGTGCTGCTGCATCGTTTATCACTGGCGACGCAACAATTAACGGAGAACCTGTTGTCTTTTGTGCAACAAACTTCAACTTTCTTGGTGGATCATTCTGCATGTCGACTGCCGAAAAAATCTGGCGAGCCAGCAAAGCTGCCATCAAGCAGGGAGTGCCGCTTGTCGTCCAGGCTACAGGAGGGGGAGCAAGAATGCATGAAGGATGTTCTTCAATGGTCGGTCTCCCAAAACTGCATGTAGCCATATCGAGTGTTGAAAAAGCAGGTCTCCCTGTCATCTCCATCATTACCGATCCTACGCTCGGAGGCGTGGCTATCGGTATCGCATCGAGAGGAATCAAACTCTTTGAACACAATGCCGGCAATATCGGATTTTCCGGTAAACGGGTCATTGAGCAGTATACAGGAAAACCTACAACAAGAGACTTCCAAACAACCTGGTGGCTGCAACAGAAAGGATTTGTCGACAGAACTGCATTGCCATCAAAAATTAAATGTTCAATCTCCGAAATCCTCAAAGAGCACAAAATCGAGCATACCCTGCTTGAAGAGCAGGAAGCATAGATTGCCTCTTTTTGCATGAACAACTCTAAACGAAGTTATGACACACTCCCGGCCTGATTCTCTCTTTCATGAGTTCCCGGCGGTCAGCCGGGAGGATTGGAAAAAAAAGGCGATCGCTGAGCTCAAGGAAACACCATACGACAGCATTGTCTGGCATACCCCGGACGGCTTTGCCCTTGAGCCTTGGTACAGCCATGAAGAAAAAACACAACAGCTTGATATCCAGCCTTACAAGACGACCAACCGCTGGATAAATTGCCGGCAGATTATTGTTGATGATCCTGAAACAGCAAACAAAGCCGCATTACAAAGCTTTGAACTTGATGCCGAAGCAATTGAGTTCCTCTTAACCGACCCTGCACTCTCTTCTCCGGAAAACCTCACCAGACTTTTTACAGGCATTCAACCATCTGCTGCAGCCATCTACTTTTCCGGTAACCTCCCCCCTGCTGCTGAACTTCTGAAAAGCCTCCTTACCATTCCTGGGTTTTCCGAAAATTCAGGCGGCTTGCTCGTCGAGGCTCCGGCCTATACAAATGGGCAGGATAGTGAGCTTTTCGCACATGGAACGTCACTGCCGGACTTCAGGCTTCTCTGTGTCGATACTATTCCCTGGCATGAAAAAGGCGCAACCGCTGTTCAGGAAATTGCACTGGCACTTGCCGGAGTAAGCGACTACCTGCACCGTTATCTAAAGGCAGGGATTCCGGCCGACACCATTGCATCTGCCATAACCATCATCCTGCCGGTTTGTTCAAGCCATTTTACCGAACTTGCAAAACCAAGAGCGCTGCGTTACCTGCTCGGGTATCTTCTGAAAGCATACGGAGCATCGGGTGCCGCGCTGCCATCCCTTTTTGCCAGAACATCTGAAAGGAACCGCTCTCTGCTCGACCCCTTCACCAATGTGCTCCGCCTGACCACAGAAGCAGTTTCAGCCGTGCTTGGCGGTTACGATACGCTTCAGATAGGAGCCTTTGATACAGGCCTTTCCGTCAGCCCTGATATAGCTGAACGAATTTCCGCCAATATCCATCTTATCCTCAAGGAAGAGGCCTCCCTCGACCGGGTTCTGGATCCTGCACATGGCTCTTATTACATTGAAACCCTGACAAAAAACCTTGCTGAATCTGCCTGGACGCTCTTCAAGGAAATTGAAGCACAAGACGGCCTTACCGAAGCAGCAAAGAGCGGCTTCATCCAGTCAATAGTTTCAGACGTTGAAACAAAACGCCGTAAAACCCTCAACAACCGTAAAAAAACACTTATCGGCGTCAACCGCTATCCATGGCCTCTCTTGACCGAACAAGTTGAAAACATGGATAAACTTGAACTGGTTCTTGCAAATGAGCCTGATGGAAATGAAACCGCAGGCTACGAGTTATTGCGTCTTAAAACCCTCTCATTCAGCCTGAAGACGGGACGCACACCATCTGTCTTTATCTGGATGCTCGGTGACCCCGCTCTAAGCTTCCGCCAGGCTGGATTTGCTGAAGACTTTTTCAATTGTGGCGGATTTTTCGTCGCAGGCAAAGCTGCACTTCCCACCGAAGAGAGCTCATACCACACTGCACTAGAAAGTAAGCCCGACATTATTGTCCTCTGCATTGCCGAAAAAGATCCCGTAGCGGCATCGGCAACTATTGCCTCAAAGCTTCGCATGCTTCAACCCGGCATTATCACGGTCATGGCCGGTAAACCGCCAAAAGAGCATGAACAGTTACTCAATGCAGGCGTTGACAGCTTTATCTATACAGGCGTCAACGTTCTTGAAATGCTGAAATCCTACCAACATAAAACCGGAGTGAAATGAGACCGGACTTTTCAGATATTGATATTTTTTCTTCCAATCCCGCAGCCAGTCAAAAAAGCTTCGACGCTGAGCCGGAAACCTGGACAACGGCAGAAGGCATCGGAATCAAATCCATATACAGCGAAGCTGACCTCACAGAGGCTGAGCATAGTAACTTTGCTCCCGGCTTTGCGCCATATATTGGCGGTCCCTACACCACCATGTACACCACAAGACCGTGGACTATACGACAGTATGCAGGATTTTCTACCGCTGAGGAATCAAACCGTTTTTACCGCCAGAATCTTGCTGCCGGCCAGAAAGGACTCTCCGTTGCCTTCGATCTTCCAACCCACCGCGGTTACGATTCCGACCATGAACGGGTCATTGGCGACGTCGGCAAAGCCGGTGTAGCTATCGACTCGATCGAAGACATGAAAATCCTCTTCGACCAGATTCCGCTTGGCGACATCTCAGTATCCATGACCATGAACGGAGCTGTACTTCCCATCATGGCTTTTTATATCGTCGCGGCTGAAGAACAGGGCGTAGCGCCGGAAAAGCTGAGCGGCACGATCCAGAATGACATTCTCAAAGAGTTCATGGTGCGCAACACCTATATCTACCCTCCTGAACCCTCAATGAGAATTATCGCCGATATCTTCAGCTACACGAGCAAGCACATGCCGAAATTCAACTCTATCAGCATTTCCGGCTACCACATGCAGGAAGCCGGTGCTACAGCTGACCTTGAGCTGGCATTCACACTCGCCGATGGACTTGAATATATCCGTACCGGTCTCAAAGCCGGGCTCGATATCGATGCCTTTGCCCCCCGCCTCTCCTTCTTCTGGGCAACAGGTATGAACTATTTCATGGAAATTGCCAAACTGAGGGCGGCAAGAATGCTCTGGGCAAAAATTGTCAGGCAGTTCAATCCGAAAAACCCGAAATCCCTGATGCTTCGCTCGCACTGCCAGACCTCCGGATGGAGCCTCACAGAGCAGGACCCGTTCAACAACATTACACGCACATGCCTCGAAGCGCTTGCTTCCACACTTGGCCACACCCAGTCACTGCACACCAATGCCCTCGACGAGGCCATCGCACTCCCCTCTCCCTTTTCAGCAAGAATTGCCCGCAACACCCAGCTTTACCTGCAGGAAGAGACCGATATCACCAAAAGCATCGATCCATGGGCGGGCTCCGGTTATGTTGAATACCTTACCGGAGAGCTTGCGGCAAAAGCATGGAAAATCATCAGCGATATCGAAGAAGCAGGAGGCATGGTCAAGGCAATTGAGCAGGGGCTTCCGAAACTGCAGATCGAAGAGGCCGCAACCCGCAAGCAGGCCCGCATTGACAGCGGCAAAGAGATTATTGTAGGCGTTAACGGCTACAAAACCACCAGCAAAACTGATATCGAACTGCTCGAAGTCGACAACACCGTTGTTCTCGAGCAGCAGCTCCAGCGCCTTGCACAACTCAAGGCTGAACGGAACAGTGAAGAGACAGCTCTTGCTCTCCGGGCAATTGAGGATGCCGCCCTCTCAGGCGAAGGCAATCTGCTTGAACTTGCCGTTGACGCTGCAAGAAAAAGAGCTACATTGGGAGAAATATCAATGGCCTGCGAAAAAACCTTCGGAAGGTACCGCGCTATCACCAGGCTCAACACCAGTGTCTATATGTCGCAGATGCAGGATAACACACTCTTTCAGGAAGCCCAGCAGCTTGCCGATACCTTTTCCGGCCTCGAAGGCCGCCGTCCAAGAATCATGGTCTCCAAAGTCGGTCAAGACGGCCACGACCGTGGAGCAAAAGTCATTGCAGCAGGCTTTGCCGATATCGGTTTTGATGTCGATATCAGCCCTCTCTTCCAGACCCCTGAGGAGGTTGTTCAACAGGCCCTTGATAACGATGTTCACCTGATCGGCATATCAAGCCTTGCAGCTGGCCACAAAACCCTTGTTCCAAAAATCATTGAGGAGCTGAAAGCAAAACACAGGGAGGATATCCTTGTCATTGCCGGCGGCATCATTCCAGAGCGTGATCACGCCTTCCTCTATGAAAAGGGAGTTGCCGGTATTTTCGGCCCTGGTACCGTTATTGCCGAAGCAGCTATTACCATCCTCAAACAGCTTATTGCACGCTTCGATCAATGAGCATAACTCCACCGCAAGGCACTTTAAAGCCCTATCACAATCCCGACGTCGATACCGTTGTCAGCGGTATTATGAATGGTGACCGACAGATGCTGAGTCGCGCGATTACCCTGATTGAATCGCAGAAACCCGAGCATGAGCGAAAAGCCCATGAAATCCTTGACCGCTGCCTTGCAAAAAAAACAGCTTCGATACGCATCGGCATAACCGGCGCTCCGGGAGCGGGTAAAAGCACCTTTATCGAAGCACTGGGTGAATTGATCATCAGCAAAGGGCTCACCCTGGCTGTACTGGCCATTGACCCCAGCAGCCGGCAGTCCAAAGGGAGCATCCTCGGCGACAAGGCCCGCATGGAAAAGCTTGCTTCCAGAAAAGAGGCCTATATCCGTCCCACAGCCTCTTCTGGGTATCTGGGAGGGACATCGCCGAAAACACATGAAGTTATCGTGCTCTGCGAAGCTGCTGGGTATGACGTGATCATTGTTGAAACTGTAGGTGTCGGCCAATCAGAGGTGCTCGTGGACACCATGGTCGACTTTATACTGCTGCTGATGCTGCCCGGCTCAGGCGACGAACTCCAGGGCATCAAACGCGGTATTATGGAAATTGCCGATGCCGTGGCCATCACAAAAACCGATGGAGATCAATCCGGCATTGCCGCTATTTCAAGAGCAGAATTTGAAGCTGCACTCAGGATGCTGCCTGTAAAACACCCTGCATGGCAACGGGAGGTTATGCTGACGTCCGCTCTTACCGGCAAAGGTATCGCCGAAGTGTGGCAGAATATTTCTGATTTTTTCACGGCAATGCGCTTGGGAAACACACTTGAAACCCGACGCCACGAACAGCTCAAAAGCCTACTCCATACCGTGATTGAAGAGATGCTGAAAAAGGAGTTTTTCTCTCACCCCGATGTCAAGGCCTCCAAAGAGATCGTCGAACAACAGGTACTTTCTGCAGAAATCAGCCCGTTCAGCGGTGCAAAAAAGCTGATAGATGCCTTCACTCCTCGCCGATAAACTCCTTCTCTTCCGATTTTACAATCAGAACGGGGCAATTCGCCTTGCGGACAACAATCTCAGCAACACTGCCCATAATCAGGCGGCTCAGCCCTTTTTTGCCGTGAGAACCCATAATGACAAGATTGACATTGAACATTTCGATGTTTTCAAGAATCGAGTCTGCGGGGTTACCTGTCACCACGCCACACTCAGCCCGGAGCCCTACACGCTGAAATTCCTGAACAATAACCTCAAGATCCTCTTTTGCCGCATTTTCCATATCGACTTCAAACGGCACATAATTGAGCGATACATCCATCGCCATAGGCCTCGGCTCAACCACATTCAGCAGATAGACAGAAGCGCCCATATTGCCTGCAAATTCCTTTGCATAGCGTATCGCTTTTTTAGAAGCGTCTGAAAAATCGACTGGACAGAGAATAGTATGAATCTTGAACATGATAGAAAACGTTTAGGTTGTCGGAGGATTTACCTGTTGCTTGATTTCAAAAAATGGCCTGAAAAGATCCATTGGTATTGGAAACACCGTGGTTGAGTTATTCTCAGCTGCGATATCCTTCAATGTCTGCAGATAGCGAAGCTGCAGGGCTGCAGGAGTACCTGAAATGATAGCTGCCGCATCAGCAAGGCGCTGGGCTGCCTGAAACTCCCCTTCCGCATTAATGATAGCCGACCGCCTTTCCCTCTCTGCCTCGGCCTGTTTTGCCATTGCCCGCCGCATACCCTCGGGCAAGTCAATCTCCTTCACTTCAACCTTGCTCACCTTGACTCCCCAGGGCTCAGTATCCTTGTCAAGTATCGTCTGGATACGGTCATTGATTTCATCCCGTTCAGCAAGCAGATTATCAAGTTCACCCTGTCCGCACACACTCCGAAGCGTAGTTTGCGCAAGCTGCGATGTAGCAAAATGAAAATCAGCAACATCAACAATCGCTTTGATTGGGTCAAGCACACGAAAATAGACAACCGCACTGACCTTCACCGATACGTTGTCACGCGTGATAATATCCTGTGGAGGCACATCCAGCGTTACGGTACGAAGATCAACCTTCACCATTTTATCGATTCCCGGAATCAGAATAATTATTCCCGGCCCCTTTGCACCAATAATCCGGCCAAGGCGGAACACAACTCCCCTTTCATACTCCCTGAGAATCTTAACCGACGAAACAAGAAAAGCAACCAGAACAACCAGAACAGTCATCAGATCAAATGTCCACATAATCTTCTCCTTTTTCGTGACTACAGGCTATGGTATAGATATAATATAGTGTTCATTTACATTTATAACGAGCGTTCATGCATCCATCGTTTTTCTTTGAACCCAATATTCAGTAAATAGATAAGCTTCCCTTTCATCTCAAAGAACCAACAATGCAACCGTTCATGCATACCCCGCAAAATACAGATAACGCATTAGCTGAGCAGATCGTTGAACGTTGGGCCAAGGGCAAACCGCTCCTCGCAACAACCGGAAAACCAAGCGGCTACTACCGCCTCACCAACTACCTTCGCGACTACATCGCCACCCATAACACCCTCCCCACAGGCATCCACACCATGCCCGAAGGATGCGACAGCAACAACAACATCGAACCCTCATTCCCCGTCAACTTCGACGCCATTAAAAGATAATTGCAAACGTAGGTTGGGGTGATTCCTGAACCCCAACATCGATAAGTTCACAAATTGCACAATAATCATCAATTATCGCCGAAAATAAACGGAAATGGAACTCTTGACCCATGCGCTATAAACGCGCCAATATCGAGGGTGGCACCTATTTTTTCACGCTTACCCTTGCTGACCGCACTCAATCGATACTGGTAGAGCACATCGATCTTCTGCGTTCTTCATTCCGCAGCGTAAAAGAACGCCATCCATTTACTATTGATGCCATTGTCATCATGCCTGAACATCTACACACAATCTGGACGTTGCCTGAAGGAGATAAAGACTTCCCTACCCGCTTGGCTCTAATCAAGACAGGGTTATCTCGCCTTTTACCCAAAACAGAGAGTATCAGTGAAAGCCGTCTCAACAAGGGTGAGCGTGGTATCTGGCAACGTCGTTACTGGGAACATCTGATTCAAAATGACGAGGATTTTGCCCGACATGTAGACTACATTCATTTCAATCCTGTAAAGCACGGGCATGCGGCAACTCCAATTGATTGGCCACATTCCTCAATTCACCGGTTTGTATCACAGGGTATTGTCGAGAATAATTGGGGCACGTCATTTATCGACAATGACGGCAACTTTGGGGATTAAAACCGTTGGGGTTCAGGACTCACCCCAACCTACATATTGAGGTTATACCATTTTTTATATGACCAAAGATAATGTCGAATTGTAGGTTGGGGTGAGTCCTGAACCCCAACATCGAGGGTGGAATATTTTCAAGTCCTGTAACTTTTTTTACCCGAAAGAGTGTATTTTACTGTTAAAAAAAATTTACAGGTAACAATATGACCATAGTCGCTGAGCGAATTTTCAAAGATGCTCTTGCTTTACTTCCTGTTGAAAGAGCGGAGCTTATCGAAAAGCTCTTTCAGAGTTTTGATGCATTCTCTCAACCGCGACCCAAAAAATTGGCGCATGAGAACCGGCAAGTTTTGAACAACTCAGCCCTCTACCAACTGATTTAAATTGCCAAATGCTGACTGCCCACTGCCAACTTCTTACCTCGGCACTCAGCACTCAGCACTTTCTTTCCACTCAGCCGAATATGTCAAACGTTAGCCATCTCCCTTAATAAATCAGAATGACGGTCCACCAGTTTCAGAAGCTTTACGAGCGGGGCCGGGGCCTCAGTGTAACGCCAGTAACTCTCTTCATCCCAAATCCCCTCGCCTCAGGAGGAGCAAAACTCACCATGCATGGCGTGCAAGGTTAATGATTGTGAGCCATAAGAGATATTGGCTATTCGGCTTTAAACTGAATAACGGGAGGGCGATTATCCGTAAATCCTGTAATTTTAATGTAGACGGCAACACCATCCAAAGTTTCACCTTGGTAGAATGCTCTTGCTGGGGTAATTATTTCATGGTCACGGAAATAGTTTTCACCCCTAAACGGTTGAAGTCTTGAGTATTATGGGTGACCACCGCCAAATTGTTTTCCAAGGCTGTTGCCGCAATGATGGCATCAGGCGTTTTGGTTTTGAATTGCTGTCGAAGCAAAATGGATTGCTCAGCAATCGCCTCGTCCAGCTCAAACACTGTGGCATTGCCAATAAACGCCTTTGCCTTGGTGTATAAGGTGGAATCGGCAACAAATTGTCCCCAACCCAAAAACTCGATTTTGGTGATTATGGAAATCTTGAAACTCTCGTTCAGCAGATTGTGCAGTGATTCATCATTCGTCAATCCATTAAAATAGTAAATGACGATATTGGTATCAATTAAATGATCCATTAGTTCCATCCTTCCCGGCTGCTTGCTATATACTCATCAATCGTTTGTCGGGATTGATGAGCTACTCCAAAATAATGGCGCGGGTTAAAGGTCTCGGCAGGGACTGGTGCTTGCAGGGCAGATATACCTTCTGCTTTTGCCAATTGTTCGAGAAGAATTTGCACTAACCTGAATTTATCGGCGTGTGACAAGGATGCTACAGAGGGCAAGAGGTCGTTAATTGACATGGTAGTTTGCTCTATAAGTTAACTGTACATTGTGGCTGCTATATAACACCTTCGGATGATTTAATTGAAATTATGCTCATCCCTGCACTGGACTTGCAACAATAAACAAGACACATCAAGCCATAGCTATTGATTTTTGTTTATAACGAAAAAAACTCAACGGGAGATCTATACCCTGACGTTGAGTGTACCCTCCACGCCAAATCTCATTCTTTAATAATTACTTTATGGATATTATACTAATATGATAATTTACGCTATAAAAATCACCTTACGCCATTTAAAACATACGTTGATAGCCCCTTATTGCGTGGGTTGCTGATTTAACTGAAGTACATGACTACCCTTAAAATCACATCGAAATCGCTCAAAAAATGATCTTTTCAATTTCAGCAGGACATGACAAAGCAGACAAGATCTCTCCTTCCAGCTTTACACCCTGAGCAGAAAGACCCTGGTGGTGTTAATGGAAACTGGCACTGGGTAAATAGTGAGGGGAAATCATTATGGGATATTGCGAAGTCACACCTTAAAAAAAAATAAATAGTTGATATTGATTCATGATCGACGACATTAAAAAAACGCTCTGGGCCACTGCCGATAAACTCCGGGCCAATATGGATGCAGCCGAATACAAGCATATTGTACTCGGCCTCATTTTTGTAAAGTATATCTCCGACTCCTTCCAGACCCACCGCACCGAACTCACACGGCGCCTTTCAGATACCGGCGACGACTATTTCCTCGACGATTCCGATTCCTGCCTCTTGCAGGAAGAACTTGAAGATCGCGACTACTACAAAGAGGCAAACGTCTTCTGGGTACCGGAACCGGCACGCTGGGAAACCCTTCGGGCGCAGGCAAAGCAGCCCGACATCGGCAAGCGTATCGACGATGCCCTTACCCTGATTGAGGCCGAAAACCCGAAGCTCAAAGGAATTCTCGACAAACGCTACGCCCGCGTTCAGCTCCCTGATGGCAAGCTTGGCGAACTGGTGGATATGGTTTCCACTATCGGTTTTGGTACAACCGGCCAGACTGCCCGCGACCTGCTTGGTCAGGTTTATGAATATTTTCTCGGTCAGTTCGCCAGTGCCGAAGGCAAACGAGGCGGCCAGTTCTACACGCCCGCCAGTATTGTTAAAACCCTTGTGGCTGTGCTTGCCCCCCATCAGGGTCAGGTCTATGACCCCTGCTGCGGCTCCGGCGGCATGTTTGTGCAGTCTGAAAAATTCATCGAAGCGCACGGCGGTACAATCGGCGATGTCTCTATCTACGGTCAGGAGTCGAACCCCACAACCTGGCGCCTCGCTGCCATGAACCTTGCCATTCGGGGCATCGACTTCAACCTTGGCAAAGAGCCTGCCGACACCTTTGTTCGA
The DNA here is from genome assembly GCA_903851385.1 of uncultured Chlorobiaceae bacterium. GTDB lineage: Bacteria > Bacteroidota > Chlorobiia > Chlorobiales > Chlorobiaceae > Chlorobium. The sequence continues at coordinate 3,256 of CAINOC010000017.1, read as the reverse complement.
GACCAGCACCCCGATATGCGTGCCGACTTTGTGCTGGCCAATCCACCCTTCAACATCTCCGACTGGTGGCACGGCAGCCTTGAGGGCGATCCGCGCTGGGTCTACGGCACCCCGCCGCAAGGCAACGCCAACTATGCCTGGCTGCAGCACATGCTCTACCATTTAAAGCCTAATGGCCGTGCAGGTATCGTGCTGGCCAATGGCTCCATGTCGTCCAGCCAGAACTCGGAGGGCGATATACGGCGGGCTATGGTTGAGGCCGACAAGGTTGAAATCATGGTTGCCATGCCGGGTCAACTCTTTTTCAATACGCAGATTCCCGCCTGTCTCTGGTTTCTGGTCAAGCAAAAGAGCAAGCGCAAGGGCGAAGTGCTCTTTATCGATGCCCGCAAGCTCGGCACCATGATCAGCCGGGTTCAGATTGAGTTAACTGATGCAGATATCCAGAGAATCGCTGATACCGTGCATGCATGGCGGGAAGATGGTGAAGCAAATGTTGAGTATGCCGATGTGGCAGGGTTCTGCCGGAGTGTGACACTGGCGGAAATTGCTGAACATGGGCATGTGCTGACTCCGGGTCGGTATGTTGGAGCTGAGGCGGTTGAGGATGATGACGAAGCTTTTGGTGAGAAGATGCTGAAGCTTACGGAGACGCTCGGGGAGCAGATGGCTAAGGGGGTTGAGCTGGATCTGCTGATTCGGCAGAAGCTTGGAGGGCTGGGTTATGAGTTTTGAAAATACTTCTGCTAAGCCAATACTTTCTAATGTCTGTACGGACATTTCATATGGGTATACAGCCAGTGCGGAGAATGAACCAATAGGACCAAAGTTTTTAAGAATTACCGACATTCAAGGTGGCATAGTCTCATGGTCAACAGTGCCTCATTGTCAAATAGAACAAAGTCAAATATCAAAATACCTATTGCACGAGGGTGATATTGTCGTTGCACGAACAGGAAATAGCACGGGTGAGAATTTTATATTCACAGGCAACGAAATTGCCGTGTTCGCATCGTATTTGATAAGACTCCGTGTGGATCATAGAATAGCAAATCCATACTTTATCTGGTATCAAATGCGATCTCCATTTTGGTGGAAATTTATCAATTCCTCAAAAACAGGATCAGCACAGGCTGGGGCGAATGCCAAAGTTATAGCCTCATTTGAAATATCTCTACCAAGTCTAATAATTCAACAAAATGTTGTATCAGTGCTGCGAGCCATTGATGACCGCATCGCATTGCTACGCGAAACAAACGCCACACTTGAAGCAATTGCTCAGGCACTGTTCAAATCATGGTTTGTGGACTTCGACCCCGTGCACGCCAAACAGGAAGGCCGTGAGCCGGAAGGCATGAATGCTGATACCGCTGCGCTTTTCCCTGACAGCTTTGAGGAGTCGGAACTCGGGTTGATACCGAAGGGGTGGACAGTTAAATGCCTACGTGACATTACCAATCGAATAACCAAAGGAACAACACCAACGACACTTAAACGTCCATTCGTTGCATCGGGAATTAATTTCATTAAAGTTGAATCTTTAACCGAAGACGGTGAATTTATACCGGGAAAATTTGCCTACATCGATAATGAAACGCACGAATTACTGAAGCGCTCACAATTACAAGTTGATGATGTACTCATCACTATTGCAGGAACTATCGGGCGAATAGCAGTAATGACTGAAGATTTTTTACCGGCAAATACCAATCAAGCTGTGGCATTAATACGGCCTGACCCTAATCGATTTCCTGGGGGCTTAATAAAACATTTTCTCCAAAGGGATGATTCACGCCAAAATATGGTGGAGCGTGTTGTTCAAGCAGTTCAAGCTAATTTAAGTTTGGGTTCAATATCAGATTTGAAAGTAGTTGTACCTCCATCCGAAGTTGTAAAACAATTATATGACGCTGGTATATCGCAAATTGATGCTTGTAAAAATAGAAATCAAAAGCATATACGCACACTTACTAATATCCGTGACGCCCTGCTCCCCCGCTTGATCTCCGGTCGGTTGCGTTTACCGGAAGCAGAAACGCAGCTTGAGGAGGTTGGTTCATAGCATGGAGAAGAACAAAAAACGTCGGGGAAAACGTCGGTAATAATTGTTGAAATTGTTGGGGTTCAGGAATCACCCCAACCTACGGATACAGTTGCGGTTGATGGGAAATTGTAGGTTGGGGTGATTCCTGAACCCCAACATCGACAAGGTTATCATGTGTTATAATATTTCACTATGACTGAAGATCAACTTGAACGGGAGGCTTTGGGCTGGCTTGGTGATGTGGGGTACAGTCACCGCTATGGGCTTGATATTGCGCCTGACGGGCCTTCGCCGGAGCGGAGGACGTATACCGAGGTTGTGCTGGTTGGTCGTTTGCGTGAAGCGATAAACCGGCTGAACCCTTTGGTGCCTCTTGGTGCTCGGGAGGATGCTTTGCATCAGGTGCTGAATCTTGATACACCGGTGCTGCTTGCGGCTAATAGAAGGTTTCATCAGTTGCTGGTTAATGGTGTACCGGTCGAGTATCAGAAGGATGGTGAAACTCGTGGCGACTTTGTTCGATTGATCGATTTTGGGAATGGGGATGCAAATGAGTGGCTGGCGGTAAATCAGTACTCGATTAAGGGGCTAAAGCAGACTCGCCGCCCGGATATCGTGCTCTTTGTCAACGGCTTGCCGATTGTGTTGCTGGAGTTGAAGAATCCGGCTGATGAAAAGGCGGACATCTGGAAGGCATTCGACCAGATAGAGACCTATAAAGAGCAGATTCCGGATATTTTTCAGTACAACGAAATTCTGGTGATTTCAGACGGCACCGAGGCCCTTATGGGTTCACTCTCTGCCAATGTTGAGCGCTTTATGGCCTGGCGAACCATTGATGGCGTTACTCTCGACCCGCTCGGTCAGTTCAGTGAACTTGAAACCTTGATCCGTGGAGTTCTTTCGCCAACTTATCTGCTCGATTTCCTGCGCTACTTTATCCTGTTTGAGGATGATGGCACCCTTATAAAAAAGATCGCCGGGTACCACCAGTTCCATGCGGTGCGTTCGGCTATTGAGCGCGTCATTGTGGCTTCAGCGAGCAATGGCAACCACAAGGGCGGGGTTGTCTGGCATACCCAGGGGTCGGGCAAGAGCATCACGATGGTCTGCTTTGCCGCGCGTGTCATGCGCGAAGCTGCCATGGAGAATCCAACCATTGTTGTGATTACCGACCGTAACGATCTGGACGGTCAACTCTTCGGTGTCTTC
>CAINOC010000016.1 GCA_903851385.1 uncultured Chlorobiaceae bacterium | reverse complement strand
CGCGACGAGTTAGTTAAAAAGCACGGCTACCCCACCTACGACTACCACGAATAAAAGAAAGTCAGCAGTCGAAGAGCGAAGTGCTGAGTTCTGAGTGCTGAGCGAAGATGAAAAAGTGAGCAGGGGAGTGAAGACTGAGTAGAAAAACAAAGTCTCAACCCCCATCACCCCCCAGCACTTTCGCTTCCGCTCAGCACTCGCGTCTCAGCACTCAGCACTTTCTTCCCCGCCCTACAGTCGGTTATTGCAAAAGCTCTTTACTTATGTATATTTAAAGAGGAATTGCATAAATGAGCTGGCATGAACCGAAAACAACAGATACAGCAACTCGCAGGGCAGAAAGGGATTATTCGGGCTGCGGATGTTGAGGATGTAGGTATATCCCGAAACTACCTCTACCAAATGCAAAAAGAAGGGCTTTTGGAGAAGCTGTCAGTGGGACTTTACACCCTCCCGGAAGCTCCGGTGACAGAACACTCGCCTCTGGTCGAAATTGCAATAAGGATACCACATGCAATTGTCTGTCTGCTTTCAGCTCTGAGTTATCATGGCCTTACTACCCAAATCCCTCATGAAATATGGGTGACCGTCCCTGGAAGCTCGTGGAGGCCCCAGAGAGAATATCCCCCGCTTAACCTGACCTATGTTTCCGGTTCGGCTTATTCGTTTGGTATTGAGGAGCATGTCATTAACGGAGTGAGGGTCAAAATTTACAGTCCGGCAAAAACGGTGGCAGATTGCTTCAAGTTTCGTAACAAGGTCGGTCTCGATGTCGCCATCGAGGCGCTCCGCGAGACATGGCGATCACATAAAGCCACCATGGATGAGCTGGTTGAAGCCGCAGGCATTGACAGAGTGTTGAAAATCATGCGTCCCTATCTAGAGGCGACAGTATGAGCCAGAAAAACATTCCCCATTCAATCTTTCAGCGCTTGCTGAACCTTGCTAAAACCAATAAGGAAGACTTCAATCTTCTGCTCTCGCGCTATGGTATGGAGCGGTTCCTGTATCGACTCAGTGTCTCGCCATACTGTGATCGATTCATCCTGAAGGGAGCAAGTCTTTTTCTGGTCTGGAAGGGACAGAACTACCGCGTCACTCGAGATGCTGATTTTCTCGGATTTGGCAATCCCGATACCGAACAGCTTTCCGATCTGTTCCGTGATATTTGTAATGTCAAGTTTCGGGATGATGGAATGATCTATCTCTCAGACACTCTGAAAATTGCAGAAATCCGTGAAGACCAAGAATACGATGGTGTGCGAATCACTCTTGTAGGTTTGCTCAATCAGGCTCGAATTTCACTCCAGATCGATATTGGCTTTGGGGATGCGATAACTCCAGCCCCTGAAAATATTGAATATCCAGTACTCTTGGATTATCCTCCACCGCTCTTGAAGGCATATCCACGATATACGCTGGTTGCTGAAAAACTGGAAGCTATGGTCAAATTTGGCCTTGCAAACAGCCGAATGAAGGACTTTTATGATATATGGCTGCTTTCAAGACTCTTCTCATTCGAGGGGAATATATTGTGGAATGCTTTGGAGAACACCTTCGAACGTCGGCGAACCGCATTTCCGGCGTCAACACCATTTGCTTTTACTCCTGTATTTTACAATGATCCTCAGAAGCAGATACAATGGCATGCGTTTATTAAAAAATCAAAGCCAGACATTCCTGTTGGCGATCTAGGCGGAGTTATCGCGGAAATATCTCTATTTATTATGCCCGTCATCGAAAGCCAGCAATCTAATGCGCCGTTTGAATGCGTCTGGCTGCCCGATCAAGGGTGGCGCATAGGAGAGGGTATGGGAAGGTAAGACCCAAGAACAGTCCCCTTTAGTGGACGCGACTGACTAACTTTACTTAAGTGAAAAAAGCTTTGATCACCGGTGTTACCGGCTAGGACGGCGCTTATCTCGCCGAGTTTTTGTTGGGTAAGGGATATGAAGTGCATGGCATTAAGCGCCGTTCTTCATTGCTTAATACGGATAGGGTTGACCACCTTTATCAGGATCCTCATGTTAGTGATTTGCAGTTTGTTTTGCATTTTGGTGATTTGAGCGATTCATCCAATCTGACGGGTATTATCCAGCAGGTGCAACCGGATGAGATTTATAATCTGGGTGCCCAGAGTCATGTGGCGGTCTCTTTTGAAGAGCCTGAGTATACTGCTGATGTTGATGGATTGGGTGCATTGCGCATTCTGGAGGCTATTCGTATTCTGGGGCTCACTGGTAAAACCAGGTTTTATCAGGCAAGCTCTTCTGAACCGTTTGGCCTTGTGCAGGAGGTTCCCCAAAAGGAGACCACTCCGTTTTATCCAAGGAGCCCTTATGGTGTTGCCAAGCTCTACGCTTACTGGATTACGGT
>CAINOC010000015.1 GCA_903851385.1 uncultured Chlorobiaceae bacterium | reverse complement strand
TTTAGCGTTTTTTATATCGTCAATCTTTTAATCGGTCCTTCTGCATCAGTATAAGTTTCCTTTCCCTTGGCTACAAATGCATCGGCATCGGCGTTTTTTATCGGGTTTTTAAACCCTATGGTTTTAGTCATATTTTTTAAGGATTTCGTTGGTGAGTGTTTGAATTTCCATGGCGGCTTGGCTCAGCGGATCGACTTCAAAAATAGTCTTTCCGGTTGCTGCTGATTCAGCAAAAAGCACTCGCTGGCATACCTGCGCATCAAGTACAGGCAAATTGTATACCTGTAAGGCATCCTTTACCTCTCTCCCGATTGCTGTATTTGTAATTTTGCGATTAATAACAAATACAGATTTGATGTTTTCTTTAAATACAGCAGCCTCATTGATAATTGCGACAATCTCTTTTGCCGCCCAGACATCATATGGTGATGGCTGAACTGGTATAACGACACAGTCAGAGGCAAGGATGGCGCTTCGTGCCAGTTCTGAAACACGCGGGGGCGCATCAATGATAATATGGTCATAGTTCTCTGTCATTGCGGGCAAATCCCGGTGGATGGTAGGACGATCCATTCCGATTATATGAAAAGGCGGTGTATCCTCTCTTACCGATGCCCAATCCCTCACACTTCCCTGCGGGTCTGAATCTACAATTAAAACACGAAGTCCAGTGAGTGCCAAAGCTGCTGCAACATTGATGGACAATGTTGTCTTGCCGACCCCCCCTTTTTGGTTCTGAAAAGAAATGATCATAACTGTATTTCTGTGAATCTTTTTATCTGTGAATCTGTATTTGTGTAATTAAGAGCGATAATTGGTTGTCGTTTGTGATGAACAGAACTCAGGAGTCCTCCCAAGTGCAAAAAGCCTCATTCTGCGCCTTCTTTGTATCTGTTAATCTGTATTTCTGTGTATCATTACATCAGTATTTCAGTGTCTTCAAATTCCGATGCTGTTGTATAAAATCGTCAGTAGTAGCTTCTTTGCCCGTATCCTGCTTGTTTCTTTGAATGTGCTTTTCTGTGTGTCTGTGTATGCGTAAATGTGTTTTATCGTATAACAGTATTATAACAAATAATGAAATGAATTTACTAATCAGTTACTTCTTTTTACAAGAAGATCTCAGTTTTTCGTATTCAGTTCCTGATCATCTGGTATTTATTGGTCGCTTCAGGAAGTGTCAGGAAAGGGGAGTCGTCATATTTCCGCTTGGAGCGGCATGGCTTGCTGTAGCACATGGTTCTTTTCTAGTACAGTTACGGGTGCATTTGGGAGAGTGTGGTAGTTGATAATCTGTTTTTGTGGGTATCTTTGTTTCTGTATGTATTTATATCTTTATAACCGTTTATAAGGAAACCTGTAAATATTTATGATAACAGTACTCACAGAACCTGTGAGAGGTATCGCGGAAGCCGAACAAGCAGCGTAGCGTGAAAAATATTTAAAGGCGAGCTGGTAATAGGGGAGTTGCATGAATGTAGTCCATGAGCATTGCAATCATTGATTGGAAAGGGTGGGGTGGGAAGGACTGTTCAGGAACCGGAAACAGCCCCGCTAAGGAGGCTGTCTGAAGAGTGTTTTGGCAACAGCATGACGCATCATATCTTTGGTTGAGTAGGCTGCATGAATGAGTCCTACACGCTCTTCAATGCCTCGTTGACCCCGTTGCCGTGCGCAGATATCGCGCAATTGCTGAGCAAACCCCACGCCAATTAGGCGCATGCTTTCCAGTATGCCGGTTGTCGCTTCCACAAGAAAAAGGACGATAGCGTTCGATTCTGATTCGATCCACACCCGGCGAGTTTCATCATCATACTTTGAGATATCAAGGGAAATATCAAAACTGAATCCTTCTCCGAAATCCACGATCAGAAAAGGAATATCCCGTTTCTCAAAAAGGTATGCGGTTATTTTGCCATTTTTAAAGAGTTTCCGCTCTCTTCTCGAAATCTTTTTCAGTGATATCAGCACATTGAAAAACCCTTCGGTTGGCAGCCCGACATACATTTCTCTGCCGGTACAGTATTGTTCGATGGGAAAAAGTTTTCCTACCTGGTACGCATCCATAATTCTGACGGTTGTGTCCGGTACCGACCGGACTGATTAGGCATAAGGTAAAAATGATTCCAAAAAAAATCGATACTTGCGCAAATCATCACTTGTAAGACGGAGTTTTTCTTAACGATCTGATGGTTAATGCTGTCCGTTATGCAACAGAGTGCGGGCAATGTTTCCCCTCCCTCACCCTTCAAGGCAGAAGGCCCGGCTTGGCCGGGCCCGCCCCGATTTCTATCCGCTGATCAGGGATGCCTCCGAAAAGCTGAAATATCCTCCTTGGCTTCCGATAATGACATGATCCAATATTTTCACATCAAGAAGAATCCCGGCTTCAACCAGTCGCTTCGTAACCTGCATGTCCGCTGTACTCGGCTCAACATTTCCTGATGGGTGGTTATGTGCCAGAATGATGGCGTTTGCATTGGCCAGAAGCGCTCCCTTGAACACTTCTCGTGCATGCACCAGCGAAGCGTTCAGCGTTCCCTTGCTGATCATCTCCATACCGATAATCTCATTTTTCGTGTTCAGATAAAAAGAATGGAGTTCTTCCCCTGCCTTCTCATGCAGTCCTATGGCTTGCAGAAGATCACACACCATTTTTGCGCCATTGATTCTTTTGTGCTCGTAAAAGATTTCTGATTCCTTCACCAGCCGGATGCTGTATCGTGGAATGGAAACTCCATCTTGCATCTCGGTAAACAGCGGAAGAGAGCGGGACTGTTTCATGATGGTAAACGTTAAAGGTTGCCTGAATCTTCTCTTTCAAATCATTCCCCGGGGGGACAGAGGCTTCCCCGGGACAGGCAAACTTTTTGTGCAAGGGAGAAAAAGAGAGCTGCACAAACGCAGAGCGGAAGCGAACGACCCTTGCGCAAAAGAGGCAAACTGTCCTATCCTTGCCGGTACCCCATCGGGGTTGATCTCTTATAAATCCGCGAAGCGGGGATGACAGCAGTTCTTGCCAGGTTGAGCCGGTAGCCCTTGCTATGAAAGGGCAGGGGAGTGCTCTATTGAGTCGCTTCCCGTTGCGTGAAGGTGTTCATGGCGGTACCACATGAAAGAACGCAAGAGCCATTGAGGGCGGAAGCTCATCCGGGCCTCTTTTTGGCCTTCAGGCTGGCGTCAATGGCCTGAGTGGCCAAAGGTTTTCCGTTTTACTGCGGCAGGACGGGTACTCGCCGTCGTGCCGTTTGTCAGCAAGAAGCATGAACGGTACCCCGTCCTTGCTCTCTTAGCACTCTTCATCCGTGCTGGCATCTCTTTTTGCTCTTATCGGCTTGCAAAAAACATGACAGGACGGGCTTGTCGCTGTGATTGCTGTGACAGCACAAGCTGTGGCGTGCTGGTTGCTTTTTGCCCCTCGCAAGCAGCATGACACAGTTTGTAGCGCTCTTCATGCGTCTTGTCGGTACTCCGATCATGGTGCTTTGTCATTGAGCCAGAGCAAGGATTTTTTGATAGCGGAGTCTACGTGCGTTTTTTGCGTAGCCGTAGCGGTCAAAAAACCTTTGCGGCGGCATCGTTCTTTCCTCATTTTGCGTGATACTGTGCCGAAAATGAACCGTGGTGGAGCGGCATTGCATAGTGGCGCATCCCGGGCTGATATCATGGCGCCAATTGCGCAGAGCGGAGGTGACGGGGCATCTGGAGGCACAGGGCGCAAGCTTGATTTCCATTTTGTAGGCCAGTATGGCGCTCATGTACCGATGTGCGCCATACTGACTGGCAGTTCAGCCCGTGAACTCGCCAAGAGCGAAGTCGGTACCCCGCTTTCGCGAGACTGCAGGGGATCTCAGTCGGTGTATTCCGGTTTCTCTGACCAGGAGGGGAGTCGAACAGGATGTTTATTGGGGGGAACATTTTTTCTATCCGAACATCTTCATTCCCAGCACGGCGCAAAAGCTCTTCCGCTTTTAGCCGTGCCGGGAATGATAAAGGGTGCATGAGGAGCGTGCTCAAACGCCTGTTTCCTGCCCTCTGCTTTTCATCAGCCCTCTTCAGAAAAAAGGATCCCGTGGAGCGCAGGCTGTTTTGCCCTTACTCCACGGTACCTGTCACTCAAGAGAACCCCCGGATTAACCGGGGTCATCGTTCTGGTAATGAAGGATATAATCGGCGGCCTTCTGAGCCCGTGAACTGACCTGAATGATGAGTTTCGGGTCGGCTTTCATTTTCTTGAGCCAGCCCTGGAGATAAGCTGCTGAGCTCGTGATGATTTTCTGCTCGATGCCAGCCACTCCGGAGAGGAACGAAGCGGTCATTTCAGCGAGGAGCTCTTCATTGGAGTACTCATCGGAACCGAATTTCCAGTTCCTGGTGATGCCCTCCCTGTTCAGGCGAGAGGCGTGTCCTGTGCTATGCGCCAATTCATGGAAGGTGGTTTGGTAAAACTCGGCACATTCCGGAAAGCTATGCAGCGCTGGCACTCTCACCTCGTCCCGTGAGGGGATGAAGCAGGCCCTGTTTCCACCGTAGTTGATCACCGGCCGGTTCGGCATCTTCTGGATGATTGCCTCAGCTCGTTCAATCGGTGAGTTGTTTTCTCCGCCGGTTGAGGGAAGCTCTAGGCCTTCAACACCGTTTACGGGATAGACCTTGTAGTAGCGCATAAACGGGATCGCCTCGGTCTCACCGCTCTTCTGGTTTTCCCGCTCCAGCATCTTCCAGAAAACGACCGGAAGCCCTTTGCAGCGAATGGTGCCACCCAACTCTTCAGCCTGTTTTCTGGTGACGAAATATTCGCATTCTGACATGGAGAGCAAGAAGAGGTTGATACCCCGGTAACCCTTTCGCGAGACAAGGTTCTTCGGTAATCCTCCGTTCCAGGGCTTACGCCAGGGAGCAACGCCCTTTTCAAGCTGGGCAATAATCTGACTGGTGATGATTTCATAGACAGTAACTGACATAACGCCTCCAAAGGTTAGTAATTGATGCAATGCGAACGTGCACTACAGCAATAGGGGACAAGCGAGGACTGACTGACTGCATGACTTGAACGCCTGGCTGCCCCGACCGGCTACCCGCCCTAGCGATAGCGGGTGGAGTCGCCGGCTGCAGCCTTTATGTCCTGATACTATTGCCAAGCCATTTTTTCCCCGATACCACATCAGAGAAATCACGAGAGCCCGGAAAAGAGGAGACGACGCGGAAATGCATCCCCTCCACTGAAGAAAAGGGGAAAAAAAGGATGAACCATTGACCATGCTTCTTCAAATCGGTATGGAGCGGTCAGCCGCCCGCAGCTTACCTTTCCTGTTTGCTGTACGAGAAGCAGTATGACTTACGATAGACCCGCCGGCAGGCTGGCATAAATGGCCTGCCGGGCGGATTCATTCCGGTACTCCGGGTATGATTGACATGGTTGTTTCCGTAACGGGAAAGCTCTTGGAAAGAAGTGGGGCAGTTGTGAGGCACGAGCAGCGCGGAATGGAAACAGCTTGCCTGAAAATGGAGAGCGTAAAACGGGCGCTTTTCACAAGCACCCCTCATTCCTGTCTACAGCAGTGCTTGTTCTGGCGCAAGCAAAGTGAAGATCATCTCCTGGGACGACGCTTACCCGGAACGCGAGCGTGATGCCCTTGATCTTCTCTTCATCCTTGAAAAATTCGAATCGACTGATATCCTGAATAAACTGTACGAGTCCCACGTACCATTGCTTACCGAGGAAGAATTCGATCCCCAGTTTGCTTCCGTTCGACTACTCGGACGGGAAATAGCGCAGTTGGGCAACACGGAGACGGTAAGCATGGTAGAGAAGATTCTAGCCCGTGAAACCGACGAAGACCAGGGGTTCAGGATGCTCTCGCACATGGTCAAGGGTGTTTCGTTTCAGAGTATCATGTTTGAGAAATCTCTGCAACTCCTCAGAAAGCTCTTGCAAGGAATTCGAGAAGAAATGCAAAGGGAGTGAGGAAACATCAAGACATAGTAAATACACAGCCTTCAGCTTCATCAAGAACCACAACGGGCTATTATATCTTCTTTTAAGCTCTTCACGCCAACGCTTTTTACAAGCAAAGGCTGCACTGGTGCATCCGGGGTACTCTTTGAACTTGCAACAATAAAATGGACACCCTAAGAAGCCATAGCTATAGGTTATTGTTTATAACGTAAAAACTCAACAGGCGATTTATACCCTAAGGTTGAGTGCTTCCGTTTCCGGTTGTAAAATACTTCGATGAATTCAAACAGGCTGTGTCGGGCCTCTTCTCTTGTTCGATACTGTTCAGTATATACCAATTCGGTTTTCAGGGTTTTGAAAAAGCTTTCTGTGACAGCGTTGTCATAACAGTTGCCCTGGCCGCTCATGCTTTGAATGAGGCCATGTTTCGCCAGCTTCTTCCTGAAGGATTTACTCGCATACTGGATACCTCGATCCGAATGAATGACTACTCCACGAGGTGGATTTCGGTGCATCAATGCCATATCCAGAGCCGGATTTACCGTTGTTTCAGCCGTCATTCGCTTGCTGAATGAGTGACCGATAATTTCACGATTGTACAGATCCATAATGACCGTCAGATAGATCCAGCCGCTTCCAGTCCAAACATACGTCAGATCACTCGTCCAGGCGTCATTAACAAAATCGGCCTTAAACACCTGATCCAGAAGGTTATGAGCAATCGGCTCCTTATGGTTTGAGTCTGTCGTTACCTTGAATTTTTTAGCCACTTTAGATCGAATTCCCATAGATCGCATTAACCGGGCTGTCCTTGGTTTGCTACACCGGAAACCTTCCTCTTGCAGGCAAACGGCAATCCGAGGACTACCATAGATTTCACGATTCTCCTTATGAATCCTTTTGATGGCCTCCCTCACTTTCCTGGTCTCTATACTACGATTGCTTTCTGATCGCTGTGTCCACTGGTAATAT
>CAINOC010000014.1 GCA_903851385.1 uncultured Chlorobiaceae bacterium | reverse complement strand
TCTTGCTGAACAGAACAGAAAAACAAGGAGACTCTTATGAAGATCAAAGCATTAACAGTAGTAACACTACTTATGGCGCTTGCCGGATGCTCAGCTTCTATCCATGCTGATGGTGCAGGTGTCAACAGTCCGGGAAATGCAAAAAGCGGGTACTTGGCGAACCAGACTGGGGCAACCCAGAGCGGCGTCTCTGCGGTAAAATGACAGAAAATATACAGTTCACCATTACTGTCGGTATTTAATAACAACTGAACAGGAGAATTATGATGAAAAAAACCATGTTGATAGCCATAGGAATTGCCGGAATGTTTTTGGGTACTCCTCTGGCTGATGCACAGGCTGGTGTTGGTGTAAATATCCACTTGGGAGGACGAAGGCATCACCACCATTATTACTACCGCAATGGGCATAGAAGATATTACCGCCATTCAGGGTTGTCAACATCAACGGCAGCCATGAAACTGGTATAATGTTCTTCATTATTCTTTCATCAGAGAATACCTGAAAAGAACTCAGATAAAACAGAAAAGGCGTACTTGAAAAAGTGCGCCTTTTCTGTTTTATGCAGTACTCATCAGCACATGCAGATTTTCTTTACAATCAGTGCTTGAAATGCCGCATACCTGTAAAAACCATGGCAAGATTGTTGGCATCTGCTGCCTCAATGACCTCATTATCGCGAATGGATCCGCCTGGCTGGATGACCGCCGTGACTCCAGCCTCAGCTGCTGCAAGCAGACCATCAGCAAACGGGAAGAATGCGTCTGACGCTACAACGGATCCGTGAAGATCGAGTCCAACCTCAGAGGCTTTCCATCTCGCAATTTTTGATGAGTCAACACGAGACATCTGACCAGCTCCGACGCCGAACGTCTGACGGTTTTTGACATAGAGAATGGTGTTTGACTTGATATGTTTGCAGATCTTCCAGGCAAACATCAGGTCGGCCACTTCTTCTTTAGTAGGCTGCCGTTTTGTGACAACCGTCAAATCCTCTTTCGCAACTATTTTGCTGTCGCGCTCCTGAACGAGCATCCCGAATGGTGTGGACTTGAACTCCCAGCCACCTTTCGGCAAGACATGGTTCTGCCGCACAAGCCTGCGGTCCTTTTTCTTTATGAGCAGATCAAGCACTCCATCCTCAAAAGCCGGAGCAATGAGAATTTCGGTAAAGATCTCATTGACAGCTTTAGCTGTATCCATATCAAGAGGACGGTTAAAGACGATAATGCCGCCGAAAGGAGCCTGGGTATCGGTTGAAAATGCCCTGCGGTATGCTTCAACGAGTGTTGGAGCCTGTGCAACACCGCACGGATTGGTATGCTTAATAATAACCACCGTAGGCTCTTCGCCACGAAACTCTTCGATCAAGGCTGTTGCTGCGGCTATATCAAGCATGTTGTTATAGGAAAGCTCTTTGCCATGCAGTTTTTCAAAAAAGTCGGCAAAAGAGCGTGACCCGTCAGAATCTGTAAGGCGATATAAGCCTGCGCTCTGGTGGGGGTTCTCTCCGTAACGCATATCGAGTTCCCGTTCAAGCTTGACGGTCATGACCGTAGCGGCCTCCTGCTGTTTACCACCGACAGTACCGGTGAGGTACAATGCAATTGCCCGATCGTAACGGGATGTGAGTTCAAAAACCTTTAATGCAAGCAGGAGACGTGTCGTCCTCTTTGTTGACCCGTTCTGCTCCTTCATTTCCTGAAGAACACGCGTATAGTCGGCGCTGTCGGTAACTACCGTGACAGACTCGTTGTTCTTGGCTGCACTGCGGAGCATTGAGGGACCGCCAATATCAATATTTTCAATAGCATCTTCGAAGGTTACGCCAGGCCTGGCTACTGTTGCTTCGAAGGGGTAAAGATTAACCACAACCAGATCTATAAAGTCGATACCGTTTGCCTTTGCCTCGGTGATGTGGTCGGCATTCTCCCTGACAGCAAGAAGACCTCCATGTATTTTTGGATGCAGGGTTTTTACCCGTCCATCCATGATTTCCGGAAAGCCGGTGATGGTGGAGATTGAAGCTGCGCTGACGCCTGAATCCTGCAGTGATTTCAAGGTTCCGCCTGTTGAGAAAATCTCAACTCCCATGGCACTCAACTCCCGGCAGAAATCAACAATACCGGTTTTATCAGAAACAGAGACCAAGGCCCGCTTGATGACAGGATCAGACATTTGCAGAAAATTTATTTATCAGTTGTGCTTGCTTTTCGTAAGGCGGAAAGGTAAGAAAAAATCCCCAATTATTTGAAGGGAGAAAGGAAGACAGAGAACAGGGACTGAAGGGACTTCAGGGACAACAGGTAGAGCAGCTACTTTAGGGCTGAAAATGTGGAAAAACAGAAGCTCACTTCAAAGATTGAAGTGAGCTCCATCCTATAGTGCTTGCTGGTAAGGTCTGGCCTTCAGCAGCTTCTGCGTGCCAAACTTCCTTGCCCGCATTTTCCAGCCAATAGTGCCACCCAACCTGTACATCCATTCAGGCATCAATGGTTTGGCAAGCAACTGCAGTGCATTATCGGAAACGGGTTGGCCCTGGGCAAGCTCCCCTGCTGCTATTTCCAGTGCTTTTCTGAGAGGAGCGCCTTGTCCTCCAAGTTCCGCAAGTGGTTTCGCATGAACCATCCCTTCTCCTGCGCCAAGAGAAAGCCCTCCCATCCACTCAAACTGAGCTTCACGGGCAAACTCGGCACAAACCGCAATGGCACTGGCATTCTGGCTTGCATTGGGGAAACCGCAATTGACAATGGCCGCAAAACGTGTCGGTTTTGTTTTCGATGTGCCATGCGACACAACATCCTGGAGAACCGAAATAACAGGAGCAGGCAGCGTGTCCACATAGAGCGGAAAAGCAAGAACGACCAGATCGGCCGCAGCAATCGCCTGACGCAGTGCTTCCATCCGCTCTGTGGTATTGATAGCCTTGTAGATAGAGATCGTTTCGCTTTCAACACCATGCTTCTTCAGCTGCTCAAAGAAATATGAGCCAAGAGATGATGAGGTGCTTTTCTCTATTCGAGGGCTTCCAACCAGCAATAGTGCCCGACGAAGGGAAGTCGGGGCCGCAGATGAACGGTTGATGACCGGCAGAGTGGCCTCTGCATCGGATTCATGACGTTCAATCTGATCAAGCAAGCGATGGAGCCGCGCTTCCATATCACGATCCGCCTGATTTTCATAGAGGATACCACAGGCATGCACCTTGGCATAGAAGTTGATAGAGTTTCGCCAGGCAAGATGTCGGAATACAGATGCAGCCTGTTCATTCGGCTCACGCTGCCAGCCGATGGTGAGCACGTCGGGATAACTCTCATAGCGTTGCTGATGATGAATCTCCCCGCTGTGCGTCGCAAAAAATGGCAGGGTGTTCTGAATCATGTGATCAACCATTTTCTTGAGCGTCGGAGAGTAACCACCAAAGGTAATCGGCGAGAGAAAAATAACAAGGTCGCTTGCAAGGTATTTCCTCGATATCTCCAGTTGGTCGTCAGCCACATGGCACTTGCCGGGGCTTTTAAACCAGCATAAAAAATCACCCATGCAGTTGCCTATCTTTTTCTCACGAAGCACAACTACTTCGGACAACCAGCCACGCTTTGCAATTTCTGCCTGCAAGGTGGCAGCCGAAAAACTGCCGATTCTGTCGCCAGCAAGAGAGCCATCAAGAATTAATATTTTCATTCTCCCTCTTTTATACATTGTTTGGCTATTGATTGCATTTCATAGTTATAAAGCACTTCTCCAGTCAGCCCGAACGGAGGAAGGCGGCCGCCAATTTCAAGCGACACAAGACCGTGCACGCGGCTCCAGACAATCAGGGCAACAGCAAGACAGTTGGCAGTTTCTGAGTGCTGAGTGCTGAGGGGCGAGTGCTGAGCGAAGACAGTTGGCAATTGGCAGTCGGCAGTTTTCTGAGGGGCGAGTGCTGAGGACTGCAGCACGGGGAAATTCTCACTCTTCAGCCTATCGGCGACACGGAGATCTTCGATCACACTGACAAGAGCACTGATGGAACGGGTTGCAGATGGAATAATCTCCATCTGCTGCTGTTCGTAGCCGGGAATGTGTGTACCAAAGATAAGATGATAGCGCTGGGGATAGCTCAGCGCCCAGCTGCGATACGCGATACCAATGGCATGAAAACGCTCAAGGAAGTGCGTTTCCGGAAAACTGTCGCGAGCCTTGAGCTGAACATCACCAAATGATGTAAATGCATCAATGGTGAGAGCTGTCACCAGAGCATCATGATCAGGGAAGTAGTTGTAAATAGCCGGGGCGGTAATGTTCAACTCACGAGCTATAGCTCGCAAAGAAAGGGCCGGCGCACCAAACTCCGCAATCAGCCGCCACGCAGTCTCCTTTATCGCCTCCTGAAGATTTGGTATCTGCTCTTTTTTTATCGGTCTTGCCATGAGGAATCATTTATTAATTTTACAATGTAAATATACAACGTAAAATTAATACCTGCAAAAAAAAGTAGAGCGAACAGGGACTGAAAAGACTTAAGGGACAACAGGCAGGGTGACTAATCAAAGCTCTGCTATTATTTTATAATCTTATAGCACCCTTATTAAGCTTTTTGAAAAGAAGGCTCCTTGATTGCATATTAGGAAAAAGCGGCTCCTTTAAGATTCGTAGCGTCTTAACATCATAACAGTTACATGAGTACCCACAAAACCCGCTTAGCGGTCTTCTGCTCCGGCTCCGGAAGTAATTTTCAGGCTATCTTTCATGCGCTGAAGAAGAAACAGCTCAATGCGGAAATTGTGCTTTGCCTTTCTAACCGTGCACATTGCGGGGCAATGGAGTTCGCGCGCCGAAATGGTATTGCGACAGTGCATCTCACAGAAAAACAACTCAACTCTTTTGATGATTTTGCAGCAGCAATGCTAAGGTGCCTCAGGGAACAGAGTATTGGCATTATTGTGCTGGCGGGATATATGCGGAAGGTACCTGACGCCGTTGTGGCTGCATTTCACGATAAGATCATCAATATCCATCCGGCACTACTGCCGAAATTCGGTGGCGAGGGGATGTATGGCATTTATGTTCATACTGCTGTGCTTGAAGCAGGAGAAACAGAAAGCGGTGCGACGGTACATCTTGTCAATGAGGAGTATGACAAGGGAAAAATTCTCATGCAGCGGCATGTAGCTGTCTTGCCTGACGACACACCGGAGACGCTTGCCGAAAGAGTACTTGCCTGTGAGCATATACTTTACCCTGATGCGCTGGAGAAATTTCTTGCCGAACAACAGTTATGAGCACCGGCACTCTCAATATCAGTGAGATTTTTCATTCCATACAGGGCGAATCGTCCTTTGCCGGGTGGCCATGCGCCTTTATACGGCTTGCTGGATGTGGCCACGACTGTCTTGGATGCGATACCGCCTACGCTGAGCACGATGCAAAAATCCTTGAAATAGAAGAGATCATCAAGCAAGCTGTTAACTACCAGGCCCCCTTTATCGAGGTCACGGGTGGAGAACCTCTTCTGCAGCCTGCTGTTTATTCTCTTATGAAGCGACTCTGTGACCTTGGTCATACTGTACTGCTTGAAACAGGGGGATTTCTTTCTGTTGGTGAAGTTGATTCTCGTGTCCATAAAATCATCGACATAAAAGCACCTTCTTCGGGCGTCGCGGATCAAAACAATCCTGAAAACATTCAGCTTGCTCTTGAAGCGGAACCTGCGTATCGGCAAAAATTTGAGTTCAAGATGATCCTTGGAAGTCGGCAAGACTATGAGTGGGCTAAATCACTCCTGTTAGAACACCGGCTGACAGAATCTTTTACCATCATGATGGGGGTCATGTTCGGCAAACTGGAGCCGCAGGAATTGGCAGGGTGGATTCTCAGCGACCGGCTTAATGTCAGAATGCAGCTGCAGCTTCATAAATACATCTGGCCACCCGATATGAGAGGGGTATAAAGAAAGTGCTGAGTGCTGAGTGCTGAGAAGAAAGAAAGTGCTTGGTGCTGAGCGAAAGATTGCTGATTTTTTATTACTCACTTTTAATACGTTTAATTTGATCTCTCTTTCAATCGTCGTCCCGCTGTACAATGAACAGGAATCGCTGCCTGATCTTGTAAAACAGCTTTATGCTGCAATGCAGGAGAATGAGCTTCACAAGCTTTTTAAGGAGCCATTCAGTTTTGAAATCATTATGGTTGATGACGGCTCAACAGACAGTTCAGCCTCGTTAATCGGCGATATGATCCTTTCCAGACCGGAGCTTCGCCTGATTTCGTTTCAAAGAAACTTTGGAAAAACAGCCGCGCTCTCAGCTGGATTCATGGCCGCAACTGGCAACTATATCTGCACCATTGATGCTGATTTGCAGGATGATCCCTTTGCCATTAAGGAGATGATTCAAAAGCTTCAGGAAGGATATGATCTTGTAAGCGGGTGGAAACAGCAGCGCAAGGATCCGATTTCCAAAACCCTTCCCTCAAAACTGTTTAATCTGGTAACACGGGTTTTTACCGGTATCACCATTCACGATTTCAACTGCGGATTGAAGGTGTACCGCAAAGAGGTAACACGACGGCTTGAACTGCGTGGAGATATGCACCGCTATATTCCTGTGCTGGCAGAGTGGATGGGGTTTAAAATTACTGAACTCCCTGTAAGGCATCAGGCGAGACAATTCGGCACCACGAAATACGACTCATCAAGGTTTTTTTCAGGATTGTTCGATTTTCTTTCGGTACTCTTTATCACCCGATATCTTCGCCGTCCCATGCATTTTTTCGGGATGGCCGGGCTTATAAGTTTTCTTCTGGGTTTTTCTATCAGTCTTTACGTCACGCTCGATAAAATCCTGCTCCATAAACCGGTCAGCAACCGTCCGATTCTTTTTCTCGGTATTCTGCTGCTTATTCTCGGGGTCCAGCTTTTTTCGACCGGTCTTCTTGGTGAAATGCTTTCGACGTCATCAGCCAAAGAGAGTTCATTTGCCGTCAGAGAAACGTTGAATCTTAGTGCCGGACAAGCCAGGAAATTCGGCAATCCCGATTAATGTCTTACTATTTACTTTTTTTATGAAACGAGTTGGAGCACACGTCAGTATAGCCGGAGGAGTTGAAAATGCACCATTGCAGGCAATCAGTATCGGGGCGAAGGCATTCGCCATGTTCACTAAAAACCAGCGTCAGTGGAGAGCTCCGAAACTTACGACACCTTCAATTGATGCATTCCGCAAGAACTGCAGTGAGGGTGGTTATAAGCCTGAGTACATTCTGCCTCATGACAGCTACCTCATCAACCTGGGCAGCCCTGACCCTCTGAAGCTCAGGAATGCACGGGAAGCCTTTATTGACGAAATGCAGCGGGTGGAAAGTCTTGGCCTATGTCTGCTGAACTTTCATCCCGGAAGCCATCTGAACGTTATTGATGAGGACAAGTGTCTGCAGCTTATAGCAGAATCAATCAATATGGCTCTCAATGCGACAAAAAACGTAACCGCTGTAATTGAAAACACTGCCGGACAAGGGACCAATCTCGGATACCGGTTTGAACAGCTGGCATCCCTTGTTGATCAGGTTGAAGATAAGACAAGGGTGGGAGTGTGCCTCGACACCTGCCATCTGTTTGCAAGCGGTTATGACCTGCAGACAACCGCAGCAATTGACACAACCTTCAAGGAGTTCGATCGGATAGTCGGGCTCGGCTACCTTCGCGGAATGCATCTTAATGATGCCCTTCGTCCGCTTGGCAGCAGGCTTGACCGCCATGCGAGCATCGGTAAGGGAACAATCGGGATGGAGGCATTCTCGTACATCATGCGGCATCCTGCTTTTGAAGAAATACCCCTGATCCTTGAAACTCCAGATTCAGATCAATGGAGTGCAGAGATCAGTCTCCTCTACTCGCTCGGAAAATAACGGAGAAAGGGACATCAGGGACACAAAGGACATCAGCGTTTGGATGCGGCCCTGAGATATTTGCTTACGGAGAGGGTACTGCCTAAAATACCTAATACCAGACCAAGGAGGACGGTGGAGGGATAAATCAGCAGTGCTGAAGGCTCCAATACTTTATAGATATCCGGCTCGTAATTGAAAAGCAGTTGATCAAAAAGCAGATAGACCGCCCCCGCGGCCAGCACACCTGAAAGCAGCCCCTGAAGGGCGCCTTCAATAACATAGGGAGCACCGATCAACCAGGCCGTAGCGCCCACAAGGCGCATAGTCTTGATTTTTTCCTTCCTTGAATACATCGCCAGACGGATCGTATAGCCAATAAGCACAATTGTTGCCAGTGAAATTAATATCCCTATGCCACCGGTAAGCAAGGTAAACAGCCGGGCATTCTTTTCGATCTGACCAAGAAATGACTGATTGTAGCGTATATCAGAATCCGGTGCTATTCTCTTGATTTCCGGTACAATTCGTCCAATACTTTCGGGGGTTGCATAGTCAGGAAGAAACTTAAGCCTGATTGAACGGGGAAGCGGATTTGAACCAAGAATCCTGACAATATCCTCTCCAAAATCATGCGTAAACGTTTGCGCGGCTTCGTCCTTCGAAACATACAATGCCTCCTTCACTCCTCTCAGCCTCTTTATCTGCCCCGCTGTATCGACAGCCTGAGATTCGCTTACAGAGTCCGCAAGAAAAACCTCAAGCTCCACCCTGCTCCGGAGCTCCTGGATAACATCAAAAAAACTGAGGGATACGGTACTGAACAAACCAAGAAGCACAAGAGCAAAAAAACTTACGGCAACAGTAATTGCGGCTGGCAGTTTCGCTCTTCCCATACTTGAAAAGCCTTCCTTGATGACAAACGACAGTGACATAACAGCTTATTTTGCATTATTAACATGTTCCAACAGAAAGAATCAACAAAACAAGTTGCAAAAACAAGTTTTTTTTCTTTTAATTAGAGCTGGCAAACGGGGCTATAGCTCAGTTGGTAGAGCATTTGCATGGCATGCAAAGGGTCAGGAGTTCGAGTCTCCTTAGCTCCACAGAAAAAATACAAAAAGCGCAGTTTATACCTGCGCTTTTTTGTTTTGAACTGAATTGTCTTTACAAGCAGCATCCTTCAGGCCTTTTTTCTGCCCACTTTCGCTATCAGAAAAACTAAGCCGACAATCAGTGATGCAGCAAGACCTGCGCCAATATTGAGCAGGGCTGCAGTCAAAACGACCGGGATGGTCAAGCTGACCACAAAACCAAACGCAGCAGCACTAAAGAGAAAGGTCATGGCGGTAAGGCCGGTAAAGAAAAAACTGGTTGCAATACTTCCTGCAAAAGAAATAAATAGTTTTTCTCCTTTGCCTTCCGAAATATTCTGCCACCTCTCGATCTGTTTCCGGCTTCCCGGTTCGACCATATTTTTAACCATCATGGCTATAAGAGCAAAAACAATCAGCACTCCGGCATGAATGCCATACGAGTTGAAAATCTCACTCCTTGATGGACTGAACAGACCCTGTCCAAGCAGAACAGCAGCATACTTCAGCATAAAAACAGAGGTCGCAAAAAAGACCGTTCCCCAGAGTAGAGTTACCAATACCCAAATCGCAACACCAGGAGGCTTGGGATTTTTATTTGTCGTTGAATACATGAGCTTGATGGATGGTTAGTTTAAAAAGGAGCCGATCATAAACAGATGCATCAGAAAATAATCAAGAGTAAGTGATGCAACGATTATTTTCAATTTACCGTTTGAATAGTTATGTTCATTCGTCTAATTTCTATGCGTTAATGCCCGGTTACGTAACTTTAACATATTATTGCCCATGTGTGGAGTTTTCGGTGTTTTTAATTCAAAAACTCCCGCGGAAGATACCTTCTATGGACTTTACTCACTTCAGCACAGAGGACAAGAAGCCGCAGGCATTGTTGTAGCTGATTACAACAAAGTAAAAAAGAAAACTCTTTTCAAGCAACACAAGGGGATGGGTCTGGTCTCGGAAGTATTCAGAGATGAAGCTATTTTTGAAACCCTTGGCGGTTATGCCGCAATCGGACATAACCGGTATTCTACTACAGGCTCTTCAAAATCCATCAGCAATATTCAACCGTTTTCCCTGACCTACCGCTCTGGCAGTCTGGCGATAGCCCATAACGGAAACCTTACCAATTCCCGTGCGTTACGGCGCGAGCTGACGGAACTCGGTGTCATCTTTCAGGCATCTTCAGATACTGAAATCATTCCGCACCTGGCAGCGCGAAGCCGTGAAAAAGAGCCTTTACACCAGATATACGAAGCTTTAATGCTGGTCCAGGGGGCCTACTCAATCGTTATTCTGGCTAACAACCAGTTGATTGCAGCCAGAGATCCTTATGGGTTCAGGCCGCTTGCCTTAGGCAAGAAGGTGGATCCGCTTACAGGAGAACTTACCTATGTCGTCGCCAGTGAAACCTGCGCCTTTGATATTATCCAGGCAGAGTACATTCGTGATATAGAGCCCGGAGAAATTCTCCTTATAGATCATCTTGCGGTCACAAACGAAAAACCAACATCACTCTTTCTTCCCCCTTCAAAACGAAAGGCCCGCTGTATATTTGAATATGTCTATTTCGCCCGGCCGGACAGTTTTATTTTCCAGCACTCTGTTGACAAGATCAGGAGAAATCTTGGCAAGAACCTTGCCAGAGAGTCGACAACCGAGCATCAACCAGGTGAGAAGGAACTTACCGTTGTGAGCGTTCCTGATTCGTCAAATACTGCCGCACTTGGATTTGTTCGGGAAAGCATGAAAATGGAACGGTCTGCAAGGTTTGAACACGGCCTTATCCGCAACCATTATGTAGGAAGAACCTTCATCCAGCCGGGTATTCATAGCCGTGACATCAAGGTTCGTTCCAAATACAACATTGTTCGCGGTGTAATGCAGGGGCGACCTATCATTCTCATTGACGACTCCATTGTCCGCGGCACCACCGCAAAGATGCTGATTAAACTGATCCGTGAGGCAGATCCAAAGTCGATCAACCTGCACATCAGCTCTCCACCTATTACCAATCCCTGTTTTTACGGCATGGATTTCCCTAACAAACGGCAGTTGCTTACCCACATGTTTGACAACATTGATAGTGATGTGGAGGAAATCGAAAAAATAAGGGAATATATTGGTGTGGATTCGTTGAAATACCTCTCCATGCAAGGATTGATGAACAGCGTACCAACGTTTGAAAATGAAGAGGGCAGCTACTGTACGGCGTGCTTCAGCGGCGACTACCCAATCGAGGTCAGTGATGTGACAACCGACAAGGAAGAAAACGACTGATCATAAAAAAAGGCGTACATACGGTACGCCTTTTTCTGCCAGTAATCTTTGCTATCTGCCAGCCGTTATTTTTTCGTCTGTTTGAATTCAATTCTCACTGAGGTATGCGGTACAGCCTCAAGCCTCTTTTTCGGAATAGGTTTTCCGGACTTGATACAGATACCATACACCTTGTTTCGAATTCTATCAAGAGCCTGATCTATGTAGGTGATATATTTTTCGTCGCGGGCGATAAACATGAAACGCTGTTCACGATCCATGGTATCGGTACCGTGGTCAGCCATATGCATGGAGTAATTCGAATTAATGGAATCTTCCGCATTCTCATCGGAAATTGATGAGCGGAGAATATCCAGATCACGAAGTACCTCTTCACGGCGTTTAAGCAGCAACTGCTTGAAATGCTCGAGCTCCTCGTCGGTTAAATACGTTTTAGTAAGAACCGGTTCCTCAATAACCTCATTTTCCTTCTTGGAAGCACTGCTATTCTTTTTGGCCATAATCAATCACATTTTCTTAATCACAAAGAAGGCTGTAAAATTACAGAGTTAATAATACGATTAACTTGCATATTTTTCAAGTAATAGCCCGCACTCTTGATCATTTATAAGATAAATTATATCCTTGGGTGGACCAACATACTTTTCAATAGACAGTGCAAGAGTTTCGGCTTTAATATAAGCTTCATTCGATTCAATCGCACGCCAAAGTTTTTCATTCATCGGCCTGACATATATCTTTATCCTGTCGGTAATTTCGAAGCCGCTTTCCTTGCGGAGGGTCTGGATACGACTGACCAGTTCACGGGAAAGTCCGAGCATTTCAAGCTCTTCATTCATCTCCGTATCAAGTGCGACCATGATGCCATTCTGCTCATCGGATGCTACAAGCCAACCCTCGATATCCTCATGCATGATATCTACATCATCACGCGTTATATCGAACACTTTGCCGTCAAGCTCAAGAGAGAGATGACCCTGGTGTTCCAGAAGTGCAATCTGTTTATGGCTCATCATCCTTATGGCTTCAGCAAGCGTTTTCATATCCTTGCCGAAACGCGGGCCGAGGGATTTGAAATTCGGTTTTACCTTTTTACTTATTACCGAGCCATCCTCCTCTATGTATTCAATCTTCTGGACATTGATCTCTTCGAGAATGATATCTCCAACAAGTTCATACTCTTCCCTGGCTGTTGCATCACTGACAGCAAGAAGAATTCGCTTGAGCGGCTGACGAACCTTGAGTGATGCCTTTTCACGCATGGTGCGCACAAGCGAGGTAATAATCTGAGCCTTTTTCATGCGCTGCTCAAGCGGCCGGTCGATAGCTGACATGTCAAGCACCGGAAAATCCGCCAAGTGAACTGATTCACAGGATTCGAGCCCACTGACTCCGTTAAGATTCAAATAAATCCTTTCAGCAAGAAACGGTGTAAACGGGGCGAGCAGTTTTGCAAGCGTCTCGATACAGCTGTAAAGTGTCTGGTAGGCGGCAATCTTATCGGGCCCCATGTCGCTTTTCCAGAAGCGTTTTCGTGAGCGACGGATATACCAGTTAGAAAGATCGTCGACGGTAAAATCGTTTATCAGCCTGACAGCACCGGTAAGGTCATACTGCTCCATACGCATATGGACGCCTCCAACAAGCGTGTTCAGACACGATAATACCCAGCGATCAAGCTCTGAACGCTCCTGCAGAGGGACTGCCGGTTCTGAAAACTTGAAACCATCAACATTGGCGTAAAGCACAAAGAAATTATAGCTGTTGATAAACGCACGGAAAAATTTGCGTTGTTCTTCCTCAATCTCTTCAACGTTGAACGATTTCGGCCTCCAGGGAGGGCTTGTCACCATCAGATACCAGCGAAGCGCATCGGCACCATACCGTTCCATTGTCTCAAAAGGATCAACCACATTCCCTTTTGACTTCGACATTTTCTGGCCGCTTTTATCAAGAATATGGCCGTTTACAATAAGGTTTTTGTATGCTGGTTTATCGAATATCAGCGTTGCAATGGCATGCATGGTATAGAACCAGCCCCTAGTCTGATCAACTCCCTCAGCAATAAAGTCGGCTGGAAAGGTCTGGTCGAAGAGTTCGCGATTTTCAAACGGGTAGTGAAGCTGGGCAAACGGCATTGAGCCACTGTCAAACCAGACATCAACAAGCTCAGGAGTGCGGTTGAAGCGTATTCCATCTCTGATGAAGTATATCCTGTCAACAAACGGCTTGTGAAGATCAAGTGTTACCAGCTCCCGGTCGAGTGCATCTCCGAGGAGAAGCCTGACGCCATCAATATCGATGAATCCCTCGCGTAATTCAGCAATGGAACCAATGGCGAACATTTTTCCTGAAGCCACATCGTCGCCAATAGCAAAAGTCTCAGATACCCACAAAGGAAGCGGGGAGCCCCAGAAACGTTCACGTGAAAGCGCCCAGTCCTTGTTATCCTCAAGCCAGTTACCGAAACGCCCTGTGCCGATTTCAGGAGGACACCAGTTTATGGTTTTATTGAGTTCCACCATACGATCGGCTATGGCAGTAGTCCGGATGTACCAGGATTCCCTTGCGTAATAGATCACCGGCACATCATAACGCCATGAAAACGGATAGGTATGGGTAATGGTCTCCTTGCGGTACAAATTCCCTGCCTCCTTGAGCTGCCGGATGATCAGGGGATCGGTATCCTTGAAAAACATACCGTCATAATCGTTGACCTCGGCAGTAAAACAGCCGTTACGTGCCACCGGCTGTAGCATCGGCAGATCGTATTTTTTTGCAATCTCATAGTCATCAGCACCGAATGCCGGGGCAATATGCACGATACCAGTTCCGTCCTCCGTTGAAACAAATGATCCTGCAGTAACATACCAGCACTTTTTTTCGGGATGCAAATACGTGAATAGCGGCTCATACTCAAGCCCTTCAAGGTAGCGTCCTTTAAGTTCGGCAATAACCTTCCAAAGTGATCCGCCTTCATCATTTTTCTCAAGAAGCACCTGCAGGCGCGACTTGGCAAGAATCAACACTTCACCACTTTCGGCATGTGCAACCTTGACATAGTCAATATCTGAACCAACACAGAGGGCAACATTTGAAATCAACGTCCATGGGGTAGTCGTCCATACGAGAAAAGACTCTTTGGATTCCTTGAGATGGAACTTTACGTAAATACTCGGGTCTTTAACCTCTTTGTAACCTAATGCCAGTTCATGCGAACTCAGCACTGTCTCGGATTTCGGATCCTGCGGTACAATTTTATAGTCCTTGTAGATCAGACCTTTGTCAAAAATAGTTTTCAGAGCCCACCAGACCGACTCGATGTAGTCATTGGTGCAGGTTATGTATGGATGATCCATATCAACCCAGTATCCCATCCGCTCGGTCAGCTTCCCCCATCCTTCGCGATTATCGTCAATGTGATGATAGACAAGTGCCCTTGCCTCGGCATTGAACTCCCCATCGCCATATGCAACAACCTGGGCCTTGTTCTTAAGGCCAAGCTTTTTTTCAACAGAAATTTCTACGGGCAGACCATGGGTATCCCATCCGGCCTTGCGAGGCACCCGGTAGCCCTGCATGGTTTTATAACGACACACAACATCTTTTATAGTACGGCTGAAGACATGGTGAACACCCGGTTTTCCATTAACGGTAGGAGGCCCTTCATAAAAAGAGTATACCCTGTCCCCTGGTTTTTGTTCAAGGCTTTTGCGGAAAATCTCGTGTTCATTCCAATATGTCAACACTTCTGATTCTACAGTACTGTAGGGTACATTCGATGGATACTCAACAAATTTATCGTCCATTGTTCTTCTGTATCATTCAATAAAACAGGCGGGCCGAGCCTGTGATTATAAAAAAATAATATACGAACCGTGCATTAAAACAGTACAGGCAAGCCTTTCAATAACTGAAAAGCTTGCCTGAAACTTTTTATAACAACTACGGCTGCAAGATGCCTCTGAAAGGCGCTTAGTTCTTATTGCCGAGAGAGGAGTTGACGCCTTCAAGGATTTGTTTTGCGACTACCGTCAGAGAATCAAGCGCCTGGGAAACTATTTTGCTTAAAGGACCAACGGTACTGTCAATAAGAGTACCTACACCAATCAGGATAGTTGAAAAATCACCTTTTACAACATCACCCTGGGTTTGCCTTTCCTGACCGGAACTTTTAATTTCTTCAGCCATATGATACTGAGATTTAGGTTAATCGCCAAGCCGAACAATACTCTTAGCTTTTAATATAAGGAATCAAATAATCAAAGCAAATCAATAGGGGCGGCCCTGAATCGTTTACTCATTTTTACTGGCGCCCATAGCGGTCTTCAAGACGAACGATATCGTCCTCTCCCAGATAACTGCCCGACTGCACCTCAATCAATTCCAGCGGAGTTTCTCCGATGTTCTCAAGACGATGCAGTGCTCCAACCGGAATATAGGTTGACTGATCCTCACATAAGGTGATTTCCCTCTCTTCGACTCTTACAAGGGCTGTTCCTTTTACTACGACCCAGTGTTCAGCCCGGTGCTGATGCTTTTGCAACGAGAGGGCTGCTCCTGGCTTTACGGTAATACGTTTGACCTTGAAGCGTTCTGAAAAATCAACAGTTTCATAGGACCCCCAGGGACGGTAGACCCGGCGATGAATTTCTGCTTCATCGCGTTCTTTTCTTTTCAGCTCTTCGACGAGCATCTTGACGTCCTGAACAGATGAGCGCGAGGCAACAAGCACTGCGTCGGCTGTTTCAACGATAATAATACTATCAAGACCTACAGCAGTAACCAGACGACTTGTTGCGTGAATGTAGCAGTTCTTGACATCCTGCACCAGCACGTCACCTTTTTTTACATTACCCGCTTCATCCCGAAGATGAACATCCCAGAGCGCTGACCATGCGCCGACATCATTCCAGCCGGCATCAAGAGGGACAAGAGCGGCTTTTGCAGTTTTTTCCATCACGGCATAGTCAATGGAGTCGGAGGGTGATGCCGAAAAAGCGTCAACATCAAGTCGTAAAAAATCAAGATCTTTATGCGCTGTCTGCAAAGAGTGGCGGCATGCTGCGACTATTGCAGGCGCATGTGCTTCAAGCTCCTGGAGATAGGCTTCAGCCTTGAAAAGAAAGATGCCGCTATTCCAGAAATAATCTCCTGAAGCAAGATAGAGTTCCGCTGTTACCTTGTCGGGCTTCTCTACAAATTCAAGCACAGGCCAGGCCACATTTTTTTCTTCACTCTTAACCGAAGCCTTGATATAGCCGTATCCGGTTTCAGGAGAGGCCGGAACAATCCCGAATGTGACAAGGCCTCCCTTTTCAGCGGCTGACTTTCCTGTCGCAACAGCAGTACCAAAAGCTGCCGGATCAAGAATAACATGATCTGCCGGAAGTATCAACATAAGGGCACCAGGATGCCTTTCAGCAATGAGCATTGCCGCAACCGCTGCGGCTGGTGCTGTATTGCGTCCTAACGGTTCGAGAATAATCTCCCCGATATCAGTGTTGATTTCATGTAACTGCTCGGCAACAAGAAACCGGTGGCTCTCATTGCAGACACAGTAGACCGGTCCTATCTCATTGGTAGAGATAAGGCGCAGGACGGTATCCTGTAGCATGGTTTTTTCGCCGATCAGCGAAAGCAACTGTTTAGGATATAATGCCCGGGATAGAGGCCAAAGTCTGGTTCCCGAACCGCCACTGAGAATCACAGGGATAATCATAGACAAAAAGGGTTTGTTATAAAGTTACATATTTTTCGTACATCTTCCAGGTCGAAGAGATAAGGGTATCAACATCGCTGTATTTGGGCACCCATCCAAGAAGCTCCCTCGATTTGGCGGATGACGCCACAAGTTCTGATGGATCTCCCGCACGCCTGCCTGTAACCTCAGCAGGAACAGGCCTGCCAGTGATTGAGCGAGCACGTTCAACCATTTCAAAAACACTTATACCGGTCTCACTGCCAAGATTTACCGTCAGGCTCTTGTCATTCTTCAGAATGTATTCAAAGGCGGTGACATGCGCTTCGGCAAGATCGCTGACATGAACATAGTCGCGAATACAGCTTCCATCACGTGTCGGATAATCGTCGCCAAATATGGAGAGTTTTAGACGAATGCCAGTGGCAACTTCCATAACAATCGGAAGAAGATTCTCAGGATTCAGTTCAAGGCCTTTGATTCGTCCTCGAACATCATATCCAGCGGCATTAAAATAGCGGATTGCGCCGTACCGCATCCCTTTCAGCCGATCATACCACTCCAGCAAGCGCTCTATTTCAAGCTTGGTAAACCCGTAAAAATTTTCCGGCTTCTTCGGGTGATCCTCATCAATCGGAAGATATTGTGGACTGCCGTAAACTGCTGCTGAAGAGGAAAAGATAATGCGTGCTATTCCAGCCGCAGATGCCTGGCTGAGAATGTTGATGGTACCGGCAATATTGGCTTCAGAATAGAGTTCAGGCTGCAGCATTGACTGTCCGGCAGCTTTCAGGGCAGCAAGATGAACACAGCCATCAAAACCACCAGCCATCGCTGCTCTCAGCTGTTCGGGACGCATGATATCGCCATGCACAAACGCTGCATCATTAAAGAGATTTTCTCTCAAGCCGGTTTGAAAATTGTCAAACACTGTCACCTCGTAGCCGTGATCAAGAAAAGCCCTTGTAACATGACTGCCGATGTAGCCAGCTCCACCAATCACAAGAATTCGCATAATAGAGTTCCTCTCAGTTCAATTTTTGTATTTCAATTGTGCTTCACCTTTTGCCATACATCTCTTCGTAATAGTGCTGATATTCACCTGATGTAACATTATCAAGCCACCCTGTGTTTGACAGATACCAGTCGACTGTCAGTTCAAGCCCTTTTTCAAACGATATTGAAGGGACCCAACCAAGTTCCCGCTGCAGTTTTGATGAATCAATGGCATAGCGAAGGTCGTGCCCGGCCCTGTCGGTAACATAGGTAAGCAGTTTTTCAGACTCTCCGGCGGCCCGACCAAGCTTTGTATCCATAATCCGGCAAAGAAGCCTGATGAGATCGATGTTACTCCATTCATTGTGACCGCCAATATTATAGGTTTCGCCGTTGCGACCCTTATGAAATATCACATCGATCGCCTGGGCGTGATCAACAACCCAGAGCCAGTCACGAATATTTTCGCCCTTTCCATAGACTGGAAGCGGCTTATTGTGCACGATATTGTTGATAAAAAGAGGAATCAGCTTTTCAGGAAACTGGAAAGATCCGTAATTGTTTGAACAGTTGCTGATAACCACCGGCAGATTAAAGGTATCGTGATAAGCCCGGACAAAATGATCTGACGAAGCCTTTGAGGCAGAATAGGGACTATGGGGATCGTAAGGAGTCTGTTCGGTAAACAGCCCACCGCTGCCAAGCGAACCGTAGACCTCATCAGTTGAAATATGGTAAAACCGCTTTCCTTCAACATCTGACTTCCAGCTGGCTTTTGCTGCATTGAGGAGATTCACTGTACCGAGCACATTGGTAACGACAAACTCCGTCGGGTTTGCAATTGAACGATCAACATGCGATTCGGCAGCGAGGTGAATTACTCCATCAAAGCGGGAGTCCTGAAACAGACGGTGGATAAAGTCCACATCGGTTATATCCCCTTTTACAAAGCGGTAGTTCGGCAGTGTGTCTACATCCTTGAGATTTGCAAGGTTGCCTGCATAGGTGAGGCTGTCGAGATTGGTTATCGTGTATGACGGGTAGCTCTTTAAAAAATGCCTCACGACATGCGACCCTATAAAACCGGCTCCTCCGGTGATGAGAATATGCATTGGCGGTTCGAATTATGTATTATGCTTTGGTATGAGTCTGGATCTTTTGGAGTAAACATGACAGTGAATCGCGCCAGTTTGGAATTGCAACTCCCCAGTCGTGCTTGATGGCTGACTTGTTAAGAACGCTGAATTGTGGCCTTGGAGCAATCTGAGGGTAGTCGGCGCTTTCTATCGGGAGTACCTTGCAGGGGAGCCCGGAAATTTCCATAATCGCTGCAGCGAAATCATACCACGAGGCGACTCCTTCATTGGAGTAGTGATAGGTCTCTTGATAGTGCTTAGCGGGATCATAAGTATCAAGAATGGTAACAACGGCAGCAGCAAGATCGGCAGCATAGGTCGGTGTGCCTATCTGGTCAACAACAACTCTCAGCATTTCACGTTCAGCACCAAGTCGAAGCATGGTTTTGACAAAGTTGGCACCGTAGGCTGAGTAGAGCCATGATGTTCTGATAATCAGATAGGAGGGGTCAATCCGGCGAATAAGCTCTTCGCCCTCCCATTTTGACTTCCCGTAAACGCCTCGAGGAGAGGCTGGATCTTTTTCCCTATATGGGGTCCAGGACTCTCCATTAAATACATAATCGGTGGAAATATGGATCAGAAGGGCATTGTGCTCTTTAGCACATTCTGCCAGCACAGCTGAACCATCCCTGTTAACTCGGTATGCCGTATCAGCGTCGGTTTCAGCCTTGTCTACTGCGGTATAGGCCGCACAATTGACGATAACGTCTATCCGGTGTTCGTGGCACAACCGATCGACGAGATCATGACTGGTTATATCAAGCTCAGGAAGGTCGTAGAAAAAAAACTGCCGTTTGCCGCTTTTTGCCGACAACTCCTGCAACTCAGACCCCAGTTGGCCTTTACTGCCGGTAACAAGAATATTCATGAGAATAAAAGAAAATTATGAGGGAACAAACCTTACGGGATCAATAGCATCTATGGGTTACAACCTTGAGAAATACCCGGATAGAGTTTTTCCTTCCGATACTCTTCGTAGGGAAAGCTCTCTACAATGCCGAAAGAGGGTTGTAATGCATCTTTTGCTGAAACCCGGATATCCTCTTCCGGAACCGGCCATTCTATAGCCAGAGCCGGATCATTCCATAACAGACCTGCATCGTGAGAGGGCATATAGTAATTATCGCATTTGTAGGCAAAAACAGCCTCTTTGGATAGCACAAGAAACCCGTGCGCAAACCCTTTAGGAACCCAGAGCATATTTTTCCGTTCGGCGTCCAGCACACAAGCGACATGGCGGCCGTACCATGGTGAACCGAGACGTATATCAACAGCTACATCAAGAACACTCCCATATAAAGCCCGCACAAGCTTGGACTGCGTAAAGGGCGGTTTCTGAAAATGAAGACCACGAAGTACCCCGTAACCGGACTTGGACTCATTATCCTGAACAAACGATATATGGCCGACATGCTGCTCAAAGAGATCCTGTCGAAACGACTCAAAAAAATATCCTCGATCATCGCCGAACACTTTCGGTTCAAAAACCAGGACATCTGGAATAGCTGAAGTAATCACTTGCATAAAAACACACAATAACTGTTGCTAATAAAACTTACCTCTGTTCATGCAGTCTTAAAAGATACTGACCATACTGGTTTTTCATCATTGGTTTCGATAACCGTAAAAGATCGTCATCGGTGATCCAGCCGTTTCGCCATGCAATTTCTTCGGGACAGGCAATTTTAAGCCCCTGCCTTTTTTCGACCGTGTGTATAAAGCTTCCTGCTTCCTGGAAAGACTCATGGGTGCCGGTATCAAGCCAGGCAAAACCCCGACCAAGAATAGAGCACTTCAACTGGCCCCGAAGCAGATACTCCTCGTTGACGGCTGTAATTTCAAGCTCACCGCGTGAGGACGGCTTGATCTGTTTAGCTATCTCAATGACACTGTTCGGATAAAAATAAAGCCCGACTACAGCGTAATTTGATTTCGGAGAGGTCGGCTTTTCAACAATTGAAAGTACATTACCGTCCGAATCAAACTCTGCTACGCCATAACGCTCAGGATCACTGACATAGTAACCGAATATATTGGCTTTGCACTCTTTTTGCACCGTCTGAACCGAAGCCTCAAGCAGTTGCGTGAACGCATAACCGAAAAAAATGTTGTCGCCAAGAATAAGCGTGACGTCATCACTGCCAATAAATGCTTCACCAAGAATGAATGCCTGAGCAAGCCCGTCAGGAGAAGGCTGAACGGTGTATGAGAGAGAAATGCCCCAGTCGCTGCCGTCTCCGAGCAGCTTTTTGAACATCGGCTGGTCTTCAGGTGTCGTTATAATGAGAATATCCCTGATCCCTGCAAGCATCAGCGTTGTCAATGGGTAATAAATCATTGGCTTATCATAGACCGGCAGGAGCTGTTTTGAAATCCCCCTGGTAACAGGATAGAGTCGAGTACCAGAGCCTCCCGCAAGAATAATGCCTTTCATAAGAGTTATTTTGTTGAATTACTTAACCAGTTCTGCGATTTCTGAGCTTACCCTGATACATTTACGGGCAGACTCTATAGCCATAAGCCCCTCCTGCTCATTGAAAATCTCCCAGGGAAGCTTGTATGAGGATTCATCACCATATTTAGCCAGCATTTTCTGGTATGAATCATATTTTTCAAGATCAGGAAGAAGCTCGTTAACTAACAAGGCAATATCTTCTGCAACAGTTCCTTCAGAAATAAGCTGGGATAAATGAAGGCCCGGCTTATGAGTAAAAGAAGAAACACCAAACAGCATAAGCACAATAAGCCCGGTATTTTCTATAACGATTATAGAAGCTGCAACACATGCACGCCATCGCTTGAGAGAGTAGTCCTGTTCAGCTTCATTCAGAAACCCTTGAGTAAGCTCGAACCTGTACTCGACATTTTTGTTCAATCCCATTACAACCCTCCTTTAGACATACCTGCATCCAGCAGGCCTGACATTTGATAATAACTATCTGATAACTGACACCACTATTTCAAGCTCATCGACCTGATTATTACCACCCTGAGACAATCCGATCAAAAATTTCATCATTAATCTGGCCAAGGGAAACAAGTATTGCCTGCTGCTGTGCAACATAATTACCTGAATAATAATCAGCGAATCCAACAAATGATTGTGTAAATACCGGAGTTTTTTTTACACGATCTGTCATAGTAACGTGCACAACAAGTGTAATCCGATTGGTAATGGCCCTCTCTGTTGTGCCTGAAAGCTGACCCGGTACATCAGAAAAGGAGGTGATCGTCCCTTCCAGCAGAGCATCGGCACTGGCAATGGATGGGGTAAAGCGAAGTGAACTTTGTGACTCTATTTTGTCGACCAGAGCCTTTGTACATTCAGATCGTAACTGGGCAATACCTGCACCGGAACTGTCATCGAAAACGGGTATTGCAATGGTTTTGAGGTGCGAAGAGATCGATCCCCCGGTGAAGCTGTAACAGCCCTGAAGGAATACAGCAACAAGAAAAAAAAGTACGACTCTGGCGGCTCCAGTCTTCAGCATGACTGTCCTTTGGATTAATAGGTTCGACGGTCAATTCTGTTCAGTATTTTACGGAAGGGATAGGTCAGGAGCAACATTTTTTTTCTTCTGCCATTCAAAGCGGATAGATAGACCCCTGTTTTCAAGTCACTCCAACAGGAAGCCAGCTTTACGGCCAAGCGCGCTGCAACGAGAGGCGACTGTGCAAAAATATCCAGAATGGTATTAAACGTCGCCAGTTGACGGGAAAGTTCAGGAGTGGGAGTGTCAGCACTGACCATACCGGTGCGGACCAGTCCGGGATGCAGCAGCATGACAGATATCCCGGTATGTCGATACTCTGAAGCAACAGCATAGGTAAACCGGGCAATGGCTGCTTTTGTTGAACCATAAGCGCTGATCCAGGGTGTATTAGATCCCCTGTCCGTTCCGGAACCGGCCATATTTATGATTTTTCCTTTACGCTTTTCTTTGAGATAATAGTTGATAGCGGCCCGGCACCCGTTGTATGTGCCTTTAAGGTTTGTATCGATTACTCTTCCCCATTCATCAGGATCGCTTTCAGTAATATTGTGGAAGGTATCTGATATTCCTGCATTGTTGATAAATACATCTACTCTGCCGAACCTTTTAACCGTATCCACAATAAGTTGTTCCATATCAAGAGAGGAGACAACATTACAAACACAGCCGTGTACTGAATCCGGGGGAAATTCCAAGAGTGCCGCCTGAACATTGGCATTCGAAGAAGAGGTTATGACAACTTTGGCTCCTTCCCTGACAAACTCATGGGCTATTGCTTTACCGATCCCTTTGGTGGAACCGGTAATGATGGCAACTTTCTCTTCGAGTATACCCATACTCAGACGTTGTGATTACTTTACCTGCTATTTCGTTTTTCCCTTTGCCCCGTCAACCATTACCTGCAGTTCAGGTCGCCCGGCTGCATAGGTCTCAAGAGGTATGCCCTGTTCAATGGCCTCCCAAGCCTGACGTATAGACGCTGCACCGGCTTTGGGGCCCATTGGATGGCCGAAAATTCCACGTCCGGGAACAAAGCCGAAATCAACACTGCCGACATGGCGGTAAACGGTTTCAAGCGTCAGCGCCGAATCGCTGCCTCCCGGAACGGGCAGTGAGCGTTTAATATGGCCGAACTCTTGAAGACATTCCTGGATATTCTCCTTTACTTCTTCTTCAGGAGTCATCATTCTCCCGCCAAATCCGGGCATGATAATAGCATCAAGGCCGGCAAGGCGCTGAAGCTTGGTCATTACCCTGGAATGAATACCGTATTTTTCCATTCTGCTGAAAGCGGCGATAAAGGGGAAATGCCCGATAAGAGGAACTTTTGTATGTTTTGCCAGCATCCGGACAGCACTCAGCCCGACAGGCAGGGCATTAACAAGCAAGGCATTGGCCCCATTGCTGACTGCAATATCATGCTGCTCGATCAGGCGGTCAACCTCATCGGTGATATTGGCAAGATAAACTTTCGGCACACCGGTCTCACGTTCCGCCTTTAATCTTACATCTCCAAGAGCATGGGATCGTTCAAGAAGAGTTGACCAATCAACATCGGCAAGCATCTCATCGTCTTTAGCAATATCGAGACCACCCAGCCAGCTCTGGTAGGCAATTTCAGCAAAATGAGCAGGGCTGAGACCGATATTAGGCTTTACCACACCAAAAAATATCGGTCTGTTATAGGCCTGAAGGAGATCGCGAATACCTTCAATACCAAATTTAGGCCCATCAAAGGCAAGAAGATAAGACTCCGGAAAACTGATATCAAGCAGTTTGACCACTGGAACGCCGGGAGTAAAAAAAACGCCTTCGCCACATACTGCTGAGAGCAGATTCGGGAGTTTCGGGCCGAAATTACGATGAGGATGAGCAATAGTGACACGGCAGGCATGAATAGCACCCGATTCTGAATGCCGGACTGGATAGCTGAGCTCCGACAGTTCGCCCTCTACCGTCAGACTGATAACTTTTGCACCAAATTGCGGGCGAAAGTCTTCATCATAATCAACGCGCTTCCACTGTGCAGTGGATTGCTCGCTGCAGAAATGTGCAAGAGCCGTTTCAATATCACCCACACATTCAAGGTAGTAATCAAGCGTCAGGTAGTCAGCCATGTCAAGCTGCTCTTTTGAAGCAAAAAACCCTTTAATATCCTCAGTATTCATAAAAAAATGTTATACCCTTTCCAGCTATCCGAATGCTTCACAAGGGTTCCCATTAAAAAAAATCAACCTGAACAATAATTCCAGGGCAGGCGATAACGCCTGCCCTGGAGATCTGCAACCTGCAGGGGGTTATCCTTCAGCCTTTATGGTATTGAAATATTCGAAAGCATCCTTGGGACTCAACTGCTCATGAACAACCTTGTTAACAGCTTTCATCATGGCAAGCGGGGCATCGCTCTGGAATATATTGCGCCCCATATCAACACCCGATGCTCCACCCTGGATAGCACTCCAGGACATAGTCAACGCTTCGAGTTCAGAGATTTTTTTCCCTCCGGCCATAACAATTGGTACCGGGCATGAGGCCGTGACAGTTTCAAAATCTTCAGGCACATAGTAGGTTTTAACAATCTGTGCACCAAGTTCTGCAGCCATCCTGCAGGCAAGCCTGAAGTATTTGGCATCCCTTACCATATCCTTGCCGACTGCGGTTACCGCCATTGTCGGAATCCCGTAGCGAAGGCCCATATCGACAAGTCGTGTCATATTGTGAATTGATCGGGTCTCATATTCACCGCCAACAAATATCTGGAGGGTTATTGCGGCGACATTCATACGGATCGCATCCTCGATATCGACTGCAAGTTCCTCATCGGAGAGCTCCTTGAGAATACTTGGACCACCGCTGCAACGCATAACTACCGCCCTGGTGAGGCTTGGCGGAACAGTGGTGCGCAGAATGCCACGGGTCAGCATGATGGCATCAGCATAGGGCATCAGCGGGACAATATTGACATCAGGACGTTCCAGGCCTGTTGTCGGGCCCTGAAAGTAACCGTGATCAATAGCGAGCATAACGGTTTTTCCGGTATCAGGCCGGAATATTCTTGACAGGCGGTTTTTCATTCCCCAGTCGAGAGAGTGGGCCCCTTTCAGGAAAAATCCATAGTTATTAACCGGAATATCAAGATGATACTCTTTAGCCTGCTTGTCTTTATCGTATTCCGCCATGATGATACCTCTCCTCTTTTCGGTTATGATTGTTTATGGGTTATTTCTTTATTTTACCGGAGTGCGGCTGCAATATTGCCGCCATCCACCGTTGTAATTGAACCTGTTGTTCTTGTTTCGAGAGCCAGGTGCACGAAGGCCTCTGCAACATCTTCGGCGGTCACCTCCAACTGGAGCAGATTGCCTGCCATGTACTCCTTTTCACTCAGACCACGGGCTGTTGAGCGGGCTTTAATCATCTCTTCGGTAAGAAGGCCGCTGCGTATACGGTCGGCGTTGATACCGTTTGAACGAATGCCGTCGCGTCCGTGATCAAGGGCATATTGACGAACAAGAAACAGTGTCGCAGCTTTAGGCAATCCATAAGGACCGAAGTCGGGACCGGGATTGACGGCCTGTTTGGAAACATTAAATAGCAATACACCGCCCGTACCCTGAAGTTTCATGACCCTTACGGCCTCCTGGGCAATGGACTGGTGTGAAAAGAAGTTAAGCTCGAAGCTTTTGCGGAGCACTTCATCGGAGACTTCGCCGATGCGCCCCTGAATTGCTGCTCCCACATTTGAAACAACAATATCCAGGCCACCGAAACGGCGACAGACAGCATCGAAAGCAGAGCGAACAGCTGCTCGAGAAGTAACGTCACATGGAAGAGCAAGAACATTGCCTCCGATTTCCGCTGCTGCCTGATCGAGTGATTCTGCAGAAAGATCAAGAATAACAAGTTCGGCACCTTTCTGACGGAAAGCTTTTGCTGTTGCAAGGCCAATCCCGCTGGCCGCTCCGGTTACCATGACAACTTTTCCGGCAAATATATCATGATGAATCTTGTTCATCTTCGCCTGCTCCATATCCCAATACTCTATCTCAAAGGCCTCACGGTCACTGATAGATTCAAATGTACCCAGTGATTCAGCATCCAGAATTCCTGAAGCAGTGCAGGCAGCTATGTCAGCATTGACTGCAGCTGATGCCGAAGTTCTGCCAAGTCCGAACAGTCCAAGACCTGGAACAAGAACCACTCTCGGCAACGGGTCAAGCATGGTTACCTTCATGCCTGAGGCCTGCTGCTGGGCGGTAAAATATTCGGTGTAGTCCTGGCGGTAGCGCTGAACAGCCTCCTGCACAGCACTCTTGAAGCCTGCAAGGTCAGCAGCGTCCGGCGAAGGAAGCACAAGCGGCTTATTTTTAGTCCGGATTATAAAGTCAGGAGTCATAGCGCCTTTCTGGCTCATACGCACAAGATCACTACTATTGACATAGTCAAGAATAACAGCAGAGGTACGGAAATCGAGAATAAACTGGTTGAACTCTCGAGTACCTGGAGACTTTTCATTGACACATGCACCCCTGATAATTGGCGCGGTTACTTCAACCGAAGCTATTGATGCCGGAAGCGTTACTGCCGAAAATGTTTTCCTGCCGGCTGAAGCAATCTTTGCTTCAAGTCTCGTTACGGCATCTATCATTCGAGTGTATGCCTCTTTGGCTGTAGAGCCAAACGTTACCAGACCATGCTTTTGCAGCACAAGCCCATTAATGTCAGGATTTGCCTCATAGACAAGTGCTGCCGAATGGGCAAGGCCGATACCTGGCTTTATATAGGAAACAGAACCAAAACTTTCGCCAAGCGTATCGCGACAAAGCTTCTCGCCATCCGGCTGATTACTGACGGTGAGCAGGGCAAACGAGTGCGTATGCAGAATAAAGCGGTGCGGAAGAAAAGAGTGAAGAAGTGTCTCAATCGAAGGAGTAAGCCTCTGCTCGGTCATATGATCGGTCAGACTGAACATGTTCAGGAGCAGAAGATATTTAAATTCTTTTGTGGAAAATCGCTGAAGCGCTTCTTCGCTTGCCTTGTCGTTCCGGCTGAAGAGCTCTCCGAGCTTCTGGAGCGGACCAAGCCGGAGCGGGGTGTAATCAAGGCAGGTAACTCGACTCAAGTCAATGCCACTGGCTTTAATCAAGAGTACTTCAGAGCGGTTACCAACCATATCGGCCAGTTCGCATTTAACAGAGGTGTTCCCTCCTCCATGCATTACAAGCGAACTTTCACTGCCAAGCAATCGGGATGCATAAACCAGTTCAGCCAATTCAGATGGTATCTCGGGCGAACTGTACTGCTCTTTGACTGAGCGTTGAAGATCAGTGTCATTCCAGAGGTTCTGCATAAGAAATCATACGTCTCACACCGGATCGGCGGCGTGTATTGTTGAAAAATAAAGACAAGCGAAAAAATAAACCCCTGTTCAGCGGTGGTTTTTCTTTTGTTTCCTTTCATGCCAGCCTTCAATAAAAAACCCCGCACTGTAAATAATGAGAAACCCCGGGATAATAGTCCCGAGAAACGTCATTTTATCACTGATTGTCTGAAGCTGACCGGAAGACCAGATCATCCAGACAAGGACATACCAGGCAGGCCCTACAAAGAGAAAAGTGGTATTCCAAAGTCTTTTAAAACTGTATTTCATAGCAGAGTAAACGTCTTGACAGCGAAAGAGAGGATACGTTCAGATTTGACCATCAATGCGAAGTTTACGCTCGTTGAGTTTTTCAAGAATGATCCTGGTCAGATATTGCAATGCATTGATCACATAGGTGAAATAGGCCAGAAAAGCTTCCCATATAAGCACATGTTCAGAGTAGCCAAGGAAGGCCATAATAAAGTAGAGAAGATGGAATACTGATGCTACGGTACTTCCGATATCTTCCCATAGAAACTCTTTTGAGTATACCCATTTATTGAAAATCTCCTTTTCAAAAAACATACCTGTTATGAAAAGAAGAGCAAAAAAGAGGGTTTTGAAAAGAATGGCTATGCTGACCCAGTAAAAATTCGTAACGAAAAGGCCATTTGCATAAAGAGCAGTCGTAGTCACACCGGCAACAAAAAGCAGGAACTGTATCGGCGCAAGAATAATCTGAATATCTGTCCAGATGGAGGCGTTTCGTTTGATCAGCTGTTCGGGTGTATAGCGAGGCATGTGCTTTTACTCTTAACTGATAGTATAATATGCTACAAGTGTCTGGCTTTACCAATCCGGCACGGCCACGATTAAAGCTTGGAATATAGCAAAATTGAAGAGAAAAAGATCGATGATCAGCAATGAAGAATGGGGCTGCCGATAGAAATATATCTATGAATGAAAAACAACGGGCTATACATTCAGCTGTGTTTTTCGGTATTCTCCGATAGCGTCAGCCGCAAGTATCGCCTGAAGGACTTTTTCAGGCGTTATCTCCCCTGATTCGTTATGGATGCATTCGCCCGGGAGACATGCTTTTTCTGCGACGGGCATAAGTCGGCTGCGATCAATATTTCGGAGGCCAATATCTGCAAGGGTGGTGGGAAGACCTACTTCTTCGCAGAAAGAGAACACGATATTCGATTCTTCGGGTGAAGCAGCAGTGAGTTGCAGTCCGGCTAAAAGGCCAAACGCTACTTTTTCACCATGATAGAATGCATGTGTTTCTTCCAGCACTGTGAATCCGTTGTGAATGGAATGGGCGCTTGCCAGACCTCCGCTTTCAAAGCCAACCCCGCTTAAGAGAATATTCGCCTCCACAATATGCTCAAAAGCTGGTGTGATAATACCCCGACCGGCTGTAATTTTGGCAACACTGCCATATTGCAGCAATGTATCATAACAGAGTCTGGCGATGGAAAGTCCTGTAAGGGTGCTGAGTCCATCGCACGAGTTTTTAGAGTGTGTGAGAGTGCAGGACTTTGCTTCAAACCAGGTCGCCAAGGCATCACCCATGCCTGACACAAGAAAACGGACTGGAGCCCTGACGATAACTTCCGTATCAACAAGAACGGCTGCCGGACTAGATTTTTGATAGGAGACTGACTCCATTGTACCCTGTTCGGAATACAAGACCGCGCATCCGCTGCAGGGAGCATCAGTCGATGCAATAGTAGGAACGACAATGACCGGAATACCGGCACGGTCAGCGGCAATTTTCGCAGTATCGATTGTTTTTCCTCCGCCCATGCCTACAAGAACATCAACGTGTTGCTCACGAATGAGTGCTCCGAGCCTGGAGAGTTCTTTTTCACAACACTCTCCGTTGAAGTGTTCGACAGAAAAAGAATGTGCGCTACTATCGATGCCGCACTCCGG
Source organism: uncultured Chlorobiaceae bacterium (assembly GCA_903851385.1). Classification (GTDB taxonomy): domain Bacteria; phylum Bacteroidota; class Chlorobiia; order Chlorobiales; family Chlorobiaceae; genus Chlorobium. The sequence continues at coordinate 128,778 of CAINOC010000014.1, read as the reverse complement.
CAGAATTGTTTTTTGCACAGTAGGCGACGCGAGGATCAATCCACGGCTGCCAAACAGCTTGATTAGGGATGGCAACTCATTGAGAGCGCCGACACCTTGAATATATTTCCCAGGAAAAAAGGCTTTCTTCAACATGATACGAGTCAATGTGTTGCAGGGTGAGTCAAAAAAATAAAAAACCACCAATTACCTATACAAAGGTATAAAAGAAAAAGTGGCTGCAAAAATCTGTAACAGGAAGAGCTTTGCACTATATTCACCAGACAATCCAACCCATCAACTAAAAGGAGCTGACCCATGGCAATGAATGTAGAGATTAAAAACGGAAAACTTTGTATCGAGATTGACCTTGAACAACCTACACCTTCTTCATCAGGGAAAACGCTTGTCGTGGCCAGCACGCACGGCAATACTGTCACTACTGTGATGGTTGAAGGCAAACCGGTGACGATAGGGCTGAACGCTTATATCAAGAAGTGAAGAATAGGACTTATACGAGCTATAGGGCCTATAGGACGTATAAAAAGACCTGGAACAAACGGGAATAGTTGTGGCAACTTTGCTGAAAGATAATTCGATGAGCGCTATGGGGTTTGCGCTTAAACTGCTTGGGCTGCGCAGTCACAGCCGGAAAGAGCTTGAGCAGAAACTCCTGAAAAAGGGATACACTGGTGAAAGTATTGAGCCTGTAGTTGAGAAACTGACCAGGCAGGGCGTGCTGGATGACCGTACGTTCGGTATTGAATTGATCAAAAGCCGTTCACGGAGAAAACCGTCGGGAAAACTGAAAATACGGATGGAGCTCAGAAAGAAAGGGGTGCCGGAATCAATTATCGGTGACCTGCTCAGAGAGTATGACAGTGCGGAGCATTGCTATCGGGCGGCAGAAAAGAAAATCGGATTACTGCGAGGAGCTACGGATGAGGTCAGAAAAAAGAAACTTGAGGTATTTCTTTATAACCGGGGATTTGAATGGCATGATATTCAAACCGTTGTAACCCGGTTATTTTCGACCGTCAGTGATTTTGAGGATATCGATTAAAGAGTGTCACTCCCTGACAAGCGAGCCAACCTTCTCTCCGCACAACAGCTTTGTAAAGTTCCCTTTTTCATTCATGTTCATGACTACAATGGGCAAAGCATTTTCGCGACAGAGGGTAATTGCAGTCATATCCATAACCCTGAGATTTTTACGAAGAACATCCAGATAGGATATGTTTGAAAAAAACTCGGCCTCCGGATTTTTTTCAGGGTCAGAATCATAGACCCCATCGACTCTGGTACCTTTAACAATAACATCAGCCTCAATCTCGATAGCCCTCAGAGCGGCAGCTGTATCTGTAGTGAAATAAGGATTTCCAGTACCGGCACCGAAAATAACAACTCTCCCCTTCTCAAGATGGCGGATAGCTCTGCGCCTGATAAAGGGTTCAGCCATCTGCTCCATTTTTATAGCAGTCTGAAGTCGGGTATTCACCCCTTTGCTTTCAAGAACATCCTGAAAAGCTATAGCGTTGATTACCGTTGCAAGCATACCCATATAGTCAGCCTGTACCCGGTCCATCTTTGCTGCAGCCTCTGACACTCCGCGAAATATATTACCGCCACCAATCACCAGGGCAATTTCGGCGCCTAATTCACGAGCTTCCCTGATTTCCCCGGCATACCGTTCAAGCATTTCGATATTTATACCGTACCCATCGTGACCGGCAAGTGCTTCACCGCTTAATTTCAGCAAGATGCGCTTATACTGCAGCATATCCTTATTCTCCGAAATAATGGATTATAAAAAGCATCACAACTAAATTTTACCAAAAAAAAAGCCTCGAACAACGAGGCTTTTTTTTTACTCTCCTAACTGATAGCGAACAAACCCTATCACATCAACCTTGGCCTGATGCTTCTTTCGGAATTCATTGAGCACTTCAGATACTTTGATATTGTTGTCCTTGATAAACGACTGCTCGGTAAGCACTACCTCCTGGTAATACTTTTCAAGTCTGCCCTGAACAATCTTCTCAACAAACTCTTCTTTCTTACCCTGGCTCAGTGCCTGCTGTTTGTAAATTTCAGACTCTGATGCAATATAATCAACCGGTACAGCTGAGCGGTCAGCAACTATCGGGGCTGCTGCAGCCACCTGCATGGCAAGATCTTTCGCCAGTTCCCTGACAACTTCCGGTTTATCGGTAGCGATATGAACTATTGCTCCTAGCTGGGCACCAGGATGTGTATAAGCATCAACAAGTCCGTCCTGAGCATCACAAAAAACAAGGCGTTTGAGATTAATCTTCTCACCGAGTTTTCCAGTCATGGTCTTAATGGCATTGTCTACACTCTCACCATCATACGCTTCACCAAGAGTAAGCTTCAAAAGCTCTTCAGGTGAGGTTACACGATTTGCGAGAGCAAGGTCGCCTAGCGCACCGGTAAAGCCTGTAAATACATCACCGCGACCAACGAAATCGGTTTCGCAGTTGAGTTCAAGAATAACGCCCGTTTTGTGATCAGCAGCGATTTTAATGCCGATCATACCTTCTCTTGCCTCTTTATCAGCCCTTTTTGCGGCAAGAGCTGCACCTTTCTTGCGAAGATACTCTATAGCTTTCTGTATATCGCCACCTGTTTCATCAAGGGCTTTTTTACAGTCCATCATACCTACACCTGTAATATCACGAAGACTTTTAACGTCTTTTGCTGAAATCTGGCTCATTGAAATTTCACTCTTATTAGATTATAAACTCTGATTATTCGCTGATCTCTTCTGCACCGCCATCCTCTTCTGCTTCATCAATTTCGGCCAGCACTTCCTGTTCAACCTTCAATGCACGCGCATTGATGATGGTATCTGCAACGGCTGTAACCATAAGCTTGATTGAGCGGATAGCATCGTCGTTGGCAGGAATGACATAATCAACAAGCTCAGGATCGCAGTTGGTATCGACCATTGCGAAAATTGGAATCCCAAGTGAACGGGCTTCCGCGATAGCGATGTGCTCTTTTTTGATATCAACAATAAAGAGTGCGGCTGGAAGTCTTGTCATTGTGGCAATACCACCGAGAATTCTCATGAGCTTTTCCTTTTCACGGGCAAGCATGAGACGCTCTTTTTTGGTAATCATATCAAACGTACCATCGGTAGCCATTCTGTCGATGGAGTTCATGCGCCTGATGCTCTGGCGAATGGTCTGGAAATTGGTAAGCATACCTCCAAGCCAGCGTTCACAAACGTAAGGCATGCCTGCGCGCTCGGCTTCTTCGGCAATAATGTGTTTCGCCTGTTTTTTTGTACCGACAAACATGATTTCCCTGCCGGTCTGGGCAATTGCCTCAAGTGCCTTGAGTGCCTCATCGGCAAGAACTACTGTTTTCTGAAGATCAATAATGTGAACACCGTTCTTTTCCATGAAAATGTACGGCTTCATTTTCGGGCACCAGCGGCGTGCAAGGTGACCGAAGTGGACTCCTGCGCGAAGCAGCTCTTCTAGCTGAAAATTTGACATTGCTGTGTTGTTTGTTTAGTTATTCCTCTACCATGTATGTACTGCCCGGTATCCGGCCTAAAAGGCCGGACACTTCCGGAAAGCTTCATCTGAACAGTGATCAGAATGACATGGTATGCGAAGTAGTGTTCTGAAATACAATAAAACGAGACAAAAGGGATTAACGCTTTGAGAACTGGAAACGTTTGCGGGCTTTTTTGCGACCGAATTTTTTCCGTTCAACCATACGTGGATCTCTGGTGAGAAGCTTCTCGGTTTTCAGGATTGCACGAGCCGCTTCGTCAAACTCAGTAAGGGCACGGGCAATTGCAAGACTGACTGCTCCTGACTGACCGCTGACGCCGCCACCCTGAACATTGACCTTGATATCAAACTCTTCGGCTTTTTCAGTAAGCACGAGCGGCCTCAGAGCCTGCTGACGCTTGAATTCATCCTTAAAGTACTCTTCAACCGGCAGCTTGTTGACAATAATCCGGCCTTTTCCCGGAGTCAAAAAAGCTCGAGCCACCGAGGTTTTACGGCGACCAACTGTATCGATTACCTCTTTCATTCCCAATTCTTTATTGTTTAGTTAACTTTCATTTCAGCAGGAGACTGCGAAGCATGAGGATGCTCTGCACCTGCGTATACCTTGAGCTTTCTGAAAAGCTGACGACCGAGATTGTTGTGCGGCAACATTCCCCAGACAGCACTTTCGATAACCTGTTCCGGTCTTTTCTTCCGAAGGTCCTTGACATGATCAATCTTGACGCCGCCAGGGTAGTGAGAGTGAGAGAAATAGCTTTTCTGATCTTCTTTTTTGCCGGTCAATGCGACTTTTTCGGCGTTGGTTACCACAATAAAATCACCGGTATCAATATGCGGGGTAAACTGTGGTTTGTGCTTGCCTCTCAGGACTTTGGCAATCTCTGAAGCCATTCTGCCCAACACCTGACCATCGGCATCAATGACATACCACTTGCGATCAACTTCTGCTGGCTTTGCCGAATATGTTTTGAAACTTATCGTCTTGCTCATGCTGTTACTATAGGATTAACTGGACTTTTCCGAAAAATAAAGTTCATCAATGTAAATTATTCCACTTAATTCTACAAATTATACCTTATATCTAATCAGGAATTCCATGAGGGTCCTGATCAACTTTCATTACCAAGACTGTATTTGTTCTTATGAAGCCTTTAATTGCTCTGGTTGGCCGCCCAAACGTCGGCAAGTCAACCTTGTTTAACAGAATCCTGCGCCAGAAAAGCGCCATAGTCGACAGCACCCCCGGCGTAACACGAGACCGGCACATCTCGGAAGGTGAGTGGCAGGGCAAAGAGTTCCTGCTGATGGATACCGGAGGCTACAACGCCGATGCAGACATTATCAGCGTTGCGATGCTTGAGCAGACGATGATGGCTATCCGTGAAGCAGATATTGTCATTTTCCTGACTGATGCACGGGCAGGCCTTTCGTATGAAGATCTTGAACTTGCCAGGCTGCTGCAGCGGACATTCAATCACAAACAGCTTTTTTTTGCGGTCAACAAGGTTGAAACCCCACAGCTTACCCTGGATGCCGAGTCATTTATAAGTACCGGGTTCACGAAGCCTTACTTTATATCTGCAAAAGACGGCAGCGGTGTTGCCGATATGCTGGATGACATACTTGAGGCACTGCCTTCGCTGGAAAAAAGTGCTGGTGAAGAAGACACTGCAATCAAGCTTGCTGTGGTTGGAAGACCAAATGTCGGGAAATCGAGTTTCGTCAATGCCCTTCTCGGTTCCAACCGCCTGATTGTTTCAAATATTCCTGGTACAACACGGGACGCTATCGACAGCCGCTTCGGACGGAAGCAGCAGGATTTCGTTTTGATTGACACAGCCGGATTGAGAAAACGAACAAAAATTGATGCCGGGATAGAGTATTACAGTTCGCTGAGAACTGAAAAAGCCATTGAGCGTTGTGAAGTTGCACTGGTGATGCTTGATGCGGCACCGGGCATTGAAAAACAGGATATGAAAATTATCAATATGGCTGTTGAGCGGAAAAAAGGAGCGCTTCTTCTCATAAACAAATGGGATCTGATCGAAAAGGATTCTAAAACAAGCAAGATTTATGAGGAAAACCTGCGACTGAACATGGGCAACCTCTCTTATGTTCCGGTTCTCTTTATTTCAGCACTGACCAAAAAAAATCTTTACCGGGCAATTGACACCGCCAAAGAAATCAGCCAAAACAGGTCACGCAAAATCGCCACCAGCGTTCTTAATAAATTCCTTGAGGAGGCACTGTCACAAACGCATGTCTCGACAAAAACAGGTAAAGAGCTGAAAATCAAGTACATGACACAAATCAATGCGGCCTGGCCGGTATTTGCTTTTTTCTGTAATGACCCCCTGCTTGTACAGAACAATTTCAGAAAGTTTCTTGAAAATAAACTGCGTGAACATTTCAGCCTGGAAGGAGTCCCGATTTCTATGCGTTTTATGCAGAAATAGAACCTGAGATCGAAATAAAACCGTCTTTTTTTTTCAGCAACATCAAAATAAATGAATCGTATGTCGAAAGTAACGGAAGCGCACATCATCGAAGCGCTGAGCTCCGTTCAGGAGCCTGACCTGAAAAAAGATCTTGTCACTCTCTGCATGATTGAGGATATCGGTATTGACAGCGGCAATAATGTATCGTTTACTGTAGTACTTACCACTCCAGCATGTCCGATGAAAGAGCAGATCAAACAGTCCTGTATTGACGCAATCAGAAGAGATGTGCCTGAGGCTGCCGGTATAGAGGTTACCATGACTTCTAAAGTAACTTCATCATGCGGACACCATCAATGCAATCATGAGCGTCCGTTGAAAGAGGTGAAAAATATTATTGCCGTCGCATCAGGAAAAGGCGGAGTCGGTAAATCGACTTTTGCGGTTAACCTCGCCGTGAGTCTTGCCAAAACCGGCGCTACAGTCGGCCTGGTTGATGCCGACCTTTACGGCCCTAGCATTCCAACCATGTTCGGCATGCAGAATAAACAACCGGAAATGTCGGGTAAAAATATTGTTCCACTTGAAAAGTATGGCGTAAAACTTATGTCGATCGGATTTCTCGTTGAACCCGATACCGCACTTATCTGGCGTGGCCCAATGGCTTCTACAGCCATCAAGCAGTTTATCACTGAGGTGGAGTGGAAAGAACTTGATTACCTGATTTTCGACTTTCCTCCGGGTACCGGTGATATTCAGATCACCATTGCCCAGACTATTCCGTTGACCGGTGCAGTTATCGTTACAACACCACAGGATGTTGCCTTGGCGGATGTTTCAAAAGCCGTCAGCATGTTCCGGAAGGTAAACGTACCGATCCTCGGGCTTGTGGAAAACATGAGTTATTATGAACTTCCGGATGGAACAAAAGATTATATTTTCGGGCACCATGGAGGAGAAATATTTGCCAAAACCCATGGGTTTGACTTCCTGGGAGCAATCCCTATTGACAGAGGTGTAAGGGAAGGTGGCGATAACGGAACGCCTTATGTGCTTGGAAATCCTGATTCTGCCCCAGCGCAAGCTATTGATCGGGCATCAAAGGAGATTGCCAGAAGGGTTTCCATAACAAATGCTGCTTCGGTAGAGGAACTATCATAACTTTGATATTGTTTTTTTGCGCGAGAGGTTTAATATTAGGTCTCCAAGCAGTGTACCAAACATCATTTTCAATCATTGTAAACCAATTATACCATGAGTACCAGTAAGGATTATCTGCCAAAGAGCGACGCGATTTATGACAGGGTTATTGCCGCACTTGAAACCGTACGACCATACCTTCAGGTTGACGGAGGAGACTGTCAACTGGTTGGGATTTCAAAGGATTTCGTTGTTGATGTGAAGCTGCTTGGTGCATGCGGGTCATGCCCGATGAGCACCCTTACGCTGCGTGCAGGAGTAGAACAGGCTATTAAAAAGGCAAATCCGGAAATTGTACGCGTTGAGTCGGTCTAATCCACTCATCCGTCAAGGTTATTCAATAACAGCTCCAGGGAGTCTTCATCTTGTATGAGGACTTCCCTTGGTCTGCTCCCGTCAGCCTCACCGACAATCCCGTTGAATTCAAGCTGGTCCATAACCCTTCCTGCACGACTGAATCCCAGACGCAAACGTCTTTGCAACATGGAGACACTTGCCTGCTGATGGAGCACAACAAGCCGGGCGGCATCATTAAACATTTCGTCCCTGTCATCGTTGTCCTGACTTCCTGATGACTGAAGCCCGTTACCTTTCTGATCAGGAACCGGCAGCACATACATGGTTTTCAGTGCCTGCTGTGAACCGATAAAGGAGGTAATCTCTTCAACCTCACCGGAAGAGACATAAGGCCCCTGAATACGCATGGCTTTCGGCTGATCGGAAGGCTGATAGAGCATATCGCCGCTGCCGAGCAGTTGTTCGGCTCCATAACCGTCAAGAATGGTGCGTGAATCCACCCCGCTTGCCACCTGGAAAGCAATTCGTGCAGGAAAGTTAGCCTTGATAATACCTGTGATGACATTAACCGAAGGACGCTGCGTGGCCACAATCAGATGAATGCCGACTGCTCTGGCAAGCTGGGCTATTCTGGTAATAGGCTCTTCAACTTCCCTTCTGGCGGTAATCATGAGATCTGCAAGTTCATCAATAACGACGACTATATAAGGAAGGGCCTCTTCAGGTAAACGAAGGTTGAGATCCTTGATATTGCGGACACCGGCTTTTTCAAGAGTTTCATAACGGAACTCCATCTCTTTGACCACGCACTTCAACGCATAGACTGCTTTCTGGGGATCAGTTATAATCTGCTCATCAATACCAGGAAAACGCACAAGAAAATGATTTTTAAGATGCTGGTACTGAAAGAGTTCGACCCTTTTAGGATCGATCATGACAAACTTCACCTTATCAGGGTCACAGGCATAGAGCAGGCTGGATATAATAACATTGATACAGACTGACTTTCCGGCTCCTGTAGCACCAGCAATGAGGAGATGCGGCATGGCAGCCAAATCGGCAATATAGACTTCGTTCGCTATGGTTTTACCGAGAACAATCGGCAGAGTCATCGTGCTGTTTTTGAACTTTTCGACCTGCAGGACTGAACGCAGCCATACCGTTTTCGGCTTTGCATTAGGGATTTCAACACCGACAGCGTTCTTGCCGGGAATAGGAGCAATAATACGGATTCCTCGTGCCGACAGCGCCATGGCAAGGTCATTTTCGAGAGATTTGACCCGGCTGACCTTGACATCAGGTGCAAGCCCGAATTCAAACAACGTCACTCTCGGACCTACAGTGGTTGCAATCCGCTCAACATCAATGCCGAATATCTTGAGTTTTTCAAGCAGTTTGCGTTTGCTTTCGGCGAGATGGTGCTCATCGATCTCTCCATCATCATCAGGTACTTTTTCCAGAAGGTCGATCGAGGGAAAGCGGTATGCTTCGCGGTCTTTGGTACGAACTTTAAGACTGCGTTCGTCAAGATCAGCCACGATTTCGTGAACGGCTTCCTGAATGATCATTTCAGGCTCGCCAGGAATCCTGGAGCTCTTTTTTGATATGGCGATATCAATGGGATCGGGTTCAGGAAAAACCGGTTTACCAAATTCTTCTGAAGTCTTTTCCTGCTTCACCTCTTTATGAGCTTTCGTAAAGAGGCTTTTTTTATCCGCTTTCAGCTTCTGATTTTCATCTTTTTTTTTACTTCTCTTCGCAAGCCATACCTTCAAAAGAGAAACCGGCTTTGTGACGATTTCATTCATAGCCATCAATGCCTGCCGGACATCAGGGAAAAGACCCCGTCCCATATAAATGGTCAGGACAACAGCAAGGACAATAAGCAAAACCCATGCACCGGCTTCTCCGATAACCTTCAGTTTTTCGGCCAGCATTCTTCCGATCGAGCCGGCCATAATATCACTGAATGGAGCCGAAGTGAGGCCAAACATAGAAGCAAGAACGACTGAAATTGTCACGCAATAGAGAAAAAACAGCAGAGCGGGTTTAAGACTTTTTGCCCGAAAAAGGGACCAGCCCCAGAATAATATGGCTATTAAGGGAAAAATAACAGGATAGCCGTAGGTACGGATAAAGAAGGAGGAGAGCTTAACTCCTAAAGGCCCGAAAGGATTATGAATGGTTTCCGCAGCATCTCTGGCTGCCTTGCTGAAAATATCGCGCCAGGCAATGGTCGCAAAACCAGCATCATCTTCAGGATGAAAACTCAAAAGAAAGCAGATCAGCAAAAAAGAAATCAGCATGAATACAATGCCGGTTAACTCTCTCTTCAGCGACTCCCTGTCATGAGTTTTTCCTCGTGCGCCTGTATTCTCTTTTTTCATTTTCACCTGTGCAATCGCTCCTTGATACCTTTTTACTGTCAGCTTAGGGATGTTGTAACAAAAGGCAGAGCCCTGATCACTCCAGTATGGAAAGTCCCTCGAACCTCAACGAGAATGGCTGTTCCCGGAGTTATATATTCGCGCACAATATTGCAGGTGCCTATCGGCTCCTGAAGCGTTGGTGAAAGAGTGCCACTGCACACCCAGCCAATTTCCTGCCGGTCGGTATTGTACACCTTAAAACCCTGGCGGGGTAGAACCCGGCCATCAAGACTGAAGCCAGCAACTCCACGGGTCAAATTGAGTTCAACCTGCTCGCATGCCTCTTTACCGATAAAATGTCCTTTCTTCATTTTCACCACCCATTTCAGCCTTGCCTCAAGCGGGTTTGTGTCTTGATCAATCTCATGACCATAGAGAGAGTAACCCATTTCAAGACGGAGAGTATCACGCGCTCCAAGCCCTATGGGCTGAATACCAAACTCCTTGCCAGCATCAATAAGGGCCTGCCATAAGGGCAAAGCAATCTCATTCGGGAGACAGATTTCCACACCCTTTTCACCAGTATAGCCGGTTCTTGCAATCATAAGATCGGAACCCTGAAATGAGGTGTTACAAAACTGAAACGATCCAAGTGATTCTATAGCAAGAGAAGGGAAAACGATTTTGAGAATATCGAGAGCTACCGGCCCCTGAAGAGCAATCAATGAAAGAGTGTCTGTATGATCTTCGAGGGTAACTCCTTCAAAAGCTGTGATATGCTGCTGCAGCCATGCGAAATCTTTTGGCGCATTGCTTGCATTGACTATAAGAAAATAGGTATCGCTATCAATGCGGTAGATAATAAGATCATCTACAATACCTCCATGAGGATAAAGCAGAAGATTGTATTGCGCAAAACCTGCTTCCAGTTTTTCAAGGTCGTTGGTCGTGACGGACTGGAGAAAATCCTTTGCTCGAGTGCCTTTAACGTAAAAGTTTCCCATATGAGAAACATCAAACAACCCTGCTGCATTTCTAACAGCCTTATGCTCGGCAATAATTCCGGAATACTGTACCGGCATCAGATAACCGCCAAAGTCAATAATTTTTGCTCCAGCCTGTTCATGCCATGAGTATAATGCTGTTTTTTTCATAACTACTCTCTACTAAATTGATTGAGTGATGGTACAACTGACTGTAAAAAAACATTTAAACAGGATAATCAAAGCTTTTTTTTCTATGCCCTGCTATTTTGTTGGTCAGTCATTCCCCACCGGTTTGTTGATAAAAACCAATATACGAATACCGATTTCTTACAGAACAGCAGCGATAAAACATTTTTAAACATGGCAACCAGGGGTGGCGTTTCGTAACGAAACGCGCTCAGCTTATAAGACGCTCAACCGAAAAGACTCCCTGAACTTTTTTCACCTTGTCCATCAGAGAGCTCAGCTTGTCGGCGTTACGCACATAGATCATGAGCGTACCGACAAACATCCCATCGCGGGCATGAAGCGAAATACTGCGGATATTGGTATCAAATTTTGAGATGACCGTGGTAATCTGGTTGATAATGCCAATACGATCTTCACCGACAATCTTTATACCAGCAAGAAAATCGGTCTCAACCTTCCGGTTCCATGAAACAGAGACAACCCGCTCACTTTTCTGAAGATTTTCATTGCTGACATTGACACAGTTTTTGCGGTGAATTTTAACAACACCCTCTGTTGTCACAAATCCAATCACATCATCACCGGGCACCGGCTGACAGCATTTAGCGTAGGAATATGCGATATTGCTCATGCCGGCAATAATAACCTCATCCTTTTTGGACACCACACCTTCCTGTTCCTGCTCCTGCCGGGCTTTCTGCAGATAATCCTCAACTTCACGGGCTTCGTCAGTGGCAGATTTTGCAGCAGGCTCTTCCTTTCGGGCGCTTGTTACACGCTCAATGACCTCTTCACCGTTGATCTGCTGACTGGCAAGAGCACTGAAGAAATCTGCAGGGGTCTTGATACCATATCGCTTAACCTGCCGAATGATATCATTATCAGAAAGAAGTTTTTTGGTTCCGGTAAGCATTTTTTCCCACATGCCCCGGCCCTTTTCAATCTGAATCCGCCGTTCCTCATTGATGGCAGATCGAATTTTAAGCTTGGCTCGCTGTGTAACAACTATTTTCAGCCAATCGGATTTCGGCTTCTGGTTTTTGGATGTGATGATCTCCACCCTGTCACCGGATTTCAGCACCGCATTCAGACGAACAATCTTGCCGTTAACCTTGGAGCCGATACAACCGTTTCCAACCTCAGTATGAATCGCATAGGCAAAATCAATCGGGGTCGCGCCAGCAGGCATGGTTTTCATATCCCCTTTCGGAGTAAAAACGTAGATTTCATCATGGTAGAGATTGAGCTTGAATCCCTCCATAAATTCTGCCGCAGAATTGGCATCCTTGATCAGCTCTCTGGCCCAGCGCAGAAAAGAATCAACGTTGGCATCATCACGTGATATTTTTTCCTTATATCGCCAATGGGCAGCAACTCCAAGCTCAGCAAACTCATGCATACGCTGTGTACGGATCTGCAACTCAATCATGTGGCCTCTCGGACCTATAATGGCTGAATGGAGAGACTGGTATCCATTATGTTTCGGTATGGAAATATAGTCCTTGAAATGTTGCGGAATAGGCGGGTATTTCTGTGTAATAAAGCCATAGACCGCAAAGCAGTCGGCAATACGCTCCGTATCGACAATGACTCGGATACCATAGAGATCGTGAATATCCTCAAACGTCTTGTTCTTGCTGCGCATCTTGTTGTATATCGAAAAAAGATGCTTTGCCCGACCGTCCACTGCCACCTTGAAGCCCTGTTTTTCAAGATCAGCCTTGATGGGAACTATCATTTTACTCAGATAGTTAACCCTCTCTCCCCTGCTCAAGCGAACCTTCTTCATCAGAAAGTCATACATTTCGGGGTCAATATATTTGAGCGCAAGGTTTTCAAACTCAACCTTCATCTTTCCAAGACCGAACCGATGCGCCAAAGGAGCGTAGATATCCCTTGTTTCAAGAGCAATCTTCAAGCGACGATGCTCCGGAAGAGATTCAAGCGTTCTCATGTTATGCAGCCGATCGCAGAACTTTATGAGAATAACCCGTATATCCTTCACCATCGAAAGCAGCATCTTGCGAAAGCCTTCAGCCTGGGTCGTCTCCCGGTTGATCATGATGCCCGAAATCTTGGTAAGCCCCTCAACAATTTCGGCAACCTCAACACCAAGTTCAGCTACAATATCTTCAAAGGTATAGCCGCTATCCTCAATAACATCATGCAGGAGAGCCGCCGCAACAGAGACACCATCAAGAGGAAGTTCATTGAGGAGAATGGTGGCAACTTCAACAGGATGATAGAAAAAAGGCTCCCCTGAAGCCCTTTTTTCTCCCTCATGTGCCCGATAGCACATAAAAAAAGCCCGCTGAATCAGAGATTCATCGAAGTTTTTAAGATTCCGGCGGGAAAGCGCAAGTATCTCGTGGAGTTTATCGTAATGATCCTTCTCAATCTGGGCTAACATCGCTAACAAACTCCCGAAAAAAACCTGTTAAAAGATAAGGGGGGCAGTACTGTGTACTTATTCTATAATGTACACAGTATCAGTCTTATATATAAACACAGCTTACAGACTTTTCATCACAAAAAAGTCCCAAATAGATAAAAAAGTACCATTAAGTAACATACAAAACAGAGTGCATCAGGCAATAAGAAAGCTGCTTTTATGAGCTCTGCGTCAAAAGCAGGCTCAGATCACCGGAATTCAGGCAGGATGCCGGTTCATCTATACAAACGTAATGGCGACCGGTTCAACCTGGATCGACAGAAGAGAACATTACCGCGCAAGTCATAGCAAGTAATAACGTATTGAAAAAAAAGTCGTTGGAAGAACTTGCCGAAGCATTATCCATACAAGTCGCGCAAGTCACCGAGCAAGTCGGCACCAAGTTGGCACTAAGTCAGCACCAAGTAGTTCAGAATATGAAATTGCGCCAATACGGAAAGGCCGACCTAATCCCCTCAGCGCTTTTTTTCCCTGCGAGGAACATAAATTTTGTTTTGGATAGAGATGTGAGTGATATGGTAACCCACTGCATTTCTTTTAATTGAAGGGACTTTTTCGTAAATAACAGCAGGTTTCATTATGGCGCCAATCTAATTCTTTGGCTCAGTCTATCTTTCAACCAGAAGGCAGAAAAACAGGGACAAGTATGGGGAAGGAAGCTGATGCGCGTATCAAAATCAACAAGCTGCTTGAAGCTTCCGGCTGGCGCTTCTTTGCTGAAAGAAACCTGCCTCCCAATATCCAGCTTGAGCCAAAGGTTGCAATACAAATGCAGGACCTTGATGCACTTGGCAACAACTTTGAAAAGCTTTCCAGAGGGTTTATTGACTTTCTTCTTCTCAACGAGAAAGGCTTTCCCTTCATTGTGCTCGAAGCAAAGTCAGAGGAGAAAGATCCGCTGATCGGCAAAGAACAGGCTCGAAAATATGCCCGTTCCCAAAACTGCCGTTTTGTCATTCTCTCAAACGGCAACCTTCACTATTTCTGGGATCTTGAACGTGGCAACCCCTATATCATTTCATCGTTTCCAACTCCCGATTCCGTTACCGGCTACCAAAAAATTATAAACGACCCGCAGCGTCTCCTCGACGAGAAGATTGCTTCCGACTATATTGCGTTAACCCAACGCCCGAACTATGCCGCTGAAGCCGGTTGGCAAAATGAGGCAGAACGTTCAGGATACATCCAGGCCAACAAGCTTCGATTCCTGCGTCCATACCAATTGAACGCTATTGTTGCTCTGCAGCAGGCAGTCAAAGAGGGGAAAGACCGTTTTCTTTTTGAAATGGCAACCGGCACCGGTAAAACCCTGGTAGCTGCAGCAATAATAAAGCTCTTTCTCAGAACCAGCAATGCCCGTCGAGTTCTCTTCCTTGTTGACCGCCTTGAACTCGAAGATCAGGCAAAGAAATCTTTTATAGCCGTTCTTTCCAACGATTGCAAAACGGTCGTCTACAAAGAGAATCGCGATGATTGGCGCCGCGCAGAAATCGTTGTCACCACCGTTCAGTCCCTGCTTTTCAACAACAAGTACCGGCAGCTCTTTTCACCGACTGACTTCGATCTGGTCATTTCCGACGAGGCACATCGCTCCATTGGCGGGAACGCACGCGCCGTCTTCGACTACTTTATCGGGTATAAACTCGGCCTCACCGCCACACCTCGCGACTATCTCAAAAAGGTTAAAAATGAAAGCAAGTCAGCAAAAGACCCACGCGAGATAGAACGGCGCATGCTGCTCGACACTTACCGGACCTTCGGTTGCGAAAACGGTCAGCCAACATTCCGATACTCACTGCTTGACGGTGTAAAAGAGGGCTTCCTTATCACTCCGACCGTGGTTGATGCACGAACCGGAATTACCACAGAGCTCCTTTCCGAAAAAGGATTCATTGTCACCATTACCGACAGCGAAGGTGAAGACAAGGAAGAGGCCTTCAAACTACGGGCATTTGAAAAGCGCTTCTTTTCTGACGCTACAAACATGCTCCTGTGCAAAACACTCCTTGAGCACGCCCTGCGCGACCCGGTCAGCGGTGAAATAGGCAAGTCAATTGTGTTTTCTGTCAGCCAGCATCACGCTGCCCGTCTCACACAGATGCTCAACCAGATTGCGGACAGGATGTTTCCGGGCAAATACCAGTCAGACTTTGCCGTACAGGTCACCTCGCAAATCCCCGATGCCCAGCAGTTTACCATCAACTTCACTAACAACAATCTGCTCGGTTCCTGCAACTTTATTGAGACCTATAAAACAAGCAAAGCCCGTGTCTGTGTCACAGTCGGCATGATGACCACCGGATACGACTGCCCCGATATTCTCAATATCGGCCTTTTCCGCCCCATCTTTTCACCGACCGACTTCATCCAGATAAAAGGTCGTGGCACCCGAAAGCACAATTTCCTTGAACAGCTTTTTGATGAGAACCTGAAAGAGAGCATTCGCAATCCGCAAAAAAGCGTCTACATGCTTTTCGACTTTTTCGCCAACTGCGAATATTTCGAAGAGAAGTTCAAATACGATAAAGAGATCAAGCTTCCCAAGCCAATCTCAAAAGGCAGTGATGGCCCCGATACAGGTACAGAAGTAACATTGCATAGTTATGAACACCTCGGTGAAGACATACTCAAATCAGTAAAAGAAGAAACTATCGGCCTCGAAGGGATGAAGATCGACCGGATGTTCTTCGAACGCTTTGAAGACGTTATTCGTGAAAATGACTTTATTGCCGCAAGTGTTGAAGCCGGTCAGTGGGACAGGGTTATTGATTATGTCAACACCGAAGTCTTCGATAAGCCCAACGAGTACTACACTCTCAACAAACTCCGTAAAGCAGCCGCAGTTGATCGCCGGTTGACCCTGCGCGAAATTCTTGAGAAAATCTTTGGTCTCATACCCCGTTTCAAGTCAAAAGACGAGCTGCTCGAAGAGGAGTTCACCAAATTCATAGCTGATTACAAGCCTGAAGAAGCTCAAGCCATCCCCGCCATGAAGCACTACTTCAAGGCCTATGCGACCGACGACAAGATTCGTCAGATTATCAATTCAAAACACTTTACGGAGTTGGCAACAAATCCGGTATTTTCAACCCGCGACCTTAAAGCTGTCCCCGACAAATACCGGATCATTATTCCTGAATACATAAAAGACTACGTCTCCCTCAACCAGTTTGCCGCATAAATAAACCGTTCAATGCTCGATTCCGCCACTAAACGCCGTATAGACTCCGCCCGAGATATCCTTGTCGGTAAAGTTCCTGACCCAAAATCACAGGTTGAACAGATTACCATCGCTCTTATCTACAAGTTCATGGACGACATGGACGCAGAAAGCGAAGAACTCGGCGGGAAAAGGAGCTTTTTCACCAAAGAGTTTGCCCGTTACGGATGGGCAAAACTCATGCGTTCCGGACTCGGAGGTCACGAAACCCTCAACTTGTATAGCGAGGCGATAGCGTCAATGCCGGAAAACCCCGGTATTCCAGCACTCTTTCGCTCGATCTTCAAGAACGCCTATCTCCCCTACCGCGACCCTGAAACCCTCAAAAGTTTCCTCAAAATCATCGACGAGTTTGAGTATGACCACTCCGAACGACTTGGCGATGCCTTCGAATACCTGCTCTCTGTTCTTGGCTCTCAGGGTGATGCAGGGCAGTTCCGTACACCCCGCCATATTATCGACTTTATGGTAACCATCATCGACCCAAAGAAAGACGAAAAGGTCCTTGATCCAGCATGTGGAACGGCTGGCTTTCTTATCTCATCATACAAGCACATTCTTCGAGCAAATAGTGATGCAGAGGGAAACAGTACTCTAACCCCGGATGAAAAGGGCCGCCTTGCATTGAACTTCAGCGGCTACGATATCTCGCCCGATATGGTTCGCCTTTCGCTGGTAAACCTCTACCTGCATGGCTTCGCCGATCCGCATATTGAAGAGTACGACACCCTGACCTCGCTGGACAAATGGAACGAGTACGCCGACGTCATCTTAGCCAATCCCCCCTTCATGTCACCAAAAGGCGGCATAAAACCACACAAGCGTTTTTCTATTCAGGCATCACGCAGCGAAGTGCTCTTCGTCGATTACATGGCAGAGCACCTTACACCAAGCGGACGAGCTGCAATCATTGTCCCCGAAGGCATCATCTTTCAAAGCGGCACCGCATACAAACAACTCCGTAAAATGCTGGTCGATACCGGCCTCGTCGCCGTCATATCACTCCCTGCAGGAGTCTTCCAGCCCTATTCCGGCGTTAAAACATCCATCATCATTCTTGACAAATCCATTGCTAGGGACAGCAACTCCATCGCCTTCTTCAAGGTAGACAACGACGGCTTCGGACTCGGCGCACAACGACGCGCAATCAAGAAAAACGACCTTCCAATCGTCGTTAACGAAATCGCCGAATATCTTGGTAACCTCCGAGGTCATGAATCAGTTGAAGATTTGGAACTCACGCAAGGGCTGATTGTGCCAAAAAAGAAAATTGCGGAGAATGGGGATTATAATTTGAGCGGGGAGAGGTATAGGGAGGGTGTTCCTCAATCAACGAAATTCCCATGGATAAAAATCGATTTACTCGTTGATACAATAACGCCTCCAGTCAAGATTCAAAAAACTGCGTTTAATGAAATCGGAAGATTTCCAATTATAGATCAGTCACAGGATTATGTTGCTGGTTGGACTGACGATGAATTTGCTTTAGTTCGACCAAATAAGCCATTGGTTATATTCGGGGATCACACCTGTGCAGTTAAGTTGGTTGAAACTCCTTTTGCTCAGGGAGCAGATGGAATTAAAATTCTTCAAACAGTTGATAATCTTGATCCGCGATTTTTGTATTTCATTCTCAAAGTTAAACCTATAATAAGCAGCGGCTATCAACGGCATTTCTCAAAACTTAAAGAGTATGAAATCCCCCTTCCTCCCTTGGAGGTCCAGAAAGAGATCGTTACAGAGATAGAAGCATACCAGAAAGTCATCGACGGTGCCCGCGCAGTCATCGACAACTACCGCCCCCACATCCTCATCCACCCCGACTGGCCGATGGTGGAATTAGGAAAGATTTTGAAGACAAGTTCAGGGGGCACTCCTTTGAAAGGGAAAACAGAATTCTACGAGAACGGGACAATTCCATGGTTAAAAAGTGGTGAAGTAGGCCAAGGCCTAATTACGACAGTTGAGGAAAGGATTACAGAATCAGGTCTAAGGAATTCATCTTCTAAGATTTTCCCAGTTAAAACTGTTCTTGTCGCAATGTACGGTGCCACAGCTGGGAAAGTGGGTATCCTTGGGATCGAAGCTGCGACCAACCAGGCCGTTTGTGGCATCTTACCCGACTCCTCTATTAATTCGGATTTCCTTTTCTACTTATTAAAAAGCCGAACCGATGAATTGATTGGACTTAGCACTGGCGGGGCTCAACCTAATATCAGCCAAGCAATCATTCGCTCCCTATTGATTCCTCTTCCACCCCTCGAAACCCAGCAATCCATCGTCGCCGAGATCGAAGCCGAACAATTACTTGTTGCCGCCAATCGCGAGCTGATCGAACGGTTCGAGAAAAAGATTCAGGCAACCATCGCTCGCATCTGGGGAGAGGAGGAATCAGATGAAGTTTGAAGAGTTTGATCAGTATTCGGAAAATATGCTGATGGCTCAGTATGATATTTCCGAAATCATCAGCCACGAATTGATGAAGGGTGAAATTCGTGAAGATTTTCTGATATCAATACTGGAATCGTGCTCTGAGCCAAAGCCAACACTCGTCAAAGGGACATTATCGGATGGAACCAACGATGCTGGACAATTGGATATTCTTCTTTGTAGACCACACTCATTTCTTCGCAAATTAGGCTCCCAATGCTTTGTCTCTAAAGAAGATGCTCTTTGTGTAATTGAGGTTAAGGGGAACTGCACAGGCACTGATCTGAAAAAGGCAACACATAAAGCAATCTTGATCCGGGATCTTCAAGGTGAACGAGCTCCACTTTATGGCATTGTTTGCTATAAAGTTGCTCTTGAGTTAAAAACGATCATGAAGCGCTTTGGTTTTTCATTTGACAACGAAAACAAGACATATTTTGATAATGCGAGTATTCCGAATGAGGTTGAGGAAAATTGGCTGACAATCAAATACCCTGATTTAGATTTCTTTATCTCTCTGGAAGAGGAAAAAAAGTTGTTTCTCAGAAAGTATGAGTTGCATCAAGGGAAGTTTCGTTTTGTTCGCTCTGTTCAGGAGCCAATTATTCAAGATTTATTTTCAATGATTCGGAGCCTTTGGGTTACATCAAATCAAGGGCCGGTTTCGTCAACGAGTGCACCTCTATCTCAATAATTATATAAGGTTAATATCAAAACTAAGCTGCCGCTACTCAACCGAATCGAGCCGGACAAACACTTGCGCGTTGTTCTGGATGAACCGTCGCATTTGCACAAAAGCATTGATAATTTTGATACTCTCCTTGATTGCCGTTTCACTTCTAATCACGGCTGAAAGCATTGCAACACCCTGTTCCGTAAAGACATAGGGAAGGTATTTTCTATGCTCTCCTCGCCCGCCCTTTTTTAAGATCACAGATTGTGATCTTAAAGCGTTATCGTCAGCATTTGAGATCACAATTTGTGATCTCATGTTATCATACTCGTCTGGAGTCAACTCAAATCGGAATGCCTCAGGAAAGCGCTCAATATTTCTTTTTACTGCCTGATTGAACACTCGGGTTTCAACGTCATAAATTCGTGCCAAGTCACTATCAAGCATCACCTGGACACCACGAAGAGTGAAAATCATACTGTGAATTCTATCAACAGGAATCATTTGCTTGTTTTCGATCATTTCTTGTCTCCAAGATGCTTTCGGGATGGTGTCGCATTTTGCGATACCAAACACTATAATCTTCAGGCAATCATCGCCGTCGGCTACTTGCACTGACTATCCCATATAAGGAGTCCCTGTATCACGGGAATAAAACTCCAGGGAAAAAAGTACCGGGAAAATCGCTGTGATCAACAGGAGAGTTCTGAGCGACCTGTGACTCTCTTCCTGTCAGGGAGTGTTTTGATTTACCGGCCAATTCGTCACCTGCCGGGTGACGAATCACGTTCAAGCGGGAAGGATATGCCTGAAAGAAAAGTCGAAAATATTTTAAATTCGTTGGTGAAAAACCTTTCCCATACTGCTTGGTTATTTGCTGTGACAGCGTTTCGATGACCTGTTTTCCATATTCTGCCCGTTCTTTGCCTCACTGTTCAGTAAAGGCAATAGGAAGGTATCGTCTTCCACCGTGCCTACTTGAGGTCACAGATTGTGACCTCAAGCGTAATCGGTCCCAATTTTCGGTCACTTCCTGATATTCACTCCGGGTAAGCTGAACTCTGAAGCGTGTATGAAACGTATCAATATTTATCGTATGGGGTTGAAAAGAAGAAAGCTGCAACAAGACACAAAGATCAACTTAAGTAAAATAATGATAACTATGGAGTATAAATAAACAGAGTAATCGCTTATTTTCTGATTTACTCAGTTACCTACGGTGCTGAATGATACCGGGCCACAAGCCCGAAACAGTGATATCTCGGCTACCATAAAACTTGGTTTGAAATGATTGCTGGGCTAATAAGTTTTTGTTGCGAAGTATAGCACTTAGTGATATCTTTAATGGAATGAGAGTATTTACTAATAAATGGTTTTCCCGATGGGCGGAAGATGAGGAACTTTCTGACTCTGTTTTGTGGGTTACCGCGAAGGATGTTGTAGCAGGGATTGTTGAAGGTTCCCTGGGCGGGTGCTTGTTTAAGAAGCGAATTCCTCGGGAAGGTGGGGGCAAGCGTTCAGGTTTCCGCGTTATTGTCGGATACCGGAAAAGCGATGGGAGTCGGGTGGTTTTTCTCTATGCTTTTGCTAAAAACGACAAAGCTAACATCTCAAACAAAGAGAAAACCGCACTTCAACTTACAGCCAAAGACTTTTTAAATGCAACAGACAAACAGTTACAAGAACTTATATCGACAAAGAAATACAGGGAGGTAACATCTAATGAGCAAGATTCTTGATATAGCCCATGAAATGGCCAAGGACCTTTTTGAGGTCGGAGCGATGGACGAAGTAACGATGCGTACAGTAGAATCGCTTTGTTTGCCCGAAACAAAGGCTTTTCGGCCAGAGGACATCCGCCGCATTCGGACAAAAAACCATCTTAGCCAGCCTGTTTTTGCTTTGATGCTCGGGATTGGCAAAACGACTGTTCAGCAATGGGAGCAGGGGGTAAAGAAGCCTGGCGGAGCCGCTAAGCGGTTATTGGACGTGATCGACCGGAAGGGTATCGCTGTACTACGCTGACAGAATATGGGACAGACAAACAAAATTCTATCCCTCAGCCGGCAAACGCTTTATGGCCTGCTCAAGCTTTGAAATCTCATCTCGGAGATAAGCCGCTTTTTCATACTCCATCTGCACAGCAGCCTCCTGCATCTCTATCCGGAGTTCAGCCGCCATGGCATACGTTTCCTGAGGCGTCAACGTTTCGATGAGACCCGAAAGCAACCTTTCAGGCTTAGCCACAAGCCCAAACCGCTTTCTGCGATAGCGCTCTTCGGCATCAGCCACACTGGTGGTATCAAGAACCTGATCAATCGATTTAATAATTGACTGCGGCGTAATGCCATGATCTTCGTTATACCGATGCTGAATCGCACGACGTCTTGCAGTTTCATCGAGCACTTCACGAATGGAACGCGTCAGAACATCGGCATAGAGCACAACAAAACCCTCAACATTACGCGCTGCCCTGCCGGCAATCTGCATCAGCGAACGGGTGTTGCGCAAAAAACCCTCCTTATCGGCATCAAGAATCGCCACAAGCGATACCTCAGGCAAATCAAGCCCCTCACGAAGAAGGTTAACCCCTACAAGCACATCGATATCCCCAACCCTGAGCTCCCTGAGAATCTGTATGCGCTCAAGACTCTTGATCTCTGAATGCAAATAGCGCGAGCGTATGCCCGTCTTCCTGAAAAAGTCGTGCAGATCTTCAGCCATTCTTTTTGTCAAGGTCATGACCAGAGCCTTATGACCTCTGGCTGTATGTTTACGGATTTCTGCAATCAGATTATCGATCTGCCCCGCGACTGGACGAACTTCCACCGGAGGGTCAAGCAGGCCCGTAGGACGTACGAGCTGTTCAACCACCACTCCGCCTGAACGCATCAGTTCATGCTCGGCGGGAGTGGCGCTGACACAGATAACCTGAGGCGCCATCTCCTCAAACTCCTCAAAACGAAGCGGGCGATTGTCGAGCGCTGAAGGAAGCCTGAAACCGTGCTCCACAAGAATGGTTTTGCGGGAACGGTCGCCACCATACATGCCCCGTATCTGCGGCAGCGTTACATGGGATTCATCAATGACAACAAGATAATCCGAAGGGAAATAATCAAGGAGGCAGTAAGGGCGCTCACCTTCCTTGCGTCCGGAAAGATGCCTTGAATAATTTTCAATCCCTGAACAGTAGCCGAGCTCCTTGATCATTTCAAGATCATAACGGGTCCGTTCCTCAATCCTTCGGGCCTCAAGAAAGCGATTTTCATCGCGATAAACATTCAACCGACCTGCAAGCTCATTTTCAATTGCAAGCATGGCGTCAGCGAGCTTCTCTTCATCAGCGACAAACTGCCGGGCTGGATAAATAAAGGCATAGTCTTCGACCCCAAGCACTTCCCCGCTGTTAATTTCAAAAGTCTGAAGACTCTCTATGGTGTTTCCGAAAAACTCGATTCGAAGAGCAAGTTCCTCATGTGCCGGAACAAGATCAATAATATCACCCCTGACCCTGAACTTCCCCGAAGTAGGCTGGACATCATCACGGATATAATGAAGGGCTATCAGCTCTTTTAGAAAAGCATCCCGATCTTTTTCCATGCCGGCACGCAGTTCAATAATCTGGGCTTTCCAGTCTTCAGGTGAGCCAAGACCATAAATGCAACTGACAGAACTGACAACAATAACATCCTTCCTGCCACTTAGCAACGCACTGGTGGTTTTCAGACGCAGGCGTTCAATCTCATCGTTTATGCGAAGGTCTTTGGCTATATACTTGTCAAGCGCAGGCAGATAGGCTTCAGGCTGGTAAAAGTCGTAGTAGCTGATAAAATACTCAACGGCATTATCGGGAAAAAACTGCTTAAGCTCGCCGTAAAGCTGTGCTGCGAGGGTCTTGTTATGGCTCATCACCAACACAGGTTTGTTGACCTGGGCAATGACGTTTGAAATGGTAAATGTTTTTCCTGAACCGGTAACGCCAAGCAGTGTCTGGTATGGATTGCCTGACAGTACTCCTTCGGTAAGTGATTCAATAGCTTTCGGCTGGTCTCCCGCCGGACTGTAGGGACTTACAAGATTGTATATTCCGCTCCCGTTCACTTGCATCAACAACTCTCCTCTCTTGATAGTATTTTGTACTCTTCTTTCCAGCGCTTAAAAGAACTATTAAAGCTGTTTGTTAGTTCTTACGCAACATCCTTCCAACTCTGCCGGCGTGAAAGCTTTATAGAAAGCGACTCACGTTACTTGGTAACATGAGGGCTTCTACTTGAGCTTCCAGACTGTATATTAATGCAAAAAGGTCAGTAATGAAGGTTGCAATTATGCGCTTTATATCCGATTATTATAGTTTTTTTTAAATACGGGGCAATTTTCGAAGGTTCAGAATCCATCGTATCCCGATGTTTGCCATCGGGATACTCTTTTTACATTTAATATCATGCAGCCCATGGTCAACGACGTTAAGAACTATCCATACGAGACTGTTTCAGGAGACCCTCTCAATACACGAATCTATACACTCAATAACGGCCTGACCGTTTACATGAGTACACTCCGCGATGAGCCAAGAATATATACATCAATCGCCGTCAGGGCAGGCAGTAAAAATGATCCGGCAGAGACAACAGGCCTTGCTCACTACCTTGAGCATATGCTCTTCAAAGGAACAGATTCAATCGGCGCTCTGGACTATGCAATGGAACATACCGAGCTTGAAAAAATTTCGGAACTCTATGAACACTACCGTTCAACCGCTGATGCGGATAAAAGAGCTGCGATATACAAGGATATTGACAGCATTTCCAATATTGCCGCAAGCTATACTGTACCAAATGAATATGACAAACTTCTGAACTCCATCGGTGCTCATGGCACCAATGCCTATACCTGGGTTGAACAAACCGTCTATCTCAACGATATTCCATCGAACAAACTGGACCAGTGGCTCACCATTGAAGCGGAGCGATTCCGTAATCCGGTCATGAGACTTTTTCATACTGAACTTGAAACCGTGTATGAAGAGAAAAACATGACAATGGACAGTGACAGCCGGAAAATATGGGAGAGTATGTTTGCTGACCTCTTTAAAAAACACACCTACGGCACCCAGACCACGATTGGCAAAGCAGAACATTTGAAAAATCCTTCTATTAAAAATGTTCTCAACTACTACCACACCTACTATGTGCCGAACAACATGGCACTCTGCATTGCCGGAGATTTTGATCCTGATGCAACGATACAACTTATCGACGAGAAGTTTTCGGTACTGCAGCAAAAGGAGATTCCTCTCTTTACACCTGCTGTAGAGGATGCAATAACGGAACCAACGATCATCAAGGTTGCAGGCCCTGAATCAGAAGAGGTGGTCATCGGGTTCCGGTTCAATGGCATCAACAGCCCGGATGCTGATTACCTTACCCTTGTTGACAAGATTTTATATAACCAGACTGCCGGACTTATTGATCTTAACCTCAACCAGCAGCAGAAAGTACTGGATGGCGGCTCGATGCTGGTGATGATGAAAGATTACTCCGCGCATATGCTGAGTGGCAAGCCAAGGGAAGGTCAAAGTCTTGACCAGGTGAAAGAGCTGCTGCTCGACCAGCTTGAACTGCTTAAAGAGGGCAAATTTGCCGATTGGCTGCTTGAAGCGGCAATCAATGATCTTAAAATTGAACAGCTTAAACTCTATGAAAACAACAAGGGGCGTGTAGAAGCCTATGTTGATTCGTTTATCTGGGGTATGGCCTGGCCGGAACATGTCAGTCAACTGGAACGTCTGCAGAAGATCACAAAAGATGATCTTGTAACGTTTGCCCGGAAGCACTACAACGCAAATTATGTGGGCGTCTACAAGGAACACGGCGCCCCTGAGAGTGAAGCTAAAATTCAGAAACCCCTGATCACTCCTCTCACGGTGAACCGGAATACCTCGTCACCGTTTGCCGAAAAACTTCTGGCTCAGAAATCAGAAAAAATCGAGCCATGCTTTCTTGACTATACCAAAGATATCGAGTTTTTTGATATCAATCCGAGTATCAAACTGCATTATCTGCAAAACCGCGAAAACGAGCTTTTCTCTCTTTACTATGTGTTTGATATCGGGAAAAATATCAGCAAAAACATAGAGCTGGCACTTGACTATCTCTCCTATCTCGGCACCTCAGCCCTCTCACCTGCAGAGTTCAACGGAGAACTCTATAAAATCGGCGCAAGCTTTTCGGCATTTACTTCCGATCATTATGTTTACCTCAAGCTGTCAGGTCTTGAGAAAAACTCTGCAACAGCCATTCGACTGCTTGAAAATCTACTTGTTGACACCCGACCTGATGAGACGGCACTTGAAAATTTGAAAGCAGGAATACTGAAAGAGCGGGACGATGACAAACTTTCCAAAAAGAAGATACTCTTTGAAGCGATGGCCAATTACGGCAAGTATGGCCCCGTTTCACCATTCACCAACGTCCTCAGCAATGAGGAGCTCGAAAAGATAAGCTCGAGGGAACTGCTCGAAGAGATTCAAAAGCTGCTGCACTTCCGCCATCGGGTACTCTACTACGGACCAGCCACTTCCAGTACGGTACTGAGTGAACTGCGCTCGGTAAGGCACTACCCTGAATCATTCAAGACCGTTCCGACATCCGACCCTTACAAAGATCTTGAACAGCATGATAATCTTGTCTATGTGGCTGATTACGACATGACCCAGGCTGAAGTGCTTCTCTTGACAAAGGACGAACGTTACGATCCGGCAATGGTGCCTCTGGTAACCCTCTTCAACGAATATTACGGCGGAGGAATGTCGTCAGTGGTTTTCCAGGAGCTCCGAGAAGCAAAAGCACTGGCTTATTCTGTATTTTCTGTTTTTAAAGCGCCTAAACAGCAAAATGAGTTCAACTATATTGTCAGTTATATAGGCACTCAGGCTGACAAGCTGCCCGAAGCGCTCGATGGCATCAACACATTGATGAATGAACTGCCGAAGTCGCCCGAATTATTTGCTTCGGCACAAACCGGCATTCTGCAAAAAATATCCACTGAACGACTGACCAGAACAGAGATTCTTTTCAATTATGAAGAGGCTGTAAGGCTGGGACAGGGCTATGATATCAGAAAAGATATTTATCGTGATGTTGCAACAATGACTCTCGAGGATATCGAAAAATTCCATAAGGCGCATTTTAACAACAAAAAGCATGTCATGCTGGTACTTGGGAAAAAAGAAAATCTTGACATGGATACGCTGCGGAAATACGGAACAATCAAGGAGCTGTCGCTTAACGAAATTTTCGGTTATTAAACTTAGCGGATCGAAACCTGCCTGAAGTTTGCATGAATGAGGGTTATTACTGATAGAATTCCATGAAGATTCTCAATCGTTACATATTCAGGCAGTTTGCAAAGACATTTCTCTTTACGTGCGTAGTTTTTGTTTTCCTGTTCATTCTTATCAATATGGTTGAGAAACTTGATGATTTCATGGACAGGAATCTCAGCTTTATGGAGATTGCCCGATATTACCTTCTTTCAGTACCTTCTACCCTGCTGGTAACATCTCCAGTCGGTGTACTGCTCTCATCCATACTTGTTGCGGGAAAACTCTCCGGTTCAGGCGAACTTTCTGCCATTCGATCTGCAGGGGTCAGTATGCGCCAGTTGCTGACACCTTTTTTGGCAGGCGGGGTTATTATCTGCTGCATAAATCTTTATAATGCCTGCTGGTTGGCGCCTGAAGCATTTACCGGCATTACTGCCTTTGAGCAGCATTTACAAAGTAACTCTGAACGCCCTCAGAAAATAGAGACTCTGCATATTCTTGAATCAGGCAACCGTATCGTGTCGTTAAAATCTTTTGATACTACACGGTCAAACGCCAAGGGTGTTTCCGTAGAGGAATTCAGCGGCTCTCACCTCAGAATGCGGACTGATGCTGATTCAATGCGATATGACGCCACAATCGGAGAGTGGATCATGCGGAATGCTTCAACCCGTCATTTTACCGGAAACAGTGACCAGCTGAAAACAGTAGCCCTGGAACCAATAAAGCTCAGCCTGACACCGCACTCTCTTGAGGAACTGAATCTGCAACCGGAAGCAATGAACATCATCAGGCATTACTACTATCTTGCAGACAAAGAAAAGGCAGGATTTTCAGGGCTTGAACGATCCATGGTCAAGCTTCACTCAAAGATCGCCTTACCATTCGCTTCTATCATTATTATTCTGATTGGTGTGCCGTTGTCGGCAAAAAAGAAACGTGAAGGGCTTGCGTCTGAAATAAGTATCACCCTGTTTATAGGGTTTCTCTTTCTCGCGCTGCAGAAAACCATTGCGATAGCAGGATATCAGGGAATTTTAAACCCTATGCTTGCCGCATGGCTGCCGAATATTCTCTTTCTTGGTATCGGGTATACGATTTATAAAACCGCAATAGATTAAGAGAGTAAATGCATAGAGAATCCCCCCGCACTATTGTTCTGATGACCGATTTCGGAGTGCATGACACCTATGTCGGGCAAATGAAAGGAGTCATTCTTTCACGTGCACCTTCTGTTCAGATTATTGACCTTACTCACTCCATAGCACCTCAAAACATTGCACAAGGCGCTTTCTTTCTTGGCAAGTCGGTGCCTTTTCTGCCGGAAAAATCGATTATTATCTCTGTTGTCGATCCGGGAGTAGGATCGACACGCCAGGCAATCGCTGTTGAAACCGACAAACAGATCTTTCTTGCGCCGGATAACGGGCTGCTCACCGCTATTTTTCAAACCCGGAACATATCGCGCTCTGTATCCATTACAGAGCCGCAATACATGCTCCCTTTTCGAAGTTCAACCTTTCATGGCAGGGATGTTTTTTCGCCCGTAGCAGCGCATCTTGCGACCGGCGGTTCACTTCAAGAACTTGGCAAAGCCATTGACCCATCGTATTGCATAAAGATTCAAATGCCGCACTGCAATAGCTGTGATCAGGGGGAGACCTGGGATGGAAGCGTCATTTATACCGATCAGTTCGGCAATCTGGTCACCTCTTTTGACTCAGAACTGTTTGATACCGAAAAGCACTGGATGGTATTAGTGGACAACGGCAACCAGATTCCGGTTGTCACCACCTATAGTGATGTGTCTGATCAGGAACTGCTTGCCTATACGGGGTGCAGCGGGATGATAGAGATTGCAGTGAGAAACGGCAGTGCAGCAGAAAGACTCGGGCTGAAAGAAGGATATCCGGTAAAACTTTCAATACGATCCTGATCAGGCCGGCCTAAAACCAAGAAAGGAGTCCCGGCAAATCGATGTAGCCTGAGCTCCTCACTCTGCATAACCTGGAAAACGGAGATACTGACTGCGTCAATCAGCTTCCGATATACTCCTTGAGAATTTTGCTGTATGCTGACTGCCTTAAACGGCGTATTGCTTTTTCCTTGATCTGCCTGACACGCTCTCTGGTGAGCTTGAATTTCTCTCCAATCTCCTCAAGAGTGAGCGGGTTGTCCATGCCGATTCCGAAGTAGGACTTGATAACGTCAGCCTCTCTCGGGGCAAGAACAGAGAGTGAACGTTCAACTTCAAGTGTTAAAGAGTCCCGGTTAAGACCATAATCAGGTAAATGGCCATCATTCTGCAGCACATCGAGCAGGCGGTTATCGTCACCTTGAGCAAATGGCGCATCAACCGATACATGCCTTCCGGCAATTTTAAGCGTATCAGCGACATCCTGTGAATCCATTTCGAGAAGAGTGGCAAGTTCCCGTGTATTGGGATCACGCTCAAATTCCTGCTCAAGCTGGCTGTATGCCTTGCTGATCTTATTGAGAGTACCGACCCTGTTCAGGGGAAGCCTTACAATTCTCGACTGCTCGGCCAATGCCTGAAGAATCGACTGACGAATCCACCATACCGCATAAGAGATGAACTTGAATCCGCGGGTTTCATCAAAACGCTTTGCCGCCTTGATCAGACCAAGATTGCCTTCGTTGATCAGATCGCCAAGGGTAAGCCCCTGGTTCTGATACTGCTTGGCAACAGAAACGACAAATCGTAAATTTCCTTTAATCAATTTATCAAGCGCACGCTTAGCCCTTTTGTATTCGGTCGTATCAACCGGCATATCAAAGCCCTCTTTGATTGCCTTGGTCAATTTGACCTCATCTTCGGCTGTCAATAAATCATATTTTCCTATTTCCTGCAGGTAACGATCGAGAGAAAGGCTCTCGCGATTTGTTATCTGTTTGCTTATTTTAAGCTGCCTCATGCTGTCTTCTCCCTTGCGAACTTCAGCGATTTAAACCTGTCCTGATGGCTGACGTGATACTGAAAAAACCACAAAATATCATTTCAGGGTGATTAAATCTAAAAAAACGATTTTTTTCTTTCCTCTCACCATAGAGGTATATAAAATTTTTATACAAGAAACCCACTACTCAATCATTGAGCACCGTTAAGTTGCTGTTCAGTTTTGCAAGATTATCCTCAGCATCCTTGAGTTTTTCACGCTCTTTATCAATGACTTCCGCAGGAGCATTATCAACAAAACCGGCGTTTGAAAGTTTTTTACGGACCGAACTTACATAGGAAGAAATATTTTTAATCTCTTTCTGAAGTCGTTCACGCTCCTTGTCAAACGATATTAACCCCTCAAGCATCACAAATAGTTCATTACCCTCAACGACAGATCCGGCGGCATGTCGTGGCTTCTCTCCATCTGTCATCAACTTTGGAATACATTGGCCAAGCGCAGCAATAAGCGAAAGATTTGACTCAAATATGCGGCGATCCTGGTCGCTGGAAGGCCAGAGGAGAACTTCCGCCTCGCTGTTGTGCGGAACACCGAACAATGAGCGAAGGCTTCGTATCTCAGTAATCAGTTTCTGAATCAGGGTAAACCCTTGAACATCCAGACTGCGGAACTCCGGATCGGAAAGGGGCATCGGCGAAAGAGCAATACTCTCAACTGAAGGACGCTGAAGAATCTGATGCCATATCTCGTCTGTAATAAAAGGCATGACCGGATGCAATGCCTTAAGGAATCCCTCAAGAACATGAACAGCAAGACAAACTGCGTTCTGGGCTTCCTCGCGCGTCACATCTCCGGTGAGTTGAACTTTGAGCGCTTCAAGGTACCAGCCGCAGTAATCGCCCCAGAAGAAGTCGTAGAGCAACCGGACAATATCATTAACCCTGAACTGACTGAACGCGGCATGATAGCGGTCGAGCATATCGTGATACCCTGCAAGAAGCCACTGCCCTGTCAGATCAAAATCGCCTGAACGCGGATCAAAATTCTGAAAAACAGCAGCAAACTCATCATGATCTGCGAAATACTTCTCACGCTGCATAAACACAAGACGTGAGGCGTTCCATATTTTTGTGGCAAAATTCCGACCGAGTTCACACTTCTCCTCCCCGAACAGCACATCCTGACCCAGAGGAGCAATGTAAATGATGGTGAAGCGAAGAGCGTCCGTCCCATAGGTGTCCATGACCTTGATAGGATCGGGGGAGTTACCGAGAGACTTCGACAGTTTCCTGCCTTTCATGTCACGGATAATGCTGGTAAAATAAACGTCACGGAATGGGACCTCTCCTTTGAAATAGAGTCCCGCCATAATCATTCTGGCAACCCAGAAAAAAATGATGTCCGGTCCGGTTACCAGCGTATCGGTTGGATAAAAGGCTCTCAGGTTATCATTGTCACTTTTGGTATCGGTCCATCCAAGCGTTGTAAGCGGCCATAGCCAGGAGGAGAACCATGTATCGAGCACATCATCGTCCTGGACAAGCTTGTCGGTACCGGCAAGATGACACGCTTCTTCGTAAGAGGCTGCAACCCAGACCTTCCCTTCGGTGTCGTACCAGGCAGGAATACGGTGCCCCCACCAGAGCTGGCGAGAGATACACCAGTCCTTTATATTTCCCATCCAGTGGCGGTAGGTGTTGATCCAGTGCGGGGGATGAAACCGGATTTCTCCGTCATTGACAACTTCAAGCGCGCGCTCAGCCAGAGGCGACATTTTGACAAACCACTGCTCGGAAAGGTATGGCTCAACAACGACGTCCGCCCTTTCGGAATACCCTACATTGTGTTCATACTCTTCGACCCGGACCAGGTTACCCAGCTCTTCGAGATCGGTGAGAATTTTTGTACGCGCATCAAACCGGTCCATACCGGCGTAGCCGTACTCATCAGTCATTCTCCCGTCTTTGCCGACAACCGATATTGCCTGAAGATTGTGGCGTTTGCCGACTTCATAATCATTTGCATCGTGTGCCGGGGTTATTTTCAATGCACCGGTACCGAAGTCAATATCAACATAATCGTCCGCAATGATCGGGATATGCCTTCCTGCGACCGGCACAATGGCAAGTTCGCCGACCAGATCAAGATAGCGGGGATCTCGGGGGTTGACTGCAATTGCCACATCACCGAGAATGGTTTCGGGCCTGACGGTCGCAATGGTAATGTATCGTCCGGGATGGCGGACAAGAGCGTACTGCACATAGACAAGATTATCACGACGAGGTTTCATGATAACTTCTTCATCAGAAAGTGCCGTCTGTGAGACTGGGCACCAGTTGATGATGCGGGTACCACGGTAAATCAAGCCGTCGCGATAGAGCGTAATAAAAGCGTTGACAACAGCTTGCGAAGCACCTTCATCCATAGTGAAGAGGTTACGTCGCCAGTCGCATGAGATACCGAGGCGACGAAGCTGCTTGAGAATGAGACCACCGTACTCCTCCCTCCACTGCCATACGTGGTTGAGAAACTCTTTTCGTCCGAGATCGTGGCGGGTTATCCCCTCTTTTTTAAGTTTTCTCTCAACAACCGTCTGGGTCGCTATCCCCGCATGATCGGTACCGGGAAGCCACAGGGCCTCATGACCTGTCATTCTGTTGTAACGAATAAAAATATCCTGCAGCGTATGATTCAGTACATGACCGAGCGTAAGGCTTCCCGTAACATTGGGAGGAGGCATAAGAACAGTATATGGAGTTTTATTCTTCTCCAGAACACTTGAGCTTTCGGCATGGAAACTGCCGAGCGCCTCCCAGTGAGAACTTCTCCAGCGGTCTTCTACATCGTGATGGTTATAGGTTTTTTCCAGATTGAAAGAGGCCACTGAATCGCTCATGATAAAAAAATCGGTTACTGCTGATAAGTAAAAATGTGAATAAACGGATCGGCCGGATCAGGCTTTCTTTTCAGGCATTGGACGTTTCTCGAAAATTGAGTCGATAAGACCATAATCGAGCGCTTCCTGCGCATTCATCCAGCGATCCCTTTCTGAATCCTCCCTGACCTGCGTTACGTCCTTACCGGTATGGCGGGCAAGCAGCTCATCAAGCAGGTGGCGGATCTTTTCAATTTCACGCGCCTGAATAATGATATCGGTTTCCTGCCCATGTGCACCGCCTGATGGCTGGTGAATCATAATCCTGGAGTGAGGAAGCGACGCCCTCTTGCCTTTTGCTCCACTTGCAAGAAGAAATGCGCCCATGCTTGCTGCCATGCCGACACAGACTGTTGAAACATCAGGACGGATATACTGAATGGTATCGTAGATCCCAAGCCCTGCTGATACACTTCCGCCCGGGGAGTTCACGTAGATATAGATATCGCGTTCAGGATCCTCTGATTCAAGAAAAATAAGCTGGGCCATGATCAGTCCTGCGACATGTTCGTCTATGCCGCTGCCGAGAAAAATAATACGTTCACGCAACAGCCTTGAAAAAATATCAAAGGCTCTTTCGCCCCGTCCTGAAGTTTCTATAACCATGGGAACAAGAGAGTTGGTGATACTCTCTTCTATAGCTCCCGAATACATTTTTTTGGCATGATGCTCAAAACCAAAATTAATATTTGCCATAAGTGCCCTTGCGTTTGAAGTTTGAAAACCTTTATAAAAATCAGACCGGAACGGAACTGCCGTTCCTTATAGAACCGACTTGCCGAATTCGGAATAGAAATAGTTAAAATACGTAGTGATAACAACAAATCAAGAAATCCGGTTCCAATTAGCAAAAAAGGATGGTTTTGACCAAAATGGAAGTAAATTTCACTCTTTGAAAAATCAATGATTAAAATTATAGAGGAACATGCAGGTACGCCTCATTGCCGTCACAGCTCCGCTTATCCAGGTTGAAAACCAGCCACTTACTCCTGAAGGTCTGATTGCTTACTGCGCAAGGGTATCGAGCCCTCACCAGGAAACTCCTGATTATGAAAAGCTGCTCGCCTATTGTATAACGCATAAACACTGGAGCGTCTTTGAAATGGTGGATATGAGCGTTGAAATTGTGACGTCAAGAGCTATCTCTCCACAGATTCTCCGGCATAGAAGCTTTCAGTTCCAGGAGTTTTCTCAACGGTACGCTGAAGTTCAGGAAATTGAACGATACGAGCCAAGACGCCAGGACAGCAAAAACAGGCAAAACTCGCTAAACGATCTTGACGAATCGACAAAAAACTGGTTTGACGAAGCGCAGGAGCGTGTTGCCGGTTTGGCGCTTGAACAATACAAGAGCGCTCTTGAAAAGGGAATTGCCAAGGAGTGCGCAAGAGTACTGCTGCCCCTCGGTACCCGGACAAAACTCTATATGAAGGGTTCTGTAAGAAGCTGGATACACTATCTGGAGGTACGGACTGACAAAAGCACACAACAAGAGCACAGGGAAATTGCCATTGCAATCAAAAAGATATTCATGGAACAGTTCCCTGTTACTGCTGCAGCACTCGGCTGGCTCTAGACTTTCAGCATGCTGAGGAGACTGACTAGCTCGGTTTTCAGATCCCTGCGATGAATGATACGATCAAGAAACCCATGATCAAACAGGAATTCGGCGCGTTGAAATCCTTCAGGTAAATCTCTTTTGATGGTATCCCTGATCACCCTGGGACCTGCAAAACCAATAAGAGCTTTAGGCTCACTGATGTTGAGATCGCCAAGCATGGCAAAGGAGGCGCTGATGCCTCCCATGGTCGGGTCGGTCAAAAGGGAGATGTACGGCAGTTTTCTTTCACTGAGACGGGTAAGACGGGCTGCAGTTTTAGCCATCTGCATGAGACTGAAAGCGCCTTCCATCATTCGGGCTCCTCCGGACTGGGAAATTATCAGGAGAGGAGCATTAAGCTCAAGTGACTTGTCGACAGCGCGAGCAATTTTTTCGCCAACGACCGATCCCATGGAACCTCCGATAAAGCCAAAATCCATTGCTGAAATGACAAGGGGCTGCCCGCCACTGATTCCATGAGCATTGCGGCAGGCTTCCGTTTTACCGCTTTTTTCTATAGTATCATAAACCCTGTCAGGATATTTTTTGGTATCGGTAAAACCAAGGGGATCTGCGGCTCGCAATTGATCATCAAACTCGCAATACTTATCGTCATCAAAGAGAATCGAAAAATATTTATATGGGGATATCCTGAAATGGTGATCACACTCCGAACAGGTAAAAAAATGATCTTCAAGCTGTTTTTTATGAAGCATCGCTCCGCACTTTTCACATTTCCACCACAACCCTTCCGGCATATCACGCTTGTCGGTAGGACGTATTGAGGGTTTTACCCGTTTAAACCAAGCCATTTTCACAATTAGGAGTAAAGGTTATACATTAAAGCTCAAGATATAAAGTCCGCATGAGAACTCAAAAACAGCCTTTACAGGCCTCTTGTAAGAGGATTTTGAACCAGGAGCGATACCATTAGAATACTTTTTTACATAGCGTTACTCATAGCCGCTTTTCTGCAGGATATGACAGTTCCTCCAGCTGCCGCTGCCTCGACAATCGTCTATCCCGACACACTTGAACTTCCGCAGCATCGTTTCGCCCTGCGCCCCTATATGAGGCCGGCAAGAAAGACGGTTGGTCTTGCCCTGTCCGGCGGAGGTGCCAACGGTCTTTCACAGATAGGCGTTCTCAAGGCTCTTGATGAAAAAGGTGTTCCGGTGGATTTTATTGCCGGTACAAGCATAGGCGCCATTATCGGAGGTCTTTACAGTTGCGGATACAGCCCTCGGAACCTTGAGGAAATCGCGCACTCCCTTCCCTGGCAATCAATTACCTCTTTTACCAATGATTATTCACGATCAAATATTTTTCTTGAACAGCAACGAATCCGCGACCGGGCATCCATCGCACTCAGATTCGAAAAGCTGAAACTGCTTATGCCGAAATCTCTTAATTCCGCTCAAAAAATAACCCAAACCCTCGATCTCCTGGCTCTGAACGGCATGTATAAAAATACGGGTGATTTCTCCTCTCTTCCAGTCAATTTCAGGGCGGTAGCGACTGATCTGGTATCAGGCAAGCGAATAACTCTCAGTTCCGGCTCCCTGTCTGAAGCAATGCGGGCAAGCAGTACCTTGCCGGTTCTTTTTGAACCGGTCATACGTAACGGGTATGAGCTTGTTGATGGTGGGCTTGTTGCGAATTTACCTGTCGATGAACTCGATACGTTCAACGCAAACTATAAAATTGCGGTCGATACCCATGGCAGCATGTATAAAACCGGTGGAGAACTTGATCTGCCATGGAAAACTGCTGATCAGACCCTGACTATTCTGACAAAACTTCAATACCCTGCACAGCTTGCTCGAGCAGATATGATCATTACCCCTGACCTCAATGACCATAAGGCTACCGATTTTTCTGATATAACCTCTCTCATTGAGAAAGGTTATACCAAAGGGAAAGTTCTTGCGGAAACCATAAAACAGAGTCTGGAAAAAGAGCCTCCCCGCAGCACCGATATAAGCCGGTATGCAAAAACAATTCAGTTTTCCAGTGAGAAACCTGAATTCAGGGAGGAGATCCTGATTGTTTCGGGAATGGTGAGAAATGCTGTCGAGCCGGTAAAAACCCTGCACAACCTTTTAGCGACAGATCTCTTTACAAGAGTATATGCTGAAGTGGACAACCACAACAAGAGAGTTACCTTTCACCTTGACCCTCTTCCCGGAATTAACAGCATAACCCTCACTGGAGGGCCCGCTGATGCGCTTACAACGGAAGAAATAGAATCATGTTTCAGGCCTGTAACCGGCGTACTCTATACCAACGCAGCAGGAACAAAGGCTTTGGAAGCTCTGATAAAGAAATACAGAAGCAAAGGGTTCAGTCTTGTCACTATAGAACGAACATCATTCAGAGGCGGCACACTGGAAGTAAAGGTCTCCTCAGGAAAGCCGGATAGCATAGAAATTCATCAGAACAAGAACATTACGGGAATCACTTCCATAAAGCGGGAAATAAAAGTTGACACAACGGAGGCTTTGAGTTCCAGGAAGGCTGAAGAGTCGGTCGATAACCTTTACGATACCGGGTCATTTAATGGCGTTTCACTCACAACAGTGTCAGATACAGGCAGGAATCCGCTGCTCAAGTTTTCCCTTGAAGAAAAAACACCGTATGTGCTCAGGCTTGGATTGCGTTATGATGAAATAAACAATGCCCAGTTTCTCCTTGATTTCAGAAATGAAAATCTCGGAGGAACAACAAGCTCTATCGGCGGGTGGATGATAGCAGGAAAAAGAGACAACTCGGTGAACATTGAGTTTAACATTCCACGTATCAGCTCATCTCACTTCACCATGTCGTCCAGAATTTTTTATGACGACCATCTCTTTGATAACCGCGATATAACCTTTTCCAAAGCACTTTTTTCTTCGCATTCCAATGGATCGAACACCTACGGAATACAGAAATATGGCATAAACTCAGGGTTTGGAACAAGGATCAATAAAAACGGCCAGTTTATTGTTGATATGACCTACCAGAACTCGCTCTCCTATGCCGGGCAGGTGAATGGTGGAGGACTGCCGACAGCAAATATTACGATGCTCTCCATAGGCACACAGTTTACTCTTGATTCGAGAGATGATCCGCTGATTCCGACGTCTGGCAGCTATACGAACTTCAGATATTCAAGTTCTTCAGAATCGTTCAAGGTGCATGATGTTTTCTGGCAGATGTCAGGCAGGCACGAAGAAAATATTCCCCTTGGGAAAGAGACAACCTTGCAGCTATCCGGACTATTCGGCATCAGCAATATCAGCGTGCCACTCTCAGAAAAATTTTTCCTTGGGGGGCCAGGAACCAGTTACAGCCAGCAATTTATCGGGCTTAAAGAAAATGACCTTCCAGGCAACGATATTGCTGCAGTTGGAGTACATCTTCGCTATAAACCCTCGTTCGATTTGCTGTTTCCAACGTCGATTGTACTTCATTACAATGTCGGGAATGCCTGGGATGACAGGGATGACATCTCTTTCGGCCAACTTATTCACGGTACCGGCACCAGTCTGGTATGGCAAACACCTCTCGGCCCGGCGATGTTCACCGTTTCAAAAGCTTTCGCTTTTCTTAAAAACGCAACAAATCCAAACTCTTCATCGCTGGGATTTTCAGATACCGTCTTTTATTTCAGCCTCGGTCATAACTTTTGAGCAGAACTTTTTTGTATTATTACGCACCTTCACAACATTGAAAGAGAACCATACTGATGATCAGGGAACAGCAATACGTATGAATACCGTTCAGAAACCTCACATACTGGTCTGTAATGACGACGGCATTGAAGGCGAAGGGATTCATGCGCTTGCGGTTGCCATGAAGAAATTAGGCCGCGTTACGGTCGTTGCGCCTGCAGAGCCGCACAGCGGAATGAGCCATGCCATGACACTGGGTGAGCCACTGAGAATTAAAAAGTTTTTAAAAAACAATCATTTTTTCGGCTATACCGTTTCAGGCACCCCTGTTGACTGCATCAAGGTAGCGCTTAGTCATATTCTGCCTTCAAAACCTGATCTTATTGTATCAGGCATCAACTATGGGAGCAACACAGCAACAAATACGTTATACTCGGGCACTGTTGCTGCAGCGATTGAGGGGTCTATTCAGGGAATCACTTCTCTGGCATTTTCTCTGACAACCTATGAACATGCCGATTTTACCTATGCCGCAAAATTTGCGCGAAAACTTGCACGAAAAGTGCTTCTGGAAGGACTTCCTGCGGATACAATTCTTTCAGTCAATATCCCCAATGTGCCGGAATCCGAAATCAGCGGGATTGTGATTACTGAACAGGGACGTTCCCGCTGGGAAGAAGATGCCATTGAACGACATGATATGTTCAACAACCCTTACTACTGGCTGAGCGGTACGCTGAAACTGCTCGATGAAGATATCAGTAAAGATGAATTTGCCGTGCGACAGAATTATGTAGCTATTACCCCGCTTTCGTGTGATCTGACAGCACATGGATTTATCGGCGCACTTAAACAATGGAACCTGCAAAAATAACAGAGTGAATACCTTTCTGCTTGATTACAAAAATATTCTGACGCCAAAAAAGGGATTTTCGAAGCTGTTTCGGGACTATACATCAGATGGTCCCGAACGTTCAGAATTGATTTTGGAGTGTTTTCACCTTGATTACCAAAAAGAGGCTGATTACTACCGACAGCTCGGAATGCTCGGATCAAGAAAATTTGATCGGGAAACACTTACTCGAATGCTTGCAAAGCAGAACAGTCGCTTCGGATGTACAGAACTTCACCTCCGTGAGATCGAAAAACTCCGCTCTCCGCGATGTATGGCTGTGGTCACCGGACAGCAATTAGGACTCTTTACCGGACCTCTCTACACCATTTATAAAGCTCTTACGGCCATTATTTTTGCAGAACGCCAAAAAGCACTTTTCCCGGAATATGATTTTGTACCCATATTCTGGCTTGAAGGTGAAGATCATGACTACGCTGAATCAGCCCACACGGCAATTTTTTCTGAAAACCAGATCGTTCACTTCAATGAGGAACCCTATAAACGTCTTCCTGACCAGATGGTCGCCAACACCAGTTTCGGCGAAGAGATCAGGCAAACTGTTGAGGATTTTATAAAGCTCCTGCCGGATTCAACTTATAAGGAGAGTATTGCAACCATACTTTCAGATTGCTATTGTCCAGGAAGCACCTTCGAAACAAGTTTTGCTAAAACCATGATGCAGCTGTTCAAGGAACAGCCACTGATTCTCCTTTCGAGCCTGGACCCAGAGTTTAAAAGACTTTCATCCAACATTTTTTTGCAGGAACTCTCATCCGCGCCCGCATCATCTTATAATGTAATTGCACAGAGTTCTCGCCTGGAAAGCCTCGGTTATACGGCACAGACAAAACCAAGAACGGTCAATCTTTTTTATATCAATCAACATGGACAGCGTCAAAAAATAGAGCACACTTCGGATGACTCTTTTTCCATTGTTCCGGACAAACAACACTTTTCAAAAAACCAGATGCTTGAACTGTGTCAGGATCACCCTGAACGGTTCAGCCCCAACGTTGTTCTCAGACCAATTGTTCAGGATTACGTGCTGCCGACTTTTGCCTGTATCGCCGGACCTGGTGAAATAAGCTATCTGGCACAGTACCGGAAAAATTATGAGCATTTCGGTATCTCCATGCCATTTGTTATCCCCAGGGGAAGCTTTTCGCTGGTTGAGCCGAAAATAAGCAGAATCATGGACAAGCTGCTCAAGGTAATCGGGAAGCCTGGATTTTCGCGCAAACAGATTTACAATGCAGTATTCGGTGACCTTCAGCAGGTTAAAAAAAATGCGGTGGGTATTTCAGAAAATCCTCAGCTTGATGCACTGTTTGAGCAGGTAAAGGAAGAGATCTTGCGATCTTTTGCAACTCTGGGGCCAGCACTTTCGAAAATTGACCCTACACTTGAGCCGCTGTTAGCTGCGTCAGGCGTGCAATCGACCAAAATTGTGGAAGGTATCGAACAGAAAGCATGGAAAGCAAGCCGGCGCAAACACGAAGAACTGCTGGAGCAGATCATTAAGGCTGAAACCGCACTTTTTCCGGAAGGAATGCCTCAGGAAAGGATGATCAATATTTTTTATTTTCTCAACAAATACGGAATGGGGCTCATCGACATGTTGAAAAACCTGCTCAACGGTCATTCAACCGAATCGCATATCATTGTCGAATTGTAGCGAAAAAGTATACATCACGCTTCTCATGATGCTTGATGCATACCGCATGACGGAGTTTCACCAGGCTTTTCTTTGTCGTCTTCCTGCAACAAATGACAACATTTACACACCATAAGGCTAAGGTCTTCAGATGAGGCGTCATCACAGATTTTTTTAACTGCAGCTTTTATCTCCTGACGGTATATCCTGCTCTTTGGCGTTTGGATACCTCGTTTTTTATTGATGTATTGTGACACCGCAGCTGGAGTAACACCAAGTTTTTTTGAAGCCTGCGACTGGGTCATTCCCGTTTTCACAAGCTCGATAGCAAGATCAGCCCTGATTTGAGGAAGATAATACCATACGGCTTTTTCACAGGGAAATATCACGATAACACTATCTTGAGATTAAAGGAATAGAAGAGGAATTACATTCAGAATGTTCCCCAAAACAATGACTCTCTCTTTAAAATCCATTGGCAGCTGGTCTCTTCTCTCTCTCATGATGATGCAGTTCATACCATTGAACCGCATCAATCCACCAGTCGTTTTAGACGTTCAAACTCCATACGCCATAAAGAAATCTCTAAAAAAAGCATGCTACGACTGCCACTCTAATGAAACCGGGTGGACAGCCATTGCCTACATAGCTCCAATATCGTGGCTGTTATCATCAACAGTCTCTTCAGGACGCAATGTTATAAATTTTTCCACATGGAACAATGAAAAAAAAGAGCGCAAACAGATTGAAATCATAAGAGTTATCGGGGAAGGCCCTCTTCACCGGAGGTTATATTATATCTGTAACCCTGAAAAGCAGTTAGATCGACAAGAAACAAAAATTCTGACCGACTGGTTCAATGAGTCTGTACATGAACAACCACCTCATATTAAAAATTCAGGGAATAACCGTCAGCCATAAGCCTTAAAATCACCTTCCCGGTTGATACCGGGAAAAAGCAGAACATGATTACAGGTCAAGAAAATTCCTGATAATTTTTTTCCCTTCACTGGTCATGATGGATTCGGGATGAAACTGAACACCGTAAAGCAATAGTTGCTCCGAATCCATTCCCATGATCACGCCGTCTTCAGTCCATGCGCGAATAGAGAGGATATCCGGAAGTGTTTGCCTCTCGACAATGAGAGAGTGATATCTTGTAGCTATAAATGGATTTTCAACGCCACTGAATATTCCCTGGTTGTCATGGTAAACCAGTGAGGTCTTGCCGTGCATGATATTTGCTGCCCGTACCACTTTTCCACCAAGAGCGGCACCGATAGACTGATGCCCCAGACAGACACCCAAAAGAGGTATCCTGCCTTTAACAGCATGAATCAATGGCACAGATACACCGGCATCATCAGGAGTTCCGGGACCTGGAGAAATAACAATCTTTTCAGGATTTCGTTCTATAATTTCGGCAACAGAAAGTTCATCGTTGCGATATACCTCAACAGTTGCCCCTGACTCACCAATATATTGCACCAGGTTGTAGGTGAAAGAATCATAATTATCGACGACAAGAATCATGCATACTCATACTTAGAAGTTATACAAATAAAGGGTCTCGGCTCTCAGTTGCGGCAATGAAACGCAACATGGACTCATAAGCGCTGCTCATCACGATATTGCGGCGCGCCATAACCGCCTTTGCTGTTTCAACGGCTTTTTCAATCTCATAGGTTTCAAAACCAGCGCTTCCACCCCATGAAAAAGAAAAAATCTCTTTTGGAGGAAACCCGGCGTTGAACACATTGGCTGCTGTACCAACCACGGTTCCGGTGTTGAACATCGAATTGATGGAGCTTTTGGCGTGATCACCCATCAAAAGCCCAAGAAACTGGAGGCCTGTCTTCTCCTCCCGACCATTGAGAAGAAGCTTTATCGGGCTGTAGTTATTTTTAAGATCGCTCGTAATGGTCCCTGCTCCAAGATTACACCAGGAAGAGATATAAGAGTGACCAAGAAAACCATCATGCTGTTTGTTTGCAAAAGGCTCAATAATGGAATCCTCGACTTCTCCTCCAATTTTAGATGCCATGCCTACAGTGACATTACTATAAATATTGGCACCGGTTTTAACCCTCGAACGCGGAGCAAGAAAAACATTCTGCATCAGCACCGCCTGCGGATCAACAATCGATCCCTCTCCGACAGCCACAAATCCCTCATCAGCATCAAGCACTGCGCCAGCATGCACAACTGCACCGGGAGCCACGTAGATGTTTGAAGGGTTGATCAAGGCAGCTGAGGGGTGCACACTGCCTGCAATATGGCCCAGTTTGAGCGTTTCAGCATCACGCAGCATCTCGTCGGGATGGAAGTCTATCACATCCCATATATGCCTGATAATCCGGAAGCCTGTGACCGGTTCACAAACCAGTTCTCCAACCATAAGGGATGTATCAATCAGATCTGGCATCAAGCCATGGTTATCTTCAATATGACGACGATGAACCCTGGCAAAGAGAAGATCATCTCCCTGCATATAGGCCTTACCGGGTTCGATGGCGCTCTCAGTTATGAGTGCAGCGGCTGCCTCACTACAGACCAGTCGACCATTAACGAGAAGCACATCATCCTCTTCAACCTTGTTGAGCACTGATGCTGGATGCTGTTCTGCATAATATGGAGCAAGATAGCGGCGCAAATGCCAGGTGAGCTTCACACGCCCTTTAATCGAATGCTCGAGTTTTGACTGAAGGGAACGAAAGCCGGTATAGAGTCCATACACCGGCTTAAGGTTCACAAGTGGCTTGAGCTCTGGAACCCTGGTATCTTCAAAAACAATAACCTGCATTTCGTAAGTGACGTATACTGTTTACTGCCTGTTGCTGAATATTGCCGTATTTCTATTCATTGCAATGCCTTTGTTATCTCATTCTGAATTTCAACCCGAGCAGAATGCTGCTGCCTGCCAGTTTGAAATCGGCTGTATTATCAGTAAAATTGCAGGTACCGGTTCCAAAATAGCGGTACCGGATATCAAACGCCGCTATATTAGTTATCGGAATAAGAACCCCGGCACCAACCTGATAACCAAGTACTGAACTGCTTACATAGTCTACAGCAGTGACGCCAGCATATCCAATGCCGGCAGTAACGTAAGGACTTAGCTCATCTGGATCATTGAAATCATAGTAACCATTGAGCAGAACAGAGACCACGTTAATCGCCCCTATCTGAGAGGTTTTGTTTTGCTGAAGACCAGCTTCAACCTCTACCCGAAAACCATCAAAGTCACGTCCCACAGCACTCTCAACAGCGTAACTGGCATTTGTCTGCACTATGCCTTGTTGAATTTGTGTAGTTGGGCTATTGAGTGTTAAATTACTGAACAAAGATGCCCCGATATTTCCGCTCAGGTAATATGGATTATCAACAGCATGTGCCGGGGCAGCGAGCATCCCTAGAAAAATGCAGACACCAAAAATGAAAAGATGTTTTTTCATAACGCATTTTAGTTTGTTTATCAGCCGCAGGTATTGGTGTACTATCCTATTTTTTTATTCCTGAAATTGAGCAAATTTGAGCATGTATTCATTGACTTGCAGAATAAATATAAAAAAAGTCGGCTTAGCTTGCGCCCTTTAATCAATCCATGCCACAAGTTAAGAACCTTTAATCACCAGGCGTAATGAACGAACAGTTTGGGCGCCCTGAATCGTTCTTTATCTTTTTGATACAGCTTGGCTGTAAAGCATGGAGAGTCCTTCCGGAACCACTGATATGTTGATGTTTCCTTGAATGTTATCATAAACCTCCCCGTCCAGATGCATGACATCTGTAGTCGACATTGTCAACTCTACAGCTTTCGCCTTGCAATAAATCACCTTTGGATCGCTGATATGGGTACCATTGATGTACTTGAGCACATAGAGAAAAAATTCAAG
Source organism: uncultured Chlorobiaceae bacterium (assembly GCA_903851385.1). GTDB lineage: Bacteria > Bacteroidota > Chlorobiia > Chlorobiales > Chlorobiaceae > Chlorobium. The sequence continues at coordinate 84,113 of CAINOC010000014.1, read as the reverse complement.
TTTTGATACGGCCTTGAGAATGCACACGTCAAGCAGCCCATCGGACAGTTCGGAATGAGGCGAAATCTTGAATTTCCCCCCTTCTATTTTTCCATTTAACACGGAAAAAGCAAAAACAGGCTCGTGAAGCTCCATAAAAGAGTCTTCCAAAGTAATTTTAATATGCATTTTGACTGAGGCATATCCGGAAAGCACACGTAAAAGTGCATAAACGTACGATAGCTCGCCCTTTAACCACGGAGTATCTTTAACAGCTTTCGCTACCCTGCCGGTAAAACCGAGGCCAAGGGAGTTGATAAAATACCGGTGATCAGCTCTGCCGAATGAGACACTCCCAAGATCAACTTTTTTACTCTGTGCATTGAAAAAATGACTGATACCTGGATGTGAGGTATCAGGAGGATTCAGAGTTTTAATGAAATCGTTAGCTGAACCAATAGGTAAAATCCCAACTGTTATCTCTTTTTCCGCCACAGCATTAACTACTTCATGAAGAGTCCCGTCTCCGCCACATGAAATCAGGCATTTTTGTTCAGGAATAGTGGAACGGGCAATATCTTCAGCATGTCCGGCATGGGTCGTTGTAACCATGGAGGAGTCTTCATGTCCTGAAAGGAGTGCATGAAGCCATGAAACCTTGCTGGCAGCACGACCCTTATTAGCAGCAGGATTAACGATAAAAAGGTAGCGAGAACGCTTCTTCATAAGTGAATACAGAAAAAAAAGAAGAGTGTTATATTATTCCCCGGATACCTGTAGTGCGACATCAGGGTATTCTTCGAAAATCCGGTAAAGAATCTGTTCAGTTGCAATGAAAAGATCGCTCATCACCCTTTCAAATTCTTTAGCTGTACCGTAATAAGGGTCGGCGATTTCCTCACCGGAACGGCCGTTAACAAAATCCATAACCATATGCACTCTTGGCCTTTGAGTGGAAATGAAAGTGCTGCATATTTTTTCATAATTTTCATAATCCATAACAAATATCCAGTCGCAGGCATAGAGATCCAGATCGTCTATACAACGTGCACGAAGTGAAGAAATATCAATGCCAACAGAAAAAAGTGCTTTTATAGCCCGTTCGTCGGGAGTGGAGCCTTGCTGATAGTTGACGGTGCCTGCGGAACTGACCGAAAATAAATGTTGAAGATTATACCTTGCAAGCAAAGAGGAAAATATTCCTTCTGCCATGGGAGAACGACAGATATTTTCATAACAGATAAAAATAATACTTATCGGCATAAGCTGCTCATTTAAGCTTTAATAACAAAATAGAAGAGAACCGCTGAAAAATGAACTTGCACTTAAAAAGTGTGTAATGAATGAACGGAAAAGAAAATACGGCAGTATGGAAGAAGAACGGAATTACTTATATCGGCGTACTTAAGTCATAAAAAAAGTGTTTTTATGCAGAAAAAACGAATTCCATTGGTATTTTATAAAAAAAATCCATATTACAGCCTAGAATACGTCGAGGAAGTGATGATTACTTTTATTCGGATAATTGGTAGCATGCGGAGGAATGCATAAGCTTTTCTGCCGTATACATTACTTCGAACATTGAATAACCCACATGATAACAACATGAAAACAGAAGCAATACAAAACCAGAAGTCATCTCTTGATTTTGAAAAAGAGATCGCTACTCTTAAAACAAGAGTTGCAACACAGGATATGGAACTGACAAGAGTTTCTACTGCAATCGCAGAAAAAACCAATGCATTGCGAAATCTTCTCGACCAGATACATGCGTTGGAAATTGATGCCGGCGTAAAAAGACTTATGACTGATTCATGCCTGAGTTTGATTGAAACCGAAACAATCGAAAAGCGGCTCAACATTGAGCTGACTGAAACTGACTCTATTTTTCTGTCAAGACTTCAGAAAAAGCACCCCAACCTCAATCAGCGTGAACTAAGAATAAGCCTGCTTGTAAAATTGAATTACGATACTATTGAGATTGCCCGTTCTGTCGGGATATCGACAAGAGGCATGGAAAGCATACGATACAGGATGCATAAGAAGCTTGGCCTTGGAAAACACCAGTCAATCAAGACCTACCTTTCTGAGCTCTCTATGTCCTTTTAAGCTTCAGAACTGTTGCGGGTTATAGTTAACAACTTCCGGCTTCACCTGAAGACGGAAGTTTGTTTCCACTTCTCCTCTCCTTACTGCATCACCTGATGCATACGCTGAAAAATCAACACGCAATGAAAATAGAACAAGGCAAATTCAGAACCAATGGTTTGCTTCTGTAAGAAGTCAATGTGGATTATTGTCATGTAACAAAGCGGGCTTTTTATCAGAAATTTCGCTGAAAAATGCCGGCATTGATTGTATATTAGACAAGAACCTCCCCCGTTATTGATCGTTTACCTTCAAGATGGAGTTTGCGAGTAACCTTTTTACTTGTCTTCTCTAACGGCTTATTGTCTGAAAGTCAGAAGGGATGCAAGAATTATATCAGCATCTTAATATTTTGTTAATCTCTTGATCTTTGTTGGAAGTTCGCTATGTCAAACAATACTATAGGAGTAGGGTTCAGTAACCTTGCCGATTCATTTTCTGCAGGAAAAGAGGCTACGCAGAGCGCTATTGAAAAGCATAGCGGAGCTCCCAGGGTACTGATTGTTTTTGGTGCAATGCGGTTTAACCATCGTGAACTTCTAGCTGGAATTTCGTCTGTTGCCAAAGATATCCCCATGGTTGGCGGAACAACTGCCGGAGAGATTTCTTCTGCAGGTTTTTCGACAGGATCAGTAGTTGTCATGTCTTTCAGTAATGAGGAACTTGAGTTTGTTACTGGTATAGGACATAATATGAGCAGTGGTGAAGCTGCGTGCAGTAGAGCAATGGCAAACGATATTCTCGGCAAAGCTGCAGTTGATCCCGATGCATCCCTCCTGGTTTTTCCTAACGGAATGGGTGGTGATGGCCTTAAGGTGCTTGAGGGACTGCAATCGGTTCTGGGTAAAGATTTTGAGATTACTGGTGGCTACCTTGGCGATGACGAAAGGTTCGAGAGTACCTTTCAGTATTATAACGGGATAGTATATAAAGATGCCATCACCGGTCTGATGGTGATTAAAAAGAAGGGTTTCAGAACAGGTATCGGTGTCAGGAGCGGCTTTTCATCGATAGGAAACAGCTTTACCTGTACATCCTCGGAAGGAAATGTTGTTAAAGAGTTTGAGCACACCAATGCACTTGATCTTTATAAAGATTTTCTGGGTGAAGAAAGAGCTGGAAGACTTCCTGCCGTTTGCCTGGAATATCCATTTGGTATTATTGACAAAAATCCATCGAACAGCAGTCAAAGCATTTTTCAATTGCGCTGCGGTTTATCCGTCGATCATGAAAAAGGAACAATTTCACTGGCAGCATCTATTCCTGAAGGCAGTGAAGTGACACTTACAACTGCCTCAAGGGGAGATATCATCAACGGAGCCAGGGAAGCTGCTGAACAGGCAAAAAAGTCTCTTGCAGGAGCAACTCCTCAGGCCATTATCATGTTCAGCTGTGTTGGAAGAAAGCTTGTTCTCGGTCGGAGAATCCTGGAGGAGGTAGATGCCGTCCGTGAGATTATCGGTCTTGATGTTCCTCTGATAGGCTTTTATACCTATGGAGAAATAGGCCCAATTGATAAAACAAAAAAAGAACTTTCATCGGTAAAATTTCATAACGAAACAGTTGTTCTCTGGGTGCTAGGAAAAGAATAAAAAGTACCAATCATTGCCATAACCTTTTTCCCCAAAAACAGGTCATGATAAACGTGGATTACAGCCAACTTCAGCAGAGAATAATAGAGCTGGAAAAAGCCTCGTTGCAAAGCAGCCGTATTGAACAGGAACTTCGGCAAAAACAGGCAGCTCTCCTTGATCAGAATATCAAACTGATCAGAAAATCAATTGAACTTTCGGATGTTAAGCGGCAGATCGAAGATAAAAACTTTGAACTCGAATCGTCGCAGTCGAAACTGCAAGAGGCATTGAACTCTTTACGTCTAAGCCAGAATACCCTCAATCTGATTCTTGCCAACAGTACTGATACCATTATTGCTGTTGACAACAGCCACACTATAACCTATATCAACCGATCCCTGCCCGGATATAAAAATTTGCTGCAGCCAGGTGAACACCTTTGTGAGTATATCATTGAACCAGAACACGAAAGCCACTTTCATAAGGCAATGGAAAAGGCTTTCATCACCGGAAAACCGACAGTAATCGAGTCTCAACTCGCTCTTCCTCACGGAGAAACCCTTGACATTGAATCACGTTTTGGTCCTTCTCTGATCAATGGTGAGGTTGCCTCTGTTACTGTACTTGTGTCAGATATTTCCGATCGTAAGAGAATGGAAATAGAGCTAAAAAGAATGCTGAACGATCTTGAGCGCTTCAACCGTGTTATGATAGGTAGAGAACTGCGCATAAACGGACTGAAAACTATTGTCGGAGAACTGAGACAGGAACTCATAAAATATACCGGCATTGTTTCAGACGCCCTCTCTTCTGAACATGATGATTTGCTGCAGCATTCCAGTATTGATGATGATTTTTTTTCAGAAGAAGATCCGAAAACATATGATGATGAGACGGATAACAAACTCTACCGGGAACAGCAAAGGTCAGTACTGCTGAACCTCATTGAAGATGCTAACCTTGCAAGAAAAGAGTTGCAGGACATCAACAGAAAGCTTGAAGACAAAGTCAGGGAAGCAAGTGAAGCCAATGCAGCAAAGAGCCAGTTTCTGGCTAATATGAGCCATGAAATACGGACACCTATGGGAGGCATTATTGGAATGTCCGAAATGCTTGTTGATACAATACTTGATCCTGAACAGCAAAAGTATGTTGAGACCATTATCAACAGCGGCCAGAACCTTCTGGAAATCATTAACGATATTCTTGATTTTTCCAAGATTGAAGCAAACTGCCTTGAACTCGATATCGTTGATTTTGATCTCCTCGAACTCCTTGAAAATGTTTGCGGAATGCTTGGCTTTGCAGCACAGGCTAAAGGACTCGAATTAACGATTGTAACCGGTAAAGATTTTCCGTTTGCATTGATCGGTGATCCGGTAAGAATCAGACAGGTTTTTGTTAACCTTATCAGTAATGCTGTAAAATTTACTCATCATGGCGATATAGTAGTAAGTGTCATGCCTGAAAAGGAAACAGAAACAGATGTGTTAATCAGATGTACCATCCGCGATACAGGTATTGGCATACAACCTGAGGTTATAAGCTCTATATTTAAGCCGTTTATCCAGGCGGACGGTTCAACGGCAAGGAAATACGGAGGAACAGGTCTCGGCTTGTCGATTTCACACTATCTTGTCAACAAAATGGGTGGCAACATCTCAGTGGAAAGCCAACCAGGGAAGGGCTCTGTTTTCAGCTTTGATGTTGTGCTTGAAAAACAGAAGTGTTTGCCTGAAAAGCTTCCGGTATCAGTGCATGGAACAGTTGAGCCGAGAGTTCTTGTTGTCAATAGCAATACAACTGCGCTCGATATGCTCTGCGAACTTCTTGACTCCTGGAAGTGCTTTTATACCCCGGTTTCCAGTATTGAAACAGCACTTTCTTTGATTAATAAAGGCCATTATAATCCAGAAGCACTTGAGTCTTGGGATGCCGTAATTCTTGATATAAATAACCAGCATAAACCGGGGGATGAACTGGACCGGTTTGTGAACGCGGTTTATGCAACACATACCTGTAAAATAATAATACTTGCTTCACCCGTCCAGTCTGGAGATATAAAAAACCGTTTGGTTACCAGGGAGTTTAAATTACTCCAGAAACCTGTCAGGCGTATGGAACTTTTCCACTCCATCGAAGATATTCTGAATATTGAAAAGCTTGCACCGGAAAGCCCGAATAAACATAAAGGTATAACTGAGCAGCAACCTGCTACTAAAACATTCAATATCCTTGTCGTTGAAGACAACCCTGTCAATCAGAAAGTAACGATGTCCATGCTTAAAAAACTGGGTCTCTTTTCTGATATTGTTTCCAGCGGAACAGAGGCCCTTGAGGCTATGCGCAATAAAGTATACGATCTTGTTTTAATGGATTGCCAGATGCCTGAAATGGATGGCTATGAAACTACCGGAATCATAAGAAATGATCCGGAGCGTTGCGGAACACCGGGCGTTCCGATTGTGGCAATGACAGCTCATGCAATGGTTGGCGACCGGGAAAAATGCATCAGTGCCGGAATGGACGATTATATCTCCAAACCTATCAACACATCGGAACTTGAAAAAATACTTACCAAATATCTTGTTAAATAATTAAGACCAATCAAAACCTGTCAAGTAAACTGTTCAAGCGGGCATAAATCCCGGATGATTAGCCATTATACCTCTGCATATTATCATAGCTTTCGACGTTTAATCTCCCCTGCCATTCTCTCCGCTTTTATCTTTTCCGAGTATACTCTCTTCTATAACAATGGTTTCAAAACCCAAGAACTTAGAGACTCAAGAAATGGTTAAGGTTGTTCTATAATAAACGCTCCATGGCTCTACTATGACCAATAATCATATAGGAAATGAACCGGCTCGCCCTTGAAAAAAGTCCCTATCTCTTGCAGCATGCTCGGAATCCTGTGGACTGGTATCGGTGGGGAAACGAGGCTTTTGAAAAAGCTGAACATGAAAACATACCGTTGTTCCTCTCCATAGGCTATTCAACTTGCCATTGGTGCCATGTCATGGAGCGGGAATCGTTTGAAAACAGAGAAATCGCCGAACTGCTGAACCGGAATTTCGTCTCGGTAAAGGTCGACCGCGAAGAGCTTCCTGATGTTGACCGTCTCTATATGAATTATCTTCAGTCAAGCACTGGAAATGGTGGCTGGCCTATGTCCGTTTGGCTTACTCCCGAAAGAAAGCCTTTTTATGGAGGCAGTTATTTTCCTCCTGAAGACCGGTATGGTCTGCCGGGATTTAAAACTATACTTGTATCCATAGCCCGTCTGTGGAAGAGTGAAAAAATAAAAATTATTGCGAGTTCCAACAGTTTTTTCAACTCTCTTGATCAACTTTCGACCAAGAATCCTGCTGTTCTCCTTGGTGACAATGAGGCACAGAAAAAATGCTTCGGATGGCTTGAAAACAATTATGACTCCCGGTTTGGAGGTTTTGGCGGAGCTCCAAAATTTCCCCGGCCCGTATTGCTAAGCTTTCTGTTCAGCTACGCTTACTATACCGGGAACAAAAAAGCACTGGGGATGGCGCTCAATACCCTGAAAAAAATGGCTGAAGGAGGAATTCACGACCATATCGGGGTTACAGGTAAAGGTGGTGGAGGGTTTGCTCGTTACTCTACCGATGCCCGCTGGCATGTGCCTCATTTTGAAAAAATGCTTTACGACAATGCCCAACTTGCCGTCTCCTATCTTGAAGCCTTTCAGTGCAGCGGTGATGACTTTTTCAAGAGTGTAGCGGAAGACATTTTTAACTATGTGCTTTATGATTTGACTTCGCCTGATGGCGGGTTTTACTCAGCTGAAGATGCAGACAGCCTGGAGAGAGAATCCGGCAACGTAAAAAAAGAGGGAGCATTCTATCTCTGGAGTGCTGATGAGCTTCGGGAGATTCTCGAAGATGAAACACTCTCCACGATCTTCTCATTTACCTACGGTATAAGCTCTGAAGGAAATGTACTGCATGATCCACATGGAGAGTTTATCGGCAAAAATATTCTGGTGCAGCAAGCCACCATAGAGGAAACGGCAGATCAGTTTGGAAAGACACCTGAAGAAATCAACGCACTTCTTGATGATGCTCGAGCAAAGCTATATACGGCGAGGGGAAAAAGACCCAGACCCTTTCTTGACGATAAAATACTCACAGCATGGAATGGTCTTATGATTTCAGCCTTGGCAAAGGGTTACAGAGTTTTACATCACGACCCATACCTTGCCGCTGCCAGGAAAGCTGCAGGCTTTATTCTGGATAAACTCTATAACAGCAATAAAGGTCTTCTGCTGCGCCGATATAGAGATGGCAACGCTGCTATATCAGGAAAAGCTGAAGATTATGCATTTTTTGTGCAGGGACTGATAGACTTGTACGAAGCATCTTTTGAACCGCAATATTTACAGACCGCTCTGGAACTTGCAGAACTGCAGAACAGCCTTTTTTACGACACTACGCATGGAGGGTTTTTCAGTACTGCTGTTGATGACAATACGGTCCCGTTGAGACTCAAGGAAGATTATGACGGTGCTGAGCCTTCGGCAAACTCGATCAGCGCGTTGAACCTTCTGCGGCTGAGTGAAATAACCGGAGAAGAAAAGTTTTCAATCAGGGCGGAAGAAACCATCAAGTCATGTGGCACCATGCTTGCTGAAAACAGCCATGCTCTGCCACAGATGCTGGTTGCCCTGAACTTTGCACGCAAAAGAAAAAGCAGGGTTGTTCTTTCAGGAGAGCTCCTCGCGCCAGAGATGGCTCAACTGCGAGCAGTTGCTGACGAGCGATACCTGCCGGGAAACGTCATCATGCACGCTTCGAATGAACTTATCGCATTACAACAATTTCCGGAAAGCATTCAGACTGCTGCTGTCTATCCACAAGCATCGGTCTGTATCGACCGTAGATGCCTGATGCCAATAAATGATCCGGAAAAGCTTGCTGAAACCCTCGACAAGGTAACGCAATAGATAGCAACGGGGATAAGCGTTATGAAGCATAGGCACTAACAACTTTCAGGTTGATGCCAGTCCTGCCATATAAAAATATCACCTATCCTTGAAGCAGATACTTTTTATGTTCACAAACTCATGAATTCCGTAACTGGAAAGTTCGCGACCATACCCTGACTGTTTGACTCCGCCAAAAGGCAGACGTGGATCGGATTTCACCATACTGTTGATAAAACAGCAGCCTGCTTCAAGTTGATCGGCAATGGCAAGCGCCCTTTCGGTGTTGCCGGAAAAGACTGCTGATCCAAGACCATAGGGGGTATCATTTGCAATAAGGATAGCTTCATTGTCGTCCTTTGCTTCAATAAGGGTTGCAACCGGCCCGAACGTTTCTTCGCTATAGACTTCCATGCATTTGTGAACACCGGAGAGAACAGTTGGCGGATAGAAAAAGCCTTTGCCTTCTGGAATGGTGCCACCGCAAAGCAGGCGCGCCCCTTCGGCAACACTTCGTGTGACTTGACTGTGAAGCTGCTCGCGGAGATCGTGGCGGGCAAGAGGTCCGACCTCAACGGCCGGGTCCAATGGGTCACCCATCACAGCCGATTGCATGCGCTGGAGAAGCAGGTTTTCGAACTGCTCAAACACACTGGCCTGCACAATAAAGCGCTTGGCAGCTATACAGCTTTGTCCGGCATTGAGAAGACGCGCTACGGCACAGATATCTACAGCCTGGGGGATGTCAGCATCATCGAGCACAATGTAGGGATCACTGCCGCCGAGTTCAAGGACGCTTGTTTTCAGTGCTTTACCTGACTTGGCAGCAACTGCCCGACCTGCAGCAGTACTGCCCGTCAACGAGACTCCCTGTATGGCGGGATGTTCAATCATGAAACCGGTCAATCGATCAACATCTACGAGATCGATATGCACAGCACTGTATAGATGAGCAGGAAATCCGGCATCGCGAAAAAGCTGTTCTATGGCAATGGCTGATCCGGTGACATTCGGGGAGTGCTTAAGAATAATGCCGTTACCTGCCATTATGGCTGGTGCGGCAAAACGGAAAACCTGCCAGAAGGGAAAATTCCATGGCATGATGCCGAGAACAAGGCCGATGGGTTCGAATTTGACCACTCCCCTGACTCCCCCATCAAGATTGCTCTCTTCGGGTTTTAAAAAAGAGGCTGCATTGTCGGCATAATAATCGCAGACCCATGCGGATTTTTCCACTTCCGCCACTGCCTGTGTAAGGGGCTTACCCATTTCAAGACTTATCAGGGCTGCATGCTGGTCTTTTTCCAGGCGAAGGAGTTTGGCAAGGCGTTTCATCTGCACACTACGCTCAGCGATGGAGAGCTCTCTCCAGGAAATATAGTCCCAGTAAGACTGGGTTATTACTTCGCGAATTTCACCGGATGTCATGGTTTGATATTCGGCAATCGGTTCCGCCGTGGCTGGATTGACGGTAATAATCATTGGTCAAAACGGTTCAAGAATGATAGAAACCAGAGAAACAACAAAGCAGTGTCAACTATCCCGGTCAGTGCTTTCATAGATTGCAAGGTAACTCTCGTAACGGTCAGAATCAATACGGCCCGACTCAACTGCACCGAGAATTGCGCACCCCGGCTCTACGGTATGCGTGCATGAAGAGAATGCACACTCATGCATAAAGGCAAGAAACTCTTTAAAGTAAAAACGCAGGTTCTCCCTGGTAATGTCGGCAAGGTTAAACTCTCGTATTCCGGGAGTGTCGATAATGTATCCTCCACCGGGAAGAAGAAGCATAACAGAGTTACTGGTTGTGTGAAGGCCTTTTCCTGTCTTCCAGTTTGTTTCGCCGGTTTTTAAGCGTTCGTAGCCAAAGAGCTGATTGATCAGGGTTGACTTTCCAACGCCTGAGTGACCGCTGAAAGCTGAAAGCTTGCCGGCAAGAGCTTTTTTAAGAGATTTCATGCCGCGCTTCTTTTCGGCACTTGTATAAAAAACAGTGTACCCGAGAGCCTTGTATGGCTTCATCAGCTCGCTTGTCTCTGTTGAGTCCTCAAGATCCATCTTGTTAACGACAATAATGGTTTCAAGCTTTTCAGATTCGGCAAAGACAAGGTAGCGGTCAATCAGGCGGGTGTTGAGGAGTGGCTCATAGGCAGAAACAACTACGACCAGCTGATCGATATTGGCCGCAATTACCTGGGTTTTCTCTTTGCTTCGGTTCCTGCGGACATCCCTCTTTCTTGTCAGGGCACTTCTGCGAGGGTGCACAAATATTATAACTGCCTCAGATAATGCAGTTCCTGTCTCAATCAGTTTCAGCTCAACCCTGTCACCGACAACAACAAGTGAAGTATCGCCATTATCGGCTTTTGTGCCGGGAAAGGTGCGAGCACGAAATTCGGTGCCGTCGTCGGCAATAACAATATATGATGCGCCGGACACCTCGGTGACAAGTCCACCAGGAACCGGTTCATGCTGACTTTTCATGTTCATTTTCAAACTACTCTATGTCCTTCTTGTTCAACAAATCTAACCGATATCACCCAGAGAGGAGCGTTCACGGTAATAACGATCATAATAGTTTCTGATCATGCGGTGATCTGCCGCCTTTAATAGCGGATCATCTGCGACAAGTTTGAATGCCGCAGAGCGGGCAGAGTGCATGATATCAAAATCGCAGTTCAAATCGGCAATCCTTAATCCACTCAGGGTTCCTGACTGCTCTTTTCCGAGAATATTTCCAACGCCTCTTATTTTTGCATCGATTTCGGATATGATGAAGCCGTCAGTCGTTGACTCCATTGCCGCCATACGTTCGCGGGCTTCGTCCGTAAGCTTTGCATAGAGAAGAAAGCAGGTGGAGCGATGCTCACCGCGACCAACCCGCCCCCTGAGCTGGTGAAGCTGGGCAAGGCCAAATCGCTCGGCATGCTCAATGATCATAACAGTGGCATTCGGGACATCAACACCAACCTCAATCACGGTCGTTCCCACGAGCAGGTGAAGATCGCCTCTGCGGAACTGACCCATCACATCCTCTTTCTGATCAGGCGTCATCTGGCCGTGAATCAATCCAAGCCGGAGGTCAGGAAAGAGTTCGGAAGAGAGTTGCTGATAACTTTCCACAGCGGCTTTCATATCCATTTTTTCAGATTCCTCAACCAGAGGATACACAATATAACCCTGTCTTCCTTCCGCCACCTGTGAGCGGAGAAAATCATAGACTTTATGACTCTCTTTTTCACTCCTGATATAGGTTTTCACCGGAGTCCGGCCAGCTGGCATCTGACGGATGAGGGAAACATCAAGATCACCAAACACACCCATGGTCAGGGTTCGCGGTATAGGCGTAGCAGTCATCAGGAGGACATGCGGATTTGTCGCCTTTTCCTGAAGAGCCTTGCGCTGCAGCACCCCGAAGCGATGCTGTTCATCAATAATCACCAGTCCGAGCCCTGCATAGTTGACACCCTTTTCAATCATGGCATGGGTGCCGAGGGCAATATTGAGCTCTCCTGTGCTGAGAGCTGAAAGAACCGCCTGCCGCTCTTTTTTACCTTGCTTCCCAGTCAGAAGCCCTACCTGCAGACCAAGAGGCTGGAACAGACGTTTCATTACAATGTAGTGCTGCACCGCAAGAATCTCTGTAGGGGCCATGAATGCGGACTGAAGGCCGTTATCGGCAGCAAGAGCCATGGCAAACATAGCAACAATGGTTTTACCCGAACCGACATCACCCTGCAGCAGACGGTTCATAGGTGTGCCGCTTTTGAGGTCGCGATATATTTCGCGGATTGCATTTTTCTGTGCATCGGTCAGCTCATAAGGAAGGCTTGCATAGAGCTTTTCAGTGACTGTACCGGAATGGGTGAACCTGACAGCAGATTTAATCTGTCTGATCTCGCTGTGGCGGAGGGCAAATAAGAGCTGTGCATAAAACAGTTCCGTAAACTTCATACGGTAACGAGCCCTCTTAAGCGCTTCATGCGATGAGGGAAAATGAATTTCACGATATGCCTCGGCCAGCGGCAGCAGATTGCAGGCTGAAAGAATGGATGCACTTAGGTTTTCCTCTTTGCCGGGCACTATATCGTCAAAAGCCCTCACAACAAGATTACGCATCTGCCGGGAGGTCAGGCCTGCCTGTTTCATGGCCTCACTTGTCGGGTAGAGAGGGATAATCTTGCCTGTATGGTAGAGGTCAAAATCGCTTGACTCCCCGTAGCCCGCATCATGAACGTTCAGACTGAGACGGTCGAAATCGGGATGCTGCATCTGCGCATGACGACCGAAATAACCAACTTTGCCGTGGACGGCAAGAGCTTCACCTTGAAGGATGCTGCGAGAAAAGTATCGCACTCCCCTGAACCAGGTCAGTTCAAGAACGCCTGTAGCGTCACCAAGCCATGCCTTGAAACGTGCCTTCCCTGGAGTATCGCCCTCAAGCTGGGTTTTCATTATTGTACCAACAACCGTGACGGTTTCGCCATCGACAAGGTTGTTGATACTTTTCATGGCACGCCGATCGAGATATCGGCGAGGGAAGTAATCAAAAAGATCATTGATTGTCGCAATACCTGCCTCTTGAAGAATTGATGCTTTTTTTGTCCCTACTCCCTTCAGGTAGACTATCGAGGTAGAACCGGTCATATTAATGGTTGTAACTGGATTGAAATTCTTGTATATTTGCACCTTTACAATTTTATTGCCGGTTATATCACTTATTGTACGACAAAGTCAACGAAAGTCATGAAACAAGATATTCATCCAAAGTATACAGAGGTTACCGTCCACTGCGCGAACTGCGGCAACTCTTTTGTTACCCGTTCAACACGACCAACAATCAAGGTCGATATCTGCAACAACTGCCATCCGTTCTATACTGGAAAGCAGACCCTTGTTGATACCGCCGGACGCGTCGAACGCTTCAACAAGCGCTTTGCCAAAGCCACTGTTGGACATCAGAACGCTCAATAAAAGGCAATACTCCCTCTTTTTCGGCAAACCAGCACTAACCTATCAGAACAGCTATGAGTGTCAGGGATGTTTATCAGAAATTTGAGCCTAGAATGAAAAAGACTATCGAGGCGTTTCAGCATGAAATAGCCTCGATCAGGACAGGAAAGGCAACAACGACCCTGCTTGACCGTATCAAGGTTGAAGCATACGGCCAGCAGATGCCGCTGAAACAGGTCGGCAATGTCGGGGTTCTTGATGTTCACACCCTTATGGTGCAGATCTGGGATAAATCAATGGTCTCCGCTACCGAAAAGGCTATCCGTGATGCTAATCTCGGGCTCAATCCAGCCGCTGATGGTCAGAATATCAGAGTCAGCATTCCGCCGCTTACCGAAGAGCGCCGGAAAGAGTTTGTCAAACTCACAAAAAAATTCGGAGAGGACTCAAAGATTTCCCTTCGCAATCTTCGTCGCGATATGATTCACGAGATTGAAAAACTCGAGAAAGATAAAGCAATCAGCGAAGATGATAAAAACAAGGGGAAGAAGGATGCTGACGAGCTGTTGCATAAGTTTGAAAAACAGCTTACCGACCTGATTGTGCTGAAAGAAAAAGAGATCATGGAAGTTTAAAATAGTGCTGTGTACTCAGTTCTGAGTGCTGAGAGAAATCTGAAGAGAGATCTCTCAGCAAGCTTCGAGATGACAAGATTGGCCGCTTTGAAATGACTGGGAAGGGCTACTCTTGGAAGTACTTTTTCATATTTTGGAATACCTCTTTTTTTCCAAGCAATCCGCTGATCATACCCAGGACTGTTGCTGCACCTGCAGCAAAAAAGAGCGGTCGGGCAGAAATGTTGTTGGTATAATAAATTGCCGGAATTCCGCGTTCTTTTGCAAAACTGTCAAGAGAGGTTGTGCCGATAACCAGATCCGGTTCATAATCCAGCACCGCCTGCATATCCTCTTCAAGATATTTCCGATATCGTATTTCGGTACCAAGCATGGATAAGACGTTGTGATCTTCCTCTCCAAGTTTCATCCTGGCAATCGATGTTGACGCGTAGGGCACCTCAAGACCTGCCTCCAGAAGAAGACGAACAAGCGGAAGTTCATTACCTTCGTAGCCAGCCACAATCACTTTACCCTTAAGATGCCCGAACTGGGCAAGCACATCTCGGGCTTTCTCTCCTTCCTCTTCAGCAACCGCCTGAACAAGAGCCGGATCAAGATCCAGAGCTTCTCCGATGCGGCGTATCCATTGAACGGTTGCATTCGCTCCGATCGGATTCCCCTTGATAATTTTTATCCCTTTCTCTTCAAGCAGAGAGACCGTTCTTTCATAAAACGGATGCAGCACGGCACAGGCTTCAACCTGCCCCGCCTCGATATAATCTTCAAGTGCGGTTCCGGGCAGTGCGATCAGTGACTCAACGCCCATTTTCTGGAGAATCCCCCCGATAGTCATGGCATCAACAGGAAAAATCTCACCAAGGATTACCATCGATTTAGGCTTTTGAGGGCCTTCAAACTGTGCAAACCTCTTTAAAAGCGTTGCAACTGCAACATCTTTTGCCTCAGGATGCGTCCTGATCTGAAAGGCAGGAAGGCGAACCAGAAGCACCTCTGCATTTCCGACTTTGCGTGGCAGGATTTCTTCAGCTATTCCGGCTGTTTCAGCGACACAGGTGCTGACAACGGGTATAAATCTCACAGCCGGGTCCTGGGCAATGCCTTCAATAGTTTGCCGAAGATCGTCAATCATGGTACCCCCTGAGATCTGGACATTCATCAATTCAGGCGATATAATCGATTTACGCGCAGCATAAAAATGGGATACAAAGGTCAGTCCATAGAGGCAACCCTGGTCGGCTACCAGACAGACCTGAACACCATCAATTCTTGTGAGTACCCTCAGTCCGCCGAATGCCGGACACATTGACTGGGGATGCAACGTTTTACAAGCCTTTTCCACCATGAAAAACACCTTTCTTTAAAACCTGTTGGATATATGCACCACCGAGAATTTTTTTCGGCATGCCTTTTAGATACTCTTTTGCTCCATCACGGTTTGAAAATTTGCCGGTCATAAGCCTGAAATATTTTTCCCTATTGAGAGTTCCTGGCCAGACATAGGCTACTATTTCCTGTGAACGTAACCTGTTCATTTCTTTCAATGCTGTCTGTTCCATGCGAAACGTTTCCAGAACAATGGTATACTCTCCTTTTTGGAGAACCAGAGAATCAGCGACACTGCTTCCGGACAATTCTTTTAAAGAAACTGCCTCAGCTTGCGGCTTCTGAACAACAGGTTTCAGTTTGCTTTCTTGGTATAAAGGAGCTGGAACTGAAACTTTAGACTCCGGGTTATCGAAATAGAAATAAGCAACCAGGAGTGAGAGAACAAAGAGTACTGAGAGCGGTATTGCATAGCGTGACTTTTTACGCTCTTTACTGCCGTTGCTGCTTTGTAACGTTTCATTAAGAGGAAGAACAACCTCCTCAAGATTCTGGTACTCACGATTTAACAGCTCCTCCAAAGAGCGCTCAGGAAGAAAGCCATAGGCTCCCTGATCTTTGGAAAAACGACCCAATCCATTGATTCTGATCTCTCTTTGCTGTGTAAATGCGTTGGAGAAAACCTGTGCAAAAGCCCGGGCCAAGGGTTCAACTTCACTTGGATTCGTCAAATGCCTCAATGTAACGATACATGCAGTATCATCAGCTCCAGAAAGACGATTCTCATACTTCAGTTGATTACAAGGAGGAGTGTAGGTAATTCCTGATGCATTATTTTTTTTTTTCAAAGGAACATGCGATACAGAAAACGAACCAAGCCCCTTGACTGAAAGCTTCCGTTCAGCAAGAAGTCCGGTAACCATGGCGCTGAAAAATGCGTTCAGGAGACGCCCGGATTCCTGGGTATCAACATTAAGCAACCCGGCAAGCTCTTCGATCAGATCATGGTTTATCATAACATCGCCCTTGTGCAATGAGCGTCATACGCATTATGGTTAATAACACCGAATATAACACTTCCCCTGTAAACGCAAGAGAAGTCAGGAACGGGATATGAATCAGAATGAGAACACCGATTCCCGGATATTGAAAAAAATCTCGGGGGATTTTGCGCAATGTTTTGTTTTATTTGAGTTGCTGTTCTTTTCAGCTATAAATCTTTTTTGTTATTGAATGAACATAGAATTTCTTTCTGTAAGCGAATTGACACTGCAGATCAAATCCGGACTGGAGACTCTTTTTCCGCAGGTAAAGATCAAAGGCGAGATATCGAATTTTAAACGACATAGTTCCGGCCATAGCTACCTGACCCTGAAGGATGAGGGGGCGCAGATTGCCGCTGTTATATGGAAAACCACAGGGAGCCGACTCGCCGGAGCACTCAAAGACGGCATGAATGTGTTTGCTGAGGGACGTCTTGAGGTTTACCCGCCTTCCGGGCGTTATCAGCTGATTTGCACATCAGTGACTGAAGCTGGACAGGGTGCGTTGCAGCAGGCTTATGCCGAGCTTCTTCAGAAACTAGCAAAGGCCGGGTATTTCAGTGCTGAACGCAAACGATCAATTCCTGAAATTCCTGAAAGAATCGGGCTGATCACCTCCCCCACCGGAGCGGTTATTGAGGATATGAGCAATGTGCTTGAACGGCGGTTTCCTGCAGCCAAGGTTCTCCTCTATCCTGTCAGCGTGCAGGGTGCCAATGCGGCTGAAGCTGTTGCATCAGGTATCGCCTATTTCAACAACACAAAAAAAAGCAGCCACCGCCCTGAGGTGATTATTATCGCCAGAGGAGGAGGCTCTCTGGAGGATCTGCAGGCTTTTAATGGCGAACTTGTAGCCCATGCCATTTATCACTCTGCACTGCCGGTGATCAGCGCCATCGGTCACGAAACCGATCTGACCATAGCCGATATGGTTGCTGATCTCAGGGCCGGTACGCCCTCTATTGCGGCAGAGCTGGCAGTTCCGGATACTCAGGAGCTGCTCCGGCATATCGACAATCTTCAATCAAGAAGGGAAAGCCTGCTGCTTGGAAAACTTGAGGGTGCTGATCGTCACGTCTACTCGATCTGCAGCAGTTATGCCTTCAACCGGCCTCTTCTGCAGATGCAGCAGTTTGATGATCGGCTCAACTCTCTTGTCGATCAGATGGGAAGAACAATCAAGAGTGGATATAGTGAAAAAGTGCAGCGTTATGCATCAGTCTGTCAGCAGCTGACGCTGCTGGATTACAGAAAAACACTTGAAAGAGGATATGTGCTTGTCAAAAAAGATGGGAAATTCATAACCAGTGCAAAAAAGCTGCACCCTGTGGATGAAGTTGAACTTCTGTTTCATGACGGAGATCGCTCTGTCGTTATCAGCAAGGAGAAGCGTCCCTGATTATTTGTCGAACCAGTTCAAGATCCTCGGCGGTGTTGACTCCAGGGTTATCGATGAGCGTTGTGATACACTGTATGCGGAAGCCGTTTTCAAGCAGCCGAAGCTGCTCAAGCGATTCAGCTTCTTCGAGCATCGAGGGCGGCAGTCCGGCAAATTTTTCCAACACCTCCGCACAGAACGCATAAAGCCCGACGTGGCGATAACAGGTTGTCGATGAGAGCTTGTTACGCTGGAATGGTATCGGGCAGCGTGAAAAATAAAGAGCAAACCCTTTGGAGTCCATAACGACCTTCACGACATGAGGGTCCTCAATTTGTGCCGTGTCATCAGGCTGGAGAGGAAAAACAAGTGTGGAACAATCTGGCGGTGCCGGAGAAAAAAAAGGTTCAAGGGCAAGGTCGATATTGTCCGGGCTGATCAAGGGCTCATCTCCCTGCAGATTAAGAAAGACATCTCCCCCGATCTTCCTTGCCGCCTCAGCGATACGTTCGGTACCGCAACTGGCTTCAGGGGAGGTCATAACCACCTCTGCCCCACGCTCTTCGAGAACAGAGGCTATCTCGAGGCTATCGGTAGCAACGACAACTCTTTCTGCCAGACGGGATTTCAGCGCCTGACGCCAGGTACGCACAATCAGCGGTTCACCACAAAGATCGGCAAGCATTTTTTTTTCAAGACGGCTTGAATCGAGCCTTGCGGGTATGAGAATAACAGCTTTCATGGTTATTTCGGACTGTCGATGATCAATGTTACCGGACCGTCATTAATAAGGGAAACCTGCATATCAGCTCCGTACCATCCTGTCATCACCGGTTTATCAAGCGTTTTTTCAAGTTCACGGACAAAGCGATCATAGATCGGACGGGCAAGTTCGAAACTTGCTGAGCCTGAAAAGCCGGGTCTGTTGCCCCTGCCGGTATCGGCGTAGAGGGTAAACTGGGAAACAACCATTGCCTCTCCCTGTGTCTCTTGAAGCGAGAGGTTCATTTTACCCGAAGCGTCATTAAAAATCCTGAGAGCAGCGATTTTACGGGTCATCCAGCTGATATCGGTATCACCATCATCAGAGGCAATGTCAAGCAGAACAAGCAGACCAGGCCCGATTGCCGCATAGCGGGCATCAGAAGCTGAAACATTGGCCGACAGTACTCTCTGGATAACCACTCTCATAAGCGCTCTGCTTTGGCAACCGGTCCACACCAGGATTCGAGAACGGGTGCTGCTGCAACTGAGCTGATTCCTTCAAGCATCACCGTTTTTGTGCGCGACGTGCTGCCGGATATAATATGGACCCGCGATGGAGGAATGCGGAAAACCTTGGAAAAAAGTTCGCAACACTCCTTGTTGGCTGCATCATCGACAGGAGCGGCTTTAAGACTGACTTTCAATCCTCCGTTATAGGCGCCGCAAATCCTGCTTTTTGATGAACGCGGCTGTGCCTTAACGACAAAAACCGCGTTACCGTTTTTTTCGCGAAGCTCAACCACCGGCGACAACTACCCGATTACTTTGGGTACCTTGAAAAAGCGATCCTGCTTATCAGGTGCATTCAGCAATACCGAAGAGGACGGAAGTGCCGGAAGCTCGACATCATCGCGAAGCACGTTGATCTGGTCATGAATACTGCTGAGCGGCATAACCCCTTCAGTATCAACTTCGTTGAGCTTTTCAACGTAGTGAAGAATATTGTTGAGTTCGCTGGTCATCGTCAGCATATCCTCATCTGTAAACCTGAGCCTCGCCAATTCAGCGATATAGGCAACATCTTTTTTTGTGACCGACATATAAGTATGTTCGTAATATTAAGCAAACCTGCAATCTGATGATCAATTCGATCATGCTGAGATCATTGAAAAAAACTAGAGTCTGCAGATACCGAATTTCTGCTCATCAATCCTGTTTTTCGGACGTATTTCAATCGGCATATATGCCCGCTCTGCTTCTCCAAGGTATATCTGGCGGGGTCTTGCAATTTTCTGCTCTGGATCCCGGACTTGCTCGGTCCATTGCGCGAGCCATCCTGGAACTCTGCCGATTGCAAAAAGCACGGGAAACATGTCGAGAGGAAATCCCATAGCCTGATAGATCAGACCCGAATAAAAATCGACATTAGGGTAGAGCTTGCGACTTACAAAATAATCGTCTTCAAGTGCTATTCTTTCAAGTTCAAGCGCAATATCGAGCAGAGGGCTGCGACCGGTTTCCTCAAAAACCTCGAAGGCAACTTTCTTGATAATTTTAGCTCTTGGATCATAATTTTTATAAACCCTGTGGCCAAATCCCATCAATCGCCCTTCACCATCTTTGACTGATTGAATAAAAGCGGGCACCTTGTCAAGAGAACCAATTTTTTTAAGCATGTGAATAACCGCCTCATTGGCTCCGCCGTGCAATGGACCGTAAAGAGCCGCACAACCTGCAGCGAGAGCGGAATAGGGATCAACACCTGAACTGCCTACAGCTCTTACCGCGCTGGTTGAACAGTTCTGTTCATGGTCGGCATGGAGAATAAAAAGAACATCAAGAGCGTGCTCAAGAACCGGATTCGGCTTGTAGTGCATCTCAGTCATTCTGAACATCATCGAGAGAAAATTGCCTGTATAGCTCAAGTCATCCTCAGGAAGAACATAGGGAAACCCCATGCTATGGCGGTAACTCATTGCTGCAATCGTAGGTATTTTGCCGATAAGTCGGCGAACCTGCAGCTTTCGTGACTCTTCATCGGCAATATTCTTTGCATCAGCATAAAAGGTCGACAGGGCGCCAACGGTACCAACGAGAATACCCATTGGATGGGCATCATAACGGAATCCTTCCATAAACTTGATCACATTTGCATGCGTCAGTGTATTGTGCCGGATATTATATGTCCAGACGGCGAGTCGTTCCTTGTCAGGAAGGACGCCCTTGATGAGAAGGTATGCAGTTTCAAGAAAAGTGCTTTTTTCGGCAAGCTGCTCGATTGGATAGCCGCGGTAACGTAAAATGCCTCTATCACCATCGATGAAGGTGATCTGGCTTTTGCAGGATGCAGTGTTCAAATAACCGGGGTCATAACCCAATAAACCGAAATCATCGGGTGAGAGCTTGATTTGACGAAGCTCAGCGGAGCGAATAGCCCCCTCTTCAATTTGAATCTCGTAGGATTGGCCTGTTCGGTTATCGGTAACTGTAAGAGAATTTCTGGAGTCTGTGTCTTGCATAAGTGTGCTGTATTGATTGTTTTAAAGCATTTTCCGCTCAAAAAAACAACATTTCTCACCGCCTGAACACTCTAGTATAATCGAGTTCCTTCATAGCGCACAAAGTTATAAAAATCCAGCCAAATACGGTGAGCGAAAAAACGTTATTTTTTCAACAGTTGTTTTGCTCTCATTCAAGTGAAAAGAGACTCTCCTGCCGGTATTGAGAAAAAAGCGCAACCGGAAAGAATGGCAGAAAGTCTATAAACCCAATAAAAACAATAAGCTGTTGAACCATCTTGCTCACTGTTGTCATTACGAAACATAGAAAAAAAGGAAAATACTTTTTGGATATTATGCATCGGCTCTATACATTAATTCCTCTTTCAAGGAGCTGTAGCTCAGTTTGGTTAGAGCGCCTGCCTGTCACGCAGGAGGTCGCGGGTTCGAACCCCGTCAGCTCCGCAAAAAAGCCTTCTCTGTTTATAACAAGGAAGGCTTTTTTTTGTGGAGAATTTTTCTCCAAAAGAACTTAAGGGACTTCACGGACTGGAAAAAAACCTGAATTAGTCTTTTTTTCTTTTATCCCGGACATAGATTGCTTTTGATTGACCTTCTCCGGTAATCCGCTCATCGAAATCGAACAGTTTTGTAGCTGCCAGCAATTCTCCAAGCTTGATATAGCCGTAATTTCGCGGATCGAATTCCGATGACTGTTTTGCGATATTGCTGCCTGTTGTTGCAAGATGAGCCCATCCGCTTTCGTCCGATGATGCCTCAACGGCATTTCTCAATAAACGCACCAGCCGGGTATCCTGCTTGAGTTCTGCTGATGACTTTTTAGCAATCGACTCGTTTTCATTGATCTTGGCCCGCAACACTTCGATATAAATAAACTTGTCACAAGCGGAAACAAAGGCTGAAGGTGTTTTTTTCTCGCCAAAACCATACACAATGAGACCGGATTCCCTGATTCTCGAAGCCAGTTTCGTAAAGTCACTGTCACTGGAGACAATGCAGAATCCCTGAAACTTTCCCGTATACAACAGGTCCATTGCGTCAATGATCATGGCGCTGTCTGTTGCGTTTTTTCCCTTGGTATAACCGAACTGCTGAATGGGTTGTATAGAGTGCTCCAGCAACACCTCTTTCCAACTTCTCAGCGCGGTTGATGTCCAGTCTCCGTATATCCTTTTAACGCTAGATGTGCCATACTTTGCGACCTCCGCAAGAAGACCTTCAATAATGGTAGCCTGCGTATTATCGGCATCGATAAGGACAGCGAGACGCTCTGTTTTTTCAACTGCCATGATACAAGTCCTTCCTTTTGCTGTTTTACAAAAAAAATGACAATACTGTCATGATGTTACCTTGAAGCCCTGCTCTTCTATAACCGCTGCAATTGTTGGCTCGCTTACCATATTAGGATCATAATCAACTTCCACTCTACCCTTGAGGTGAGATGCATCAACCGATATGACGCCTTCAAGATCTTCAAGTGCTTCTGTAACAAGCAGTTCACAACTGCCGCACTTCATGCCGCTTACCTGTAACTCTTTTTTCATGGTATTAGGAATAAATATTCTTTGTAAATAAAGTTCAATAACGGAACAGAGTTCTAGAGATTACTTCCTTTGAAAATAAGTTACATACACAGCCTGCAAATAGGAAATTTTTTACTCAAATCAGGTATGAGTTTAATCAAGATTGGCAGATCATTCGATGAGTGAGTATATTGAGCCACTATGAGACTTTACATACCACATTCAAAAGCTGGCATTCAACGAGTGCTCGTATGCATTTTACTTGGCAGTGTGCCATTGCTGACTTCATGCAACCGCTCGGCGAATGAGCTGAAAGCCCTGCAGCAGCAGGTCTGGAAAAACCCGAAAGATGCCACGGGGTACATGCTTCTCGGGCAGAGATATGCGCGCAGCGAACGCTACAGTGAGGCTAAGGAGGCATATAAAAATGCGCTTGCGATAAATCCAAAACTTGATGAAGCCAACCACGCTCTTGGTGCTATTGCTTTCAACGAGAAAAACTATGCTGAGTCACTGAAATATTTTCAAAAACACCTTGAGCACGCTCCAAAAGACTCCCTGACACTCTACGATATCGGCAATGCCTATATGCAGCTTAAAGAGTTTGACAAAGCTGCAAAATCATACAGCGAAGCCATTGACAACAGTGAATCATTTACTGAAGCGCACTACAACCTTGCCATCTGCTATCTCAATACAGGACAAAGAGCTGAAGCTCAGGCGATTTATGAATGGCTTCTTAAGAAAAACAATTATCTTGCTGTCTCACTGCAAAAACATTTCAAAAAAGATCAAATACGGTGATTTACGCGGGTCGTGATCACGAAACAGTTTTTGCAATCAAATACTGAAATCAGAGATTTTTTTTGACTGGAAACCATTATTGCAAAATTGTTGTACAATTTGTTACAGGAGAGTGCAATAGAGAAGTGTTTGAGAGTTTCAATGCCGATAAACGCATATGAGTGAGCACCAGAATATCATTATATCTTCAGAGGAATCTTTATCAATACAAAAGGCTGTTTCAAGGCTTAAAGAGGCTTTAGACCTTTTTGATTACAAGAGTACTTTATCTGATGGCCTTGATGAAAACCTTCTTGTAACCTTTTCTCAGCCTGTCCAGCCTTTGGAGATGACAGGGTGGCTTTGCCGTCAGGCGGTCTATCCAAAACTCTTCTGGATGAACCGGGAAAAGGATTTTTCAGTAGCAGGCATTGGTATTGCCGATAGCATTGCGTTCAATGAATCCGGAGATAATGACGCATGTTTCCGGCAATTCGGGATTTCTGTTGCGGATAAAAATCCCGGTGCACGCTATTTCGGAGGATTCAACTTCAACAACCAGGAAAATCAAAACCCGATCTGGGAGAAATTTTCCTCGTTTTCCTTTGTGCTTCCGCTTATCCAGTTGACCTTTGAGCATAACACCTTTTCGCTTTCATGCCACCTGTGGATTGAAAGCGGCGTAAAGCCCGAAGCAAAAATCAGTGAGATCACGGAAATGCTTGACCGCATTAACAGCGATACGGATTGCTCAACGTTGAAACTGCCGGAACTGCTGGATCTCTCCTATAATCCGGATGAAAGAAGCTGGATTGAACAATGTCAAAAAGCGCTGGAAACATTTAATTCGGGCGGGATGGATAAAATAATGCTTGCCCGACAGACTGTTCTTGAATTCAGCAGCAGTTTTTCACCGCTTCTTTTTCTGCTTCAGTATCCCTATCCACAAAATGCGGTCTACAGGTTCTACTTTGAACCGGAGGAACATCATGCGTTTTTCAGCTTCAGTCCGGAACGGCTTTACAGAAGAGACAATGATCTGCTCCTTACTGAAGCACTCGCTGGAACATTTTCGAAAGAAACCATCAACTGTGGTGACATTCAGGCTTCTGAAGCACTTCTTAATTCAGAAAAAGATATCCGGGAGCATAAATTCGTCAAGGACATGATCTATCAGGAGCTGCTCAAAATCTGCAGTGATATTGATATGGAAAAAGAGGTTCAGGTTCTGCAACTCAACAGGCTTGCTCACCTCTACACCAGTTGTGCTGCCAGACTTAAACCTGAATTTCAGAATGACAGCGCAGTCCTTAAACTTCTTCATCCTACTCCGGCTGTCGGCGGAGTGCCGAAGAGAGAGGCCATGAAACATATCATGAATCTGGAACCATTCAGCCGCGGATGGTATGCGGGGCCTGTGGGCTGGATAAGCAGGGATGCCTCCGAATTTTCGGTTGGCATTCGATCAGCTCTTGTCAATGGTCGTTTTGCCTATCTCTACTCTGGTGCCGGTCTTGTAAAAGGCTCAAATCCCTACTCCGAATGGGAAGAGGTCGATCAAAAAATTGGAGATATTCTGGCTATAACCCGCCAGGAAGTATGAATGCTCGCGAAATAACCTCACTGTGGAGCAGCATCGTCATTGAAGAACTGATCCGGCAGGGTGTGGAATTTTTCTGTATCTCACCTGGTTCACGTTCAACACCGCTGACTGTTGCCATTGCAAGAAACCCGAAAGCCCGCTGGAAAATGTTTGCTGATGAACGATCAGCAGGCTTTTTTGCCCTCGGCTATGGCCGGGCTACAGGCCGGCCGGCAGTGCTGGTCTGTACATCAGGGACTGCTGTTGCAAACTACTTCCCTGCTGTAGTAGAGGCCTCCGTGGACTTTCAACCGATGATCATTCTCTCTGCCGACCGTCCTTTTGAACTGCTGGAGTGTGGGGCGAACCAGACCATACGGCAGGAGGGCATATTCGGAAGCTATACCCGATGGAATATACAGCTTCCTCTGCCCTCAAGGGAGGTACCACTGAATGCTCTGCTCTCGACCATTGCATACGCGGTTGCAAAAACAGTTGGTTCACCTGCAGGCCCGGTACATCTCAACCAGCCCTTCAGAGAGCCGCTTGAGCCGGAAGGCTTCGATCTGAAGGATCCATGGCTCGATCCAATGCAAGAGTGGCTGAAAACAGGCAACCCTTCAGGCTTATCGGCATTTCCGGAAAAACATCCGGATTCAGGAACTGTCACCGCTGTGCGCGAAGCGCTTTCAAAAGCAAAACAGCCACTGATCATTGCCGGAAGCATGCATAGTAAAGAAGAGGGTGAAGCGGTCAGAGAACTTGCTCTGGATCTGGAGGTACCGCTCTATGCTGATCTTTCATCGGGGGTGCGACTGACCAGCGGAGTGCAACCATGGCAACTGGCGTTTCAGTCGTCAGGATTTACCAGGCACTTCAGGCCTGATCTGGTACTCCATTTCGGTGGTCATATAATCGCAAAACATCCTGCCTCTGCTCTCAGGGAATGGAATCCAGAACACTATATTGTTGTACGACCCCATGCCAACCGGTTCTCCCCCGATCATAACGTAACCCTCAGCATTGAAGCTTCACTTGTCCATGCATCAGCAAGCCTCAAAGGGTCACGCACTCGGGTATCCGGTATAAAAACAGAGAGTGCTGAAGAGTTTTTCAGGCGGGCCGGTGAGGAGATTGATGCTGAAACCCTCTCATTACAACCGGTTACCGAAATATCCGCAGCGCGCCTGACCTCACGCCTTATCACTGCAGAGCAACTGCTCTTCATTTCAAACAGCATGCCTGTCAGGGATATGGACACCTATGGCTTCAACGGGCATCATAACGGCATCAGGTGCGGCATCAATCGGGGAGTAAGCGGCATCGACGGCATTCTTTCGACTGCAGCCGGCTTTGCTGAAGGGTACCATAAAGCGGCAACACTGATTATCGGGGATATCGCCTTCCTGCACGACTTAAATGCACTTTCTCTGCTCAGTACCCTGAGTGTTCCACTACAGATCATTGTCCTGAACAACAACGGCGGAGGGATTTTCTCATTCCTGCCTGTTTCAGAATACCACGATATCTTTGAAACCCATTTTGCCACACCCCAGAACTACAGCATCAAGTCTGCTGCAGAAACTTTTGGTGTGGACTATGCATGCCCGCAGACAAATGGTGAATTCAGCGAGATGTATAAAGCCGCATCCGTCAGTAATCGAAGCACCGTTATAGAAGTAAAAGGCTCCCGGCAGGAGAATCTGCAGCAGCACCGCGCACTGCAGGCAAGAATCAGTGCCCTTGCCGATCACTATCTTTTCAGGTAGACTGATAGCTGGCAAGCTCGTTCAACAGAGTCCATTACCATGCAGAGAACCATACAGGGCGTTCCTTTACATATTCTGACCGCTGGAAATATCTCACTGCCCCGCATCATCTTTCTCCACGGGTTTCTGGGGTCGGGCAGTGACTGGCTCCCAATGGCCAGGCAGCTTTCTCGGGACTACTGCTGTATGATGGTTGATATCCCCGGACACGGGAAGGCAGACTTTGAAGAGAATCCACCGAACGACGGTTTTTTTGAACAAACAGTTGACGCTCTTGCTGAACTGCTTCAAGAGTCGGCTTCCCGGCAAAGCTATCTTGTCGGTTATTCGATGGGAGGACGTCTTGCACTTGCTCTTCTGCTTCGTTACCAGGAGCTTTTTACCAAAGCCGTTATCGTCTCTGCTTCTCCAGGACTCAGGACAAAACAGGAACAGATCGAGCGGCAGGAACATGATGAAAAGATTGCACGAAAAATTGAAAGGAATTTTGAAGGGTTCATTACGGCTTGGTATGATCAACCGCTTTTTTCAACACTTAAACAGCACCCTGTATTTTCGGAAGTTGAGAGCGAACGGAAAATCAATGACCCCCGGAACCTGGCTCTGGCTTTGAGATTACTCGGAACTGGACGGCAGCACTCACAATGGGAGGCACTGCAGCATAACAGTGTGCCGGTAAGGTTTTTTGCCGGGGAAAAAGATGAGCGCTACGTTGAGATTGGCCGTCAAATGGTTAAGTTATGCCCTAGCTCTGATCTTGAAATTTTTCCTCATTGCGGTCATACCCTGCAGCTTGAAAACAAGGAATTGTTTCTCGATCGTCTGAGATTTTTTTTCAACCAGCAAGAAGAATAGCACTTATGAGCGTTGTTAACTGGATACAAACAGGTGATTTTACCGATATCCTCTACCATAAAGCAGAAGGGATTGCAAAAATCACTATTAATCGCCCGGAAGTAAGAAACGCATTTCGCCCCCAGACTGTGGAGGAGATGATTACAGCGCTTTCGGAAGCGAGAAACGATGAGTCGATCGGAGTTGTCATTCTGACCGGTGCCGGTGACTTGGCGTTCTGTTCGGGTGGTGACCAGAAAATTCGCGGTTATGCCGGCTATGCCGATGCCAAAGGAATCAACCGCCTTAATGTCCTTGATTTCCAGCGTGATATCCGCACCTGCCCTAAACCGGTCATTGCCATGGTTGCTGGTTATGCAATCGGTGGCGGCCATGTACTACATATGCTGTGTGATCTTACCATTGCGGCCGACAATGCTATTTTCGGCCAGACAGGTCCAAAAGTCGGTTCTTTTGACGGTGGATGGGGCGCCAGCTATATGGCACGTCTTGTCGGCCAGAAGAAAGCCCGCGAAATATGGTACCTCTGCCGGCAGTACAATGCGGCCGAAGCTCTTTCGATGGGACTGGTGAACACTGTTGTGCCACTTGAGCAGCTTGAAAAAGAGACCGTGCAGTGGTGTCGTGAAATACTTGCCAACTCATCTCTCGCCATCAGGTGCCTGAAATCGGCACTCAATGCGGATTGTGACGGACAGGCCGGACTGCAGGAACTTGCCGGAAATGCCACGATGCTCTATTACATGTGTGAAGAGGCCCAGGAAGGAAAAAATGCATTTGTTGAAAAACGAAAACCGGATTTCAGTAAATTTCCAAAAAGACCTTGAATGCAACCCATGCACTTCTCTACAAGTATGCGATCCCTTTTACAGAGGCAATAACTGTAAAAGGGCATCGGCAGCTACAAAGGGAAGGTATTATAGTCGCCCTGAAAACTGCAGGAGAGGAGCACACTGCCTATGGTGAAATTGCTCCTCTGCCGGGTCTGCACCAGGAGAGCCTTGAATCTGCCGAAGCGCAGCTTGTGGAGGTGCTTTCAAAACACGAGATAATTGATCACCGTATTCTCCATGACGGTCTCTGCCCTTCGGTACGCACAGGACTTGAAATGGTCATGATCAACCTTGATGCAGCCATCTCTCGAAAGGCTCCTGTTTTTTCCGAGACCGTGGTACCTCCGTCACAACATGTTCCGGTCAATGCACTGCTCTTCGGCGATATAAAGCAGGTCATAGAAAGAGCTGAGAACTATTTCAATAGCGGATACCGCACCTTCAAGCTCAAAATTTCAGCTGAAAACAGTGAGAGTGCCATCCGAAGCATTGAGGCCCTGCACAACATTTTTGGAAGCACTATCGAACTGCGACTGGACGCCAATCAGTCGTTCTCACTTGATGAAGCACTAGACCTGGCGGGAGAGATTCCAAAAGGAATCGTTGCCTATATTGAAGAGCCCCTTACGAATGCTGAACATATCGGTGAGTTTCATGCAAAAACAGCTATACGCTCTGCGCTGGACGAAACCCTTTGGCAAAAGCCGGAACTGCTTGATCGCATACCCGCCAAAGCTCTTTCAGCACTGATTCTGAAACCAAACCGATTGGGTGGAATATCGGTGACGCTTGGCTTGGCCCGGTGGGCAAAAAAACACAATCTGCTTACGGTTTTCAGCTCGGCTTTTGAGAGCGGAATCAGCCTGAGCTTCTACTGCTGGATTGCCGCATCAACCTCTTCTGAACCTGCAGCATGCGGGCTTGATACCTACCGTTACCTGAAGGACGATTTGCTTGAAACACATTTCAGAACAGAAAGCGGAGTGCTTGATGCTTATAAACTCTACCGTGAAGGCTTTCGGGTCAAGAAGAGAGATCTCAGACTGACCTCTGTATGGACACTGTAACTCCAGGGAAATTCACTCTCTTGCTGCCTTGCGCTTAAGCCGAAGAACGGCAAATGCTCCTCCAAGACCAGTTATCGGTGCATAAAACGCACCGGAAAAAAGCATGTTCATCAGAATATCAACGAAGCTTAACTTTACCGGTGTAAGAGCAAGTTTCTCTGCCGCAACAAGTGCCTGTACCTGCTGCTGAACCTCAGGCCGTCCTTTTGCAATCTGAAGCGCCCAGTCAATAACAAGAGCAAGACTTTCCGTCCCCGGCCTGTAATTGAAGAGTTCCATCAGAACAAAGGTTATGCCTTCTGAAAGCACACCTCCCACAAAACCGGCAAGACACCCGAAAGCAAAAGCCTGGTTGAAAGTCAAGCGCACCTGAAAACGCATGATGGTCTGATGAAGCGCAACTGTGCCGGCAAGAAAAATACCTGCAAAAAGAAAAACATTAAGCAGCGTCAGATAGGGAATGGTTGTCGTAAAAACAATGATAGCAGCACCCAGCACAACAGAATAAAGCTTTCCTTTCAAAGGCAGATTTTCAATAGCCATATATCTTCACGAGAGCAGTTCATTTAAAAAATCATCCATGGTATAAAATCCAGGTTTGGTTTTATGGCGAAGGGCAAGCCAACTGGCAGCTTCAACAGCACCTGACGCAAAACCTGAACGGTTTTTCGCTGTATGAGAAATAACAATTTCATCAGCATCAGAATCAATAAAGGCTGTGTGTTTTCCGAACACACCTCCAAGCCTTAGAGCTGCAACCTGCAGTTCATCAGGTGCAAGCTTTCTGTCGTCTGAGAGTTGACGAACAATGGTTTTTTTGCGGCTGTTTGCCGATAAAATCATATCGGCAGCCCTGAGAGCGGTTCCACTCGGGAAATCAGCTTTACCGGTGTGATGCTGCTCTGCAAAGGCAATATCAAACTGGGGAAAAGGAGCAATCAGCCTTGCTGCTTCGCGCACGCTTCTAAGGAAGATGTTAACGCCAAGCGAGAAATTAGCTGAGTAGAGAAGTGAAGCACCTGCAAGAAAGACCTTTTTTTTGACTTCATCCATGACATCATCCCACCCTGTTGTACCCACAATAATGGGAACCCCGGACAAGAGCATGGCTGGCAGATTGCCGAGAAATGCATCCCTGACTGTAAAATCAATAATGGCATCACTGCCATGAAACACTTCAGGAACAACAAGGGTATCTACATCGAGAACTGCAGCAGTTTCATGGCATCCAGACTGACTGATCACACTGGCAACCTGCTTGCCCATTCTGCCATTTCCTACAAGAGTAAACCTCATAATTATTGCTGTACGTAAAGTTTGCGGTGAAAAAGCTGCAGTTTAAACCGACCTGTTTTCACCCTTAATTCATAATATCGAGAAGCCTGTCGAGATCGTCATTCGAAAAATACTGAATATGAATTTCGCCCTTGCCACCTTTCTTTTCAACGATACGAACCTTTGTTGCAAGTTTATCTCGAAGTATGGACTCAAGCTGCGTAACATGGGAAGAGCGCTCAAATGAGTCGGGCGCTAATGGTTTACTCTGATCCTTGAACATGCGGTTAACCAGTGCTTCGGTCTGACGAACTGAAAGCTGACGGCTGAGAATCTGTTTCCAGACCTTCAGCTGCTGCTGCTCACCTGGAAGGTTAATCAACGCCCTTGCATGCCCTGAGGATATTTCCCTGTTGCGGATGCTGTCCTGAATCTGTAAAGGGAGCTTGAGAAGCCTGAGAAAATTACTGACTGTCGAACGGTTTTTGCCGACTTTCTTCGCTATTTCATCCTGAGTCAGACGGCACTTGGTTGTCAGACTTTTGAGAGCCAGTGCAACTTCTATGGCATTAAGATCTTCGCGTTGAATATTCTCGATAAGCGCCAGCTCAAGCTTGCTTGAATCATCATGGGCCTCGATAACATAGGCAGGAATAAACTTGAAGCCGGCCTGTTGAACGGCTCTGAGCCGACGTTCTCCACTGATGAGCTGATAGCCTTCACCATCCCTGCAGACGGTTACCGGCTGTATGACCCCATTTTCAATAATTGAGTTTTTCAGCTCTTCAAGAGCACTTTCATCAAATTCTTTGCGGGGCTGAAACGGATTTGCACGTATTTTTTCGACCGGCAGGCTGCCGATACTCCCGTCCTGGGCAAGCTCCCGTTCCTCATCCCTTGAACCGGAATCAAACCCCTCGTCCGGAATAAGTGCCTTTAACCCTCTTCCCAGTGCTTTTTTTGTCATATCCCCCACCAGCTAACCGGTCAGCTGCTACTGCCGGACTTTAAATTTGTTAATATTGCCGTCTCTTTCAAAAATCTCCTGTGCCAGATCGAGGTAATCCTTCGATCCAATACTCTGAGCGTCGTAGAGCAGCGCAGGTTTACCATGACTTGGTGCTTCAGAAAGGCGAACATTCCTGCGGATATAGGTTTTATAAACCTTGTCTTTGAAAAACTTCTTGACTTCTTCGGCAACTTGTGAGGCAAGACGAAGCCTCGCATCATACATGGTAACCAGTACACCTTCAATTTCCAGTTTCGGATTAAGGTGCTTTCGGACAATACTGATGGTATTGAGCAGCTTTCCCAAGCCCTCGAGTGCATAATATTCGGCCTGAACCGGGATAAGCACGGAATCTGCGGCAGTAAGCGAATTAAGTGTGATCAGCCCTAATGAAGGCGGACAATCGATAATGATATAATCGTACTGGGCGCGAATTCCCTTGAGCGCTTTCTGCATCACATACTCACGTTCTTTCATATTGACCAGCTCAACCTCCATTCCAACAAGATTGACATTGGAAGGAAGAACATCGAGATACTCAAGACTGGAAGACTTGATCGCATCCTTTATGTTGCCGCCTTTTACCATAACCTGGTAAAAAGTATTATCGATTTCATCGCCTACTTCAAGGCCAAAGCCGGACGTGGCGTTGGCTTGAGGGTCGATATCGATAAGCAATGTCTTAAACTCAGAAATAGCAATAGATGCGGCTATATTGACGGAAGTGGTTGTTTTTCCAACCCCTCCTTTCTGGTTTGCAATCGCAATAACTCTGCCCATGTACTAACCAGGGAAATTTATAGCAGTTGAAGTTCTCTTATGACTTGGTACATTATAATACTTACATGAACCATTACAAATTTTTAATCTCGCTTGATGGAAAGGCTGGAACATCAATTCTATGAGCAACCCACACTTGAACTTACTGAACAACTGCTTGGGAAAATTTTTGTTCATGTGTTGCCGGGAAACGTACAGCTTAAAGGCAGAATTGTTGAAACGGAAGCCTATTCAGGCACTGGGGATGAGGCATGCCATGCGTGGAGGGGAAAAACAGCACGAAACCGGATTATGTTCCAGAAACCCGGCACCCTTTACGTCTATTTTACCTATGGAAACCACTTTATGCTTAATATTGTCAGTGAACCTGAAACCATCGCAGGTGCTGTACTGATAAGAGCCATGGAACCGCTTGAAGGTGTGCTGTTCATGCAGGAACAAAGAGGAACCAGCCTGATAACCAATCTTATGAGCGGGCCGGGAAAACTTACTCGTGCACTTGCCATTGATAGCCAAAGCAACGGGAAAAACCTCTTCAATGAAGAGTTTTTTTTGGAAAATGCCCCATCACTGCAGGAAAACGAGATCGGCACAAGTAAGAGAGTGGGCATTTCAAAAAGCCGTGAGCTTTTGTGGCGAAA
Source organism: uncultured Chlorobiaceae bacterium (assembly GCA_903851385.1). Classification (GTDB taxonomy): domain Bacteria; phylum Bacteroidota; class Chlorobiia; order Chlorobiales; family Chlorobiaceae; genus Chlorobium. Next base: position 50,779 of record CAINOC010000014.1, on the reverse strand, counting down.
ATTCATTCTCAACAATCCCCATGTGTCGAAAGGCCGGGTTACATGAGCGACAAAAAAGAGAGTGCTACTCTTGAAAGTTGCTGAAAATATTTCTTTTTTTACTCTGCGCAGGTTTATCTGAAGAGTGTAAAATTAACAGTACATGGTGCAGGATCGTCAGTCACTTGAATTCGATATTGTCTTTATCGGCGCTGGGCCTGCAAACCTTGCATCGGCAATACACCTGCAGCGCAGGCTGAAACAACATAACTCTCAATCGGGAAATCTGCTTGAACCAACAATAGCAGTTATCGATAAAGGACGCTATGCCGGTGCTCATCTGCTCTCCGGCGCTCTGCTTGATCCGAGAGCTCTGGAGGAATTTTTCCCGGATTACCTGGAACAGGGATGTCCTGTGGAAACCATGGTTTCAAATGAACATCTATGGTATCTGACCGCTAAAAGAAAGTTTCCTTTTCCGTTTTGTCCCGAGCCGTTCAGCAATAAGGGGAACATGGTTGTATCGCTCAGCCGGCTGGGATCATGGATGGCTGAAGAGGCTCAAAAGGAGGGCATTCAATTCTTTGACAATACAGCAGCTGCTCTGCCTTATGTTGAACATGGCAGACTTGCCGGCATTCTGACTGATGATAAAGGCGTCGACAGAAACGGTCAAAAAAAAACCAACTTTGAAGCAGGGCTTTTGCTTGCAACAAAAGTTGCCGTCATAGGGGAAGGCTCTGACGGGTCATTCTACCGCAAAGTTTGTGAACACTTTCCGACAAGGCTGGAAACTGTTCGGCAACGATACGAAACGGGAGTAAAAGAGACGTGGCGCATACCGGCTGGCCGCCTCGTCGCGGGAGAGGTGCACCAGATGTTTGGGCACCCTCTTCCAACTGACAAGTATGGTGGCGGATGGCTCTATGCCTTCTCCCCGACACTGCTCTCCCTTGGGTTTGTCACTTCGCTGGAACCCGATTCTCCGATGTGCGATCCCCATCGTAACCTTCAGCGGTTTAAACAGCATCCGCTGCTTGCCAGAATACTTGAAGGCGGAAGCATGATTGAGTCGGGGGCAAGAACAATAACGTCCGGCGGAGCAGATGCCATTCCCCCTCTATACGGCCCTGGGTTTCTTGTTACCGGTGAATCTGCCGGCCTCGTGAACATGCAACGCCACAAAGGGCTTCACCTGGCGATGAAATCCGGAATTCTTGCTGCTGAAACCATGTTTGAATCGCTTTTGCATGATGATTTTTCTTCTGATCAATTGAAGAGCTATGATGAACGGTTCAAAAAATCGTGGGCTTACGATGAGCTGCATGCTGCAAGAAACTACCTGAAGGCTTTTGATAGCGGACTCTATTCCGGCTTGCTTCATGCAGGACTTCAGCTTACGTTTCCCGGTCTTGCAATGGCTGATGGCTTTGTAAAGCAACGCATCAAGAAAAATGGAGCATCACAGAGCCCTGAAATAGAGTCCTTCACTCCCGACGGGAGACTCACTTTCAGCAAAACAGAGAGCCTCTACCGGTCGGGCACAATGCACGAAGAGAACCAACCCTGCCACCTGCTTATAAAGCCGGAAGATATTGAGGAAATATGCCTGAAAAAATGCACTGTAGAGTATGCCAATCCTTGCCGTCACTTCTGTCCGGCACAGGTTTACGAAATAACCGGTTATCCCCGGCCTGAGCTCAAACTAAACCCGTCGAACTGCCTGCATTGCAAAACATGCGAAACAGTCGATCCTTATGGAATAATTACTTGGATACCCCCTGAAGGTGGCGGTGGTCCCGGCTATAAACTCAGTTAACGTATGCATTCGAAAAAAAAAGTTGTTGTAGGTATTTCGGGAGGAGTTGATTCAGCCGTTTCGGCATGTATGCTTGTGGAACAGGGCTATGAAGTCACGGGTTTAAACATCAGGGTGCTCGACTCTCTGGAGGAGAAGCCTTCACTGAAGCCATCGCCGCTTGTCATCAGCGACCATCCGGATTTTCAGATTCCAGTGTTGACCCTGAACCTCAGCAGTAAATTCAGGGATGATGTAATCCATTATTTTCATGATGACTATCTTGGAGGCAGAACACCAAACCCCTGCATGGTCTGTAATAAAAAAATCAAATGGTTTGGCCTTTTTGAGGGATTGAAACTGCTTGATGCAGATTTTGTTGCCACCGGCCATTTTGCTGCCACCGACTTCAGCAATGGAAGATATCGGCTTTACAAAGGGGCTGACCAGGAAAAAGACCAGAGCTATTTTCTGTGGATGCTCTCGCAGAGTGACCTGTCGAAAACTCTCTTTCCTCTCGGAAAGCTTACCAAACCGGAAGTCCGCAAGCTGGCTCACTCTTTCGGGGTAAGGGCTGCTGAAAAAAAGGAGAGTCAGGAGATATGCTTTGTTCCACAGGATGATTACTGTAACTACCTTGAAGGCGCTATACCCGGCCTGACGGAAAAGGTAGCGGGCGGAGATATTGTGGACGAAACAGGCAACATTATCGGCAAACACCGCGGCTATCCCTTTTATACAATCGGACAGCGTCGCGGGCTTGGTGTTTCTGCCAAAGAGCCCCTCTATGTCACGGCTCTCGACACGGAGCATAACCGGATCCATGTTGGAAAAAAGTCTTCCCTGGAATGCTCACAACTTGTCGCATCCAAGCTGAACCTGATCGGGTTAGAGAGCCTGACCGGACCGATTGAGGCGTGCGGAAAAATCCGGTATCGCGACAAGGAGGCGCCGTGCATCATTGAGCCGCTTGGGGATAACTCAGCAGCCGTGTCGTTTATTTCGCCCAAAAGTGCTGTATCGACAGGACAGGCGGCGGTCTTTTACCGTGACACCGAAGTTCTCGGAGGCGGATTCATTTCCCGGATTATCAACTCAACCAATCAGTAAGCCTATTTTGAACTATGCTGCAACGCAACAACCTTTCACTCACCTATCTGGACCTTGCACCTGCAAAACCGGAAAATGCCCCGCTTGTGATCATGCTTCACGGATATGGCAGTAACGAAAAAGATCTGATTCAAATAGCACCGGCACTGCGCCCGGAATTCCGCTATATCAGTGCAAGAGCGCCACAGACAATGGACTTTGGCATGTATGGCTGGTTTCCCATTGACTTTACCCATAGCGGCATCACCGTCGATTACAGTGCAGCAAAAAAAGCTCTTGAACTATTGATCAAATTCACCGGTGAGATCATTGGGGAGTACCGTCCTCGCGGAAACAAGGTTTTTCTTATGGGGTTCAGTCAGGGTGCGGTCATGAGCTATCTGATGGCGTTTAATGCCCCGGAGCTGCTGCATGGCGTTATTGCGCTGAGTGGACAGCTTCCCGAGTCGTCCCAGCCGTCTGAAACAGCAAAGCCGGCACTGAAGAAGCTCCCCTTTCTTGTGATGCATGGAATCCATGACGATGTGCTGCCGATTGCAAAGGGACGGGCGGCAGATGAATGGCTGCAGCAGAACGTTGATGATCTGACCTATCGTGAATACCCTGTAGCCCATCAAATTTCTGACAGCGGGATTGTGCTTATCAGCTCCTGGCTTGAAGAAAAAATGCCTGAATCGGATTAGTATGGCCGACTCTGCAGCAAGGAAGTATGAGTGCTTCCTCCACTGCCGGAAAGGAAGTAATTGCTGACTTAATCGTATATTCTCTTTTTTTTTAACCGCCGCCCCGCATATAGAATGAAGGACACACTCTTAAGCCTGCTCGAACAACGCATCCTTGTACTGGACGGTGCCATGGGCACCATGATCCAGCGCCATAAACTACAGGAAAAAGATTACCGGGGCTCCCGGTTTGCGACCCACACGCATCCGCTCATGGGAAACAACGATATCCTTGTTATTACACGGCCGGATATCATTTACGCACTTCACTGCGACTTTCTTGAGGCGGGATCGGACATTATCGAAACCAACACGTTCAATGCCAACCCGATTTCCCAGGCAGACTACAATGCCTCTGACATCGTAAAAGAACTGAATGTTGAAGCCGCCCGACTGGCAAGAAAGGCTGCCGATGAGTATACAGCAAGGAATCCTGACAAACCGAGATTTGTTGCAGGCTCTATAGGTCCGACCAATAAAACCCTATCACTCTCCCCTGATGTCAACAATCCAGGCTTCCGGGCAGTCAGTTTCCAGGAAGTTGTGGATAACTATACCCTTCAGCTTGAAGGATTGATGGAGGGTGGAGTTGATCTTCTGCTTGTTGAAACCGTCTTTGATACCCTCAACTGCAAAGCTGCACTTTTTTCCATTGAGGAGTTTTTCAAGCGTACCGGGCAGCATATTCCTGTAATGGTATCAGGAACCGTTGTTGATGCAAGCGGCCGGACCCTTTCAGGCCAGACAACTGAGGCGTTCTGGATATCTATCGCCCATATGCCGGATCTGCTCTCTATAGGCCTGAACTGTGCTCTCGGGTCAAAACAGATGCGTCCTTTCATTGCGGCACTGTCAGGGATTGCTGAAAGCCTGGTGAGCGTCTATCCCAATGCAGGCCTTCCAAACGAGTTTGGAGAGTATGACGACTCACCTGACTATATGGCCGCCCAAATCGCTGACTTTGCAACTTCAGGTTTTGTCAATATTGTCGGGGGATGCTGCGGCACGACCCCTCAGCATATCAAGGCCATTGCTGAAGCTGTCAAAGCACTGAAACCGCGCCACCGCCCTGCAAAACACCATGAACTGATGCTCTCCGGCCTGGAACCGCTAAGGGTCAACAGCACAACAGGGTTTATCAATATTGGAGAACGAACCAATGTAACCGGATCTAAAAAATTTGCCCGCCTTATCAAGGATGGCAACTACGATGAGGCACTCTCCATTGCCCGACAGCAGGTTGAAAGCGGTGCTCAGGTTATTGATATCAATCTCGATGAGGGCATGCTCGACTCCGAACAGGTTATGAAGGAGTTCCTCAACCTTATTGCATCCGAACCTGAAATATCCCGCGTACCGATCATGATCGACAGCTCGAAATGGTCAGTTATTGAAAACGGACTGCAGTGCGTTCAGGGAAAAAGCATCGTCAACTCCATCAGTCTTAAGGAGGGTGAAGAGCTTTTCAAGGAACGTGCACAAAAAATTCTGCAATACGGTGCGGCAACCGTTGTCATGGCGTTTGACGAACAGGGACAGGCCGACAGCTATGAGCGCCGCATTGCTATCTGCAAGCGTGCGTATGATATTCTGACTCTTGAGGTGGGCTTCCCCCCCGAGGATATTATTTTCGATCCAAACGTCCTGACCGTTGCGACAGGCATTGAAGAGCATAACAACTACGCTGTTGATTTTATTCAGACAGTGCGCTGGATCAAGGAGAACCTTCCCTTTGCAAAGATTTCCGGTGGTATCAGCAACGTCTCCTTCTCTTTCCGTGGAAATGAACCGGTTCGAGAGGCCATGCATGCCGCGTTTCTTTACCATGCGATCCAGGCAGGACTTGACATGGGCATCGTCAATGCCGGTCAGCTTGCTATTTATGAAGATATAGATCCTGAATTACTGGTTCGGGTTGAGGATGTTCTGCTCAACCGTCGCCCTGACGCGACGGAACGACTGGTCAGCTTTGCCGAAACGATCAGCAATAACGGAGAGAAAACCGAGGCTATAGCTGCCGAATGGCGCAGTGCACCTGTCGAGGACCGTCTTCGCCACGCATTGATTAAAGGCATTGTAGAGTACATCGAAGAGGATACCGAAGAGGCACGCAAGTTCTATCCGAGCCCGCTGCAGGTTATTGAAGGACCGCTGATGAACGGTATGAATGCCATCGGAGACCTCTTTGCCGAAGGCAAAATGTTTCTGCCTCAGGTTGTTAAAAGCGCCCGAGTCATGAAACGATCAGTAGCCTACCTTCTTCCTTTCATTGAAGCAGAAAAGGCGATGAACAAGGATACCAGTGCTAAAGCAAAAGTACTGCTTGCGACAGTTAAAGGTGACGTGCACGATATCGGCAAAAATATTGTCGCTGTTGTACTTGCCTGCAATAATTATGATGTCGTTGATATCGGCGTTATGATGCCGTGCGAAAAGATCCTTGAAGCGGCAGTACGGGAAAAAGCTGATTTGATTGGACTGAGCGGACTCATTACCCCTTCGCTTGATGAAATGGTCTATGTAGCAAGCGAAATGGAACGACTTGGCATGAAAATCCCGCTTCTGATTGGAGGAGCAACGACATCAAGAATACATACAGCAGTCAAGATTGCTCCTGTCTATTCAGGAGTGGTGGTACAGGTGCTTGATGCATCACGAAGTGTTCCTGTGGTCAACAGTCTGCTCAATCCTGCGCTCAGCCCTGGTTACATTGCGGAGCTAAAAAAAGAACAGGCTGGACTGAGAGAGAGCCATGCATCGCGCACAACATCCAAAAAGTACCTGCCGCTCATCGAAGCCCGCCGAAACCATCCTTCGCTCCAGTGGGATGACACTACCGTCTACAAGCCCCTCAAACCAGGTATCACCCTGCTTGAGAACGTAACCGTAGGTGCAGTGCGACCATATATTGATTGGACGCCCTTTTTCATGGCTTGGGAGCTTCACGGACATTATCCGCAAATTTTTGACCATACAGAAAACGGCATAGAGGCAAAAAAATTGTTTGATGATGCAAACATACTGCTCGACAGGATCGAAAAAGAAACGTTGCTCGGCCTGAAAGGAGTTGCAGGTATCTTCCCTGCAAACAGTACTGGAGACGATATTGATGTTTATGCAGATGAGAACCGTAATACCGTACTCATGACCCTGCACACCCTTCGTCAGCAGCAGGAAAAAGAAGCAGGTGAACCGAATCTGGCTCTTGCTGATTTTATTGCATCGAAAGAGAGCGGACTCAATGACTACATCGGAGGATTTGCCGTCACTGCCGGACTCGGCATCGAAAAGCTGCTCAAACAGTTCAGCGGAGAGCTTGACGATTATCATCGTATCATGACGCAGGCACTTGCTGACCGCCTGGCTGAAGCGTTTGCAGAAATGCTCCATGAGCATGTGCGCCGTGAACTCTGGGGTTATGCTCCGGTAGAGAATCTCAAAAGTGAAGAACTGCTTTCGGAAAAATATCAGGGCATCCGCCCGGCTTCGGGCTATCCAGCCTGCCCTGACCATACAGAAAAAGCAGAACTGTTCACCCTTTTGAACGCAGAAACCAACACGGGCATTACACTGACCGAAACCTTTGCCATGCACCCGGCTTCTTCGGTCAGCGGCCTTTACTTCGCTCACCCAGCCGCAAAATACTTTATACTCGGTAAAATCTGCAGGGATCAGGTTGAGGATTACGCCCGACGAAAAGGGATGAACAGCAAAGAAGCTGAAAAATGGCTTGCCCCGGTACTAAACTACGATCCCGAATAAGAGGCTGACTGTCAGGAACCACCTTTTATCCGAAGCACTGTGTTCATAATTGCCTTGGATAAAAGGTTGCTTCCAGCTGCTACAGCTTCATCATCGGTAATGGATTGAATGGATGCGTTTTAAGTCGATCCAGGGAAAGCGCAATAAGCTTTTTATGGAATCCGGCATTCGGGAAAGCATAAATGACATCTGTAACAAAATCATCAGGCAAGCGACATCTGAGCAATCCGCCAGTCATATCTATCCAATCAGCTTTCCTGAAGGGTTCAACCAGCCATGAAGGATTGGCCTCATATCGCCGAAGCTTATGATGCTCGCCAATCATTGCATCTATTTCATCGATCCAGGCAACACGACCTGTTTCTTCCAGATATTTGCGGGCAAGCAATTGAGAAGGGATCAGGTAGTCAAAGGTGTTATCGCTCCATATTCCGATATCATGAAAGAAGGTGGCAAGAGCAATTTTATCAGCATTCGCACCTTCTCCTGCCAGTACGCGACAAAAATTTAAAACCCGCAAACAATGATTTTTATACGCTTCATAATCAGCTGCTAACAATGGCTTATACCTTGTAAACAACTCATCAAGCAAAATGGATTTATGGACGACATTCATATCGTCAAGTTTCAGTAGCTTTTTCAACGCATCTCAGTTGATCTTTCGTTTGTGGTTACCAGGAAGCATAGCCTTTTATCAGACTTCCTGTGTTATTTAAGAACGTTCTATAGTCTCCCTATTGTGCACAATAAGATCATCTATTTCGAGTTTTTTGATATGAGCATGCCCGATAGAAAGTTTGCCAAGAACAAGTTTTCCAATGGCCAGAGTTCCTATTGCGAGTGCTCCTATGGCCAGGGCACCTAGAGCCATTGCTCCATATGCAACTGCAGGTGAAGATTGAAAAATGCCGGGTTTGAGTGGTTCGGGAGGAGTTGTTTTGTTTGAACCGATATCTGGATTCCTGTGCAGAAAGTCTTTCATAATAACCGTGATTAACCGGGTTGAATCGCCTGTGAATTTTAGCTGTGAGGCAACTAAAGCAGTAATGATAATTGATCCCTGTCGCGTTCCTGCTGTTCTTTAAGCATCCTTATCGCCTCTTTCTGAAGACGTATTTCTTCTTCAAGACGTTTTTTCTTTTCTGCCTGTAGACGTTTGCTCTTTTGGAGCTCCTTCAATGATTGTGCATTACGTTCACTACCTATCTTTTTCACCAATTCCCAGTGCGGAGAACGCCTTATTTGATATTCTTTCATGCGGGCCAGAGCCTGTTCGGCGGAAACCGGAGAGGCTGGTGTCGGCATTCCGGCCATCGTAAAGTATTTTTCAACCTGCAAAAAAATCTGCTCATCCGAGAACTCATAAATCAGTGAAAGATTCAAGGCCTGATACACGGAAATCCATCCCTGTTTGTTTTCGGAGTCAATGGATCGTACTGAAAGTTTCGGATTGAATTGATACCACCCTTGTTTTATGCGCACAAACAACGCCCGGTTGTATGCATAGTCGCGCTCAACTTCGTTGCGTGAAAGAACTCCTGAGAGATACTGCCGACGGTTGCGTTCAGGATAAACAACATTGGCTGGCATATGTTCCCATGCTTCAAGAATTACCTTTGTATCAAAAGCTCCGTAAAGGTTCCGCAGCCGATGGGTGAAACGGGATTTAAAAAGTACCCAAAGTGTCTGAAAAAGAAAGTACTCGGAAAGATGGCGATCAAGGCGCACAAGACGATCACCGGTATTGACGTCAACACAAGGTGGAGCAAGCAGTTCATAAAGCACCGCAAAGTTTTTACGGGCATATTCACGATTACGGAATGCTTTACACATTGCCCAATGCAGGGCATTGAATCCATACTGGTCGGCTTTCTCCCTGTCTGCACCCCGTTCAAGCAGCGCTTCCGTCAAAGGAATGTTGCCGGCAGTAGCCGCAGCCATCAGCGGTGTCTGGTTCATGGGAAGCCGGTGATCAATACCATACTGATCACATTGCTTTAAAATGCTCCTGGTCTGCTGGCTGAAGTAGGGCAGATAACTTTTCCTGCCAAGTGTTTCAAGCTGTTCATTGAAACTTTTTTTAGACTCAAATTGCGCATCCTTAATGAGCCGTTCAGCCAGAAAAGGCTCATCATGATAGGCGGCATATTCGTAAAGCTGATGTTTGTGTTTATTGCCAGGGACCTTTTCTCGGAATACTTTAAGGAGCGCCTCCCGTACATGGACTTCATCAAAAACCGGCCAGGGTGGCGGGGATTGTTTGAGAATAGTCCGGCGAATAGACTCTGCCTGCTCCTGTTTACCCTGCATTTCAAGCTTTCTGGCCTCTTTCTGCCAATCCTCAAGCGATGATTGCGCTGCTTCGACATTTACTTTACCATCTACTTCCAGGTCAAGCAGGCTGAAGAGCCGGTGCCCCGTATCGGATTCAATGATATAAAGATTTTTGATCGCTCTGGTCAGTGCAACATAGATCGCATTGACAAAAAACTTGTAGACTTCAAGGGACTTGTCGCTCTTGTCTTTTGCCCGACGATAATCAAGATTTTCAACAGCAAGATCATCTTTGCCAACACCGTCAACGATTTCGTTAAACTCGCTTCGATGGCCGGAAACAAACCGGTAAAGCACAATATTTTCATATTCCAGCCCCTTGGCTTCATGTATCGAGAACAACAAGGGGGTTGAAAAATATTTACGCGCTTCAAGCTTGTCTTCATCACGCATGACAAGCACGGCAAAGCGGGTTGATTGTTTTGTTTTTTTATCGAGTTCACGTTTTGCAGAATCATTATCAGCCATAAGTGCCACCTTCCCTGCATCTCCTCCAACTGTCTGTACAAGAAAATTGCTCTCCCGGTCAATAGAACCAAAGCGCTGCTGTTTGATTTTAAGCAATTGATTGGCAATACGGGTAGCTTCCGTTCCGTTGCGAAAATTAGCAGTAAGCACACTCATCTGCTGCTTTCCGGCAAGGTTCGGGTCATTCCAGAAGAGAGTTTTTACCTGACTCCAGGAAAAGAAGTTAGGTTGAACAATCTGGTTTGAATCGCCACAGAGCAGGAAGTTTCCTTTCTTTTTAAGCGTTTTAAGCACAAGAGAAAGCTGTGCAATGGTGAGATCCTGTACCTCGTCAATAACAACAAAATCGTATCGGGGTGTCGCCACACAGTCATGAACAACAATATTCAAGTCAAACAACCCCTCTTCAGCAAGCCACTGACGATATTTCTCGAAAAGCTCATAAAGCTTCTCTCGCTGATTTTCGCCAAAGATTGATTGACGAATACCAAGCAGTGCGTACTCCTCGCGGCTGAGAATCCCCACATCACCGGCAGTAATTACTCCGCGGATCTCCTCGAATGCCTGATGCGCGTCAATACCTTTAAAGGTGTTCTGCATTCTCGAAAACCACCTTGAAAAATCGCGCCAAGTGGCTTCTCGACCAGCAGGAATACGAATCGATTCCACAAACTCAGAGTAGGAGAGAAACTGCGCTTCCTGCCCTGCGTGCTCAAACCCGTGAGCGTAGTAGAGGTTTCGTGCATTCTGTGCCAGATAGACCGAATGAGTAACGTAGAGCACCTCGCCTTCGGCATGTTTAAGCTTTTCAAGAATCAAGGCAGTCTTGCCGCTGCCAGCACTGCCGACAATAATCAGGGGTGGGTGCTGCCGATAGATCATTTCCTGCGTATCATCAAAAGAGATAGGCTTGTCGAGCAGGTGAATCTCGATATGCTCTGGATGCAGATAACGTAAATGCTCAGCTTCTTGAACAGCTTCGCTGAAGTCAACAGTGGGAATTTTAGATTCGTCGATCACTGCACCCCGCAAAAAGCGCGACTTGTCGTAATTATGGCTGGCAATAACCTCAAGCATCAACGCGCACACTTCATCGCCATGGCGAACCAGTGTAAAGAGAAGCCGATCGGCATCATCAAGCTTTGCACGATAGAACTTGCCATGAGTGAGGTTGACAAGCTTTTTAACCTGTGCCGCCCGAAAATCATTGCGAGCAATGGCATCGGTTACCTTACGATAGCCTGCCTTGACACTGGAGACATCAAGGCCGGTATATTCAAGAATTTTCATTCAACTATGAGAATATATTCCAAACATCTAAAGCACGAATCGAACGTCGCGGGAAGAAGTTTTTTACCAATGAGAACAAGAAAATTGCCTGCAGGAAAAATAGACAACTGGCGGTAAATATTTTTATAACGTGGTTGTAATCGTTTTTCATCATGAGTCCTCAGACGGAAGGTCTTGACCGATGAGAAAAACTGCGATTGTTTCTCTATGCTGCATAATGAATTTAAAAGCGAATGCTCATTCTGAAGGGAGCAAGCGGTTTCTACAATCAGAGCGTGCTGAAACTTTCCTGCAGGTTGAGGAGGTAGCGATCGATCATGGAGGTGAATTCCATGACAACAAGCGGGGAGATGATGAACTCCAGAAAATAAGGAAAATCGACTGTCATATCGCCTTTTGTACTGAGAACCACCTTTGTTCCACCCTCTTTAGGGGTAATGACCCACTCTCCCTCAACAATAGCATTGCCAACTCCCTGAACTGGTGTCCAGGTAATCTTTCGGGCTGCCGCATCAGCTGTATACCGTGATGCATATATGGTTTGCTGGAGGGTATAGCTGGCAATACTTATTTTTTGCATCTCCCAGCGAAAGGTGTTGTCGCCGAGATCAACAAGCTTATCAACTTTCGGAAAATGTGAGGCGGAATAGTTAACATTGGCAAGAAGCCCGAACACTTTGTCGGGAGTGCCGGAAGTTTCAATCTCCCTTTTAATATTGATAACTACAGAAAATGACATAAGCTTTCGGCTTAGTTTGCTGCTGGCGGTTTGTTAAGAGCATCTAACACAGCAATATCCCTTTCATACACATCATCAAAGAAAAGGATATCGTCACCTTCAGCAACTGATGTAAAATAAAGAATAAAAACAGGAATCCGTTTCGGAAGAGGAACCGTCCTGGTTTTTTTGGTATCAACAGCTGCCCTGATAAGCTCACTGCTCCACTTTACACTATCCTGAAGCACAAGTCCTGCAAGTTCGAGCGGATTTTCCACTCTGATACATCCAGAGCTGAAGGGCCTGGAGCTCTTTTTAAACAGCTCCTTGTGTGGCGTATCATGCAGATAGACAATATGCTTGTTTGGGAGCAGGAACTTGATCCTCCCGAGTGACCCCTGGTCTCCGGAGGACTGCTGTAGGCGATAGGGAAAGTTTGTGCCTGTATACTGTGACCATTTAACCGATGCAGGATCGACAAGAGTGCCATTCCGGTCAATAACATTCAACTTTCTGCGGCTGAGATAGGAGAGGCTTTTGCGAATACCGGGAAGGGCATCTTGATCAAGAATGGTCGGAGGAATAACCCATTGGGGATTAAATATTATATACTGCATCTCGGCTTTAAACACCGGAGTTTTACGGGAAGGTTGACCGACCACAACCTTTGTCAGCCAACGGTTACGGCCGTTTTCTACATAATTAAGGGAAAAATCCGGAATATTAACCATGATATACGTCGGGGCGATGTCGCTTAAAAACCACCGGCAGCGTTCGAGATTGATGCGAATCTGGTCAATACGGCTTTCAACCGGAATATTCATAACCTTTACGGTGGATGGCCCTACAACTCCGTCGGGTTCCATACCGTTACGTTTCTGAAACCGTTTGACTGCATCTGCCAGCTCCCTGTTGAAGACCTTTGAAGTATCGGTTTTCAACACTGCTAGATCACCCGAAGCTGCTAGACGTTTACGCAGCTTGATCACCCTGTTATCTCTGACACCCTCTTTCAGAATCTGCCCTTGCGACAATGCCGGCCAACCGCCTTCTTTGGCAATTGCCCGATACTTTGCAAGCCATGTTCTGAGCTGGTTATATCTGGAGTATTGTGGCCGAAGCTCTTTTAATACCAGTGCTATCCGTTCAGTTGCAATGGCATTGTGAAGTCTGTACTCAAGGGCGCTGCGACTGACTGCAGTATTGATATTCCAATCCGGATCAAGACTGTGGGGATCAACTTTACCGTAATGAAGATGACTTGCCAAAGTAAAAAAAGCATCCGTCAGGAACAGATCATACTTTGCCTGCATTTCGGGAGTAACCGGAGGGTTGCTGTGAAACTCCTTGATTTGACTGATATGGTAATCTGCAGGATCAAGGCCGTCGTCAAAAGCTCCATCAATTGCAGTGATAAGCTCTGAAACCATCAGCGGCTTTGTCCATACTGGCTGGAAACTTCTTGTCGAATAGAAGCGGGCAAGATGGCTGCTGAGTGGTAAAGATTCTGGAGTACCTGCAGAGGCCTTCTGAAGAAGGTGCCGTCGGATATACTCTGCTATACTATTGCCAGGAAGGCTCTTTTGAGGGAAAAGAGGATTCTCTTTCTGGTGCTGCAGGTGCACCTGAGGAGTAACAGTGGGGCTTTCTGGAGCAGGCTGCACTGGACTGAAAGCAAGCCAGAAAAGAAAAATACCGATCATACGTTTTGGTATGCGTTAATACTACGATGCGGCCTTAACTTATGGAGAAAGACAAGATCATGATTGAGCAGTGTTGACTTGATTGCATAACCGCTGCCTCCATGATAGATAAAGAGACAGCTCCCACCTTTAATAAGATTAATAACCTGCTGAAAACTGTCAAAAGAGAGGGCGGGACACCCCTGACTTCTGCCAAGGCGCCCATGCTGCCTGATATAATCATAGGAAACATAACTAGCCCCATGAATGACGATGCTTCTTGCTTCAGCATGGTCGTTAATCCCCCGCTCCATACCTAGAAGCTTAAGAGAATAGCCGTTTTTGCCGTCATAGGTATCACCGGTTGTATAAAATCCGAGGCTGCTCTGATGAGAACCTTGAGCGTTGGAAAAACTTTGCGCATAATTATCACCGCTGCCACTTCCATGTGCAACAAGCCCTGAATAAAGCAATCGACTCTGGTTGATGTCAATGACAAAAAGTCGTTCATCAATTGAAGGACGGTTGAAATCAATGACGGTAAGTATTCCATCACGATTGACCTTCCCCTGTTCTTTAAGGGAATAATAACCGGAAAGTGCCTTACTGAGCACCAAAGGGTCTATTTTATTTTTGAGTTCCGGAGATTGGGAGAGTACAGAAAGTGTATTTCGAAAAGCATTGTTTTCAAAACTCAGGGAACGTCCTTCAGAGGGAAATACTATCATCATCATGATAAAAAGCATGGAAATCAATCGCATCATAAGCAGCCTCTCACGGTATTAAACCCGTTTCCCCAACTAGGAAAACCGGTATAAGCAAAAAAATAAAAGGGATTCCGGCATAGTCAAAAGCCGAAACTCCTAAATTTTAACAATAATAAAAGCTTCGTCCGGCCTCTGAATGACAACAGAGAGAATCGGAAATACCTTCTAGAGAAAAGAAAGTCCCTCTTGAATCCGGACTACTCTAAAGCCAAAATGCGCAGATAAAAATACTCAGGAAGGATAGTATTTTTTTCGGTCACCTTCAAATCTGTCAGAGTTCCGTAAGCACCTGCAGGCTTTTCGGAATACGCGTTTTCTGGTTAAAAAAAAGCACAGGAGCTTTTACAGAAAAGAGTTATCCGGGAAATATTTTCCAGCGAAAACTCTTTAGTTATTTGGAAAAAGAAGCTATAAACCGCCACCGGGAATTAATAGTGACAGAAATATCCTGATCAGCCGGAGCTATTTCAGTAGGTGCTGACAAGGGCGCTGCCTTCATGGCAACCCCGGCCAAACGAGGGCGAACTCTGATGGAAGGTTCATTGACACTCACCTCGATTAAGTACCCAATGTGACCGCCTGCTGCCCGTGCCATAATACCGGCATCCCGACGAGCATTCTCTACGGCTTCTGCAAGTGCATCCTGGCGAAGCGAGTCATACCTGCTTGATGAAAAATTGACGTTCTGTACTTCATCACCCCCACCACGAGCGACAGCATCAATTGCCTGGCCGATACGCTCAAGTTTACGCACTTTGACCAAAATAACATGACGGGCAGAGTACCCTTTCAGGACACTTTTACCCAAAGTTGGATTCCACTCCCATCGAGGTGAAACTATAAAACTTGCCGTAAGAGCATCCTCTTGTGAAATTCCAGCAGTTCTTAGCTGGCTCTGAACGGCACGGTACTTTTCGGCAGTCTCGGAAACAGCAGTTTCCGCAGTGTTTGCATCCGATTTGACAACCACATCGAACTCCGCCATATCCGGCTTGACCAACACTCTTCCTGTCGCTGATACAACCACCTGACTCCCCTCTGCATAACCGGCAGGAGATGGAGCATACCATGCAACAAAAAAAAGCAGCCAAATAAAAAGCAGCTTGCTTTTCATCTCCAATTCTCCTTTCAAATTTCTTGTAGATAACTGGGTTTATAACAACTACCACTCCATCGAATGGAGACCTATAATCTCCTTGTACGCAATTGCCGCTGCACAGGCCGAAACAGGCAGAGTTACCAGAAGCCCTACACCAAGCATCAGCAGACCAATAAAGTTGAGTGCACAAAGTACCAATGCAAAACCAAAAAATGAGAACCAATGCCTGGTAATGATTTTACGGCTGATCTCCATAGCAGACCAAAAATCCATCCGGTAATCAATGACGAGAAAAGTGGCAAACATATATCCCACGGCAAGATAAATACCAGGAAAAATGAGGAGCACAAGTCCTATGCTTACCAGGATACCACCAGCAAGAGTGGCAAGAAAAAGAGGAAGGAAATAATTGAAGCCCCTGAAAAAATCTCCGAATTGAAAGGGCTTTCCCCTTAATAACATAAAAGTGATAATGCTGTATCCAGCATAGAAGGATGCGGCAATTGCGGAGAAAATCAAGGAGCCCGGAGCATGCAGGGAGGAACTTAATACAGACCCGACAAAAATAATGAGCGTAAATCCGACAAACTCCCCGATATGCTCTTTGAACATCTCCCAACCCTGCCTTACATAGTCTTGAGCATTAACGGTTACTGATGCATTGAGCTGTTGATCGAACAGCTGCGGATCAAATTTATCCCCAAAATCAAAAGCGGCCATAACTCTTCTCCCTTTTCATTTACACGGTTGTCCTCAGATAAACATAGCCTTCAAAAAAAACAAATCGAAATCATAACATGACAATCCAAGTTACCCAACTACCACGCAGAAATCAAGCCGTCTCGGTTTCGAAGGAAGCTGTCATTAAAATCATACCGTTTGAAATATTGGGGTTATTTCGAAGACTCTGGAAGAGGGCAATTCCCGGGAGGTGGCGTGCAAGATTTGGCTTTTTTTATTTCCTCTCGTTGTATCAAGCCGCTACTTCTGTGCACTATATTAAGAGTGTTTTAATCTCATAACGAAAATGATTTGATCGTTTGTTTTGTTGGGGTGATTCCTGAACCCCAACAAAACTAAAGCTGTCTTAAGAGGATAGCTTTTTTCAGCCTGCAGGTAAAGTTTGCCTTCCATCTCTTACTCTCAGCGAGTAAATAGAGGTGCCCTGAAGATTGTGAGGAGTAGCGGCATTTCGGGAACATTTGATGTCAAACCCTATTTTCGCCTCCTTTGTCCCGCTCACCATAGTATTATGTGCCCGAACGAACAGAATTTTAGTTCCAATACTGTTGTGTGGGGTATACAGAACGGCCAAAAAGACGCTCGAATCGATGCAGAGTTATGGAGCGTAACATCATCAGCGCTAACACCCTAAAGCCCTGCTGACTAGCATCAGGCCGGGAGCTGATAGCCTTTTTCGCGAAACAGGCGGAGCAGGGCATCAACTACTTCCGGGTCGAAGTGCTGCACCCGATGACTCTCAATTTCACTAATGGCTTCTTCGAGGCCTAATGATGGCCTGTAAGGACGATGTGAGGCCATGGCTTCCAGCACATCGGCTACGGCAAGGATGCGAGCTTCAATAAGTATCTCATCTCCTTTCAGGCCCTGTGGATAGCCGCTTCCGTCCATACGCTCGTGGTGCTCCCGGATGATTCGTGCAATCGGCAGAGGAAACTCGACATCCTTGAGGATTTGATAACCTTGCTCAGCATGAGTTTTGACGAGCTCAAACTCGATTGCTGACAATCGGCCCGGTTTGGAAAGTATCTCGGCAGGTACGCTCATTTTGCCGATGTCGTGCACCAATCCGATGAGGTGCAGAGTGTCGCACTTCTCTTCGCTCCACCCCATTTCCCGTGCCAGGTCCGCTGCGATGATACCAACGCGCCACTCATGACCTGCGGTGTAGGGATCATGTGCTTCCACAACATTTGCTACCGCCTGAAGCGTGCTACGCATTGCTTTTTCCAACTGTATTATATAACCCGTTATCTTTTCTTCTGCAGCTTTGCTTTCGCTAATGTCTCGAGCGGTGACTACTGAGCCGACGATACAGCCTTCCTGGTTGTGTATGGGTGCATAATTGTAGCTTCCAAACCATGTTTGACCAGTATCCTTTCGGAGCAGTCTGAATTCGACTCCTGTACCGATTTCGCCTCGCAGAGCACTCGGTACAGCCCAATTTTCCACGGGAACAAGTTCCCCCGTGATCAAGTATACGTCGATAAACTTCGGGTACTCATCAAACGTCTTGGCACACTCCTCTTTGTTCCTGAATTTGTGAAATGTTACAAAAGCATCATTAAAGTGAGTGAATTTTCCTGTGGTATCAGAGATAAAGACGGCATCGCTCATATTTGCAAGAGCTGCTTCAAACATGGTTTTGGCGGCCCGGAGATTCTCTTCTGCCAATTTGCGTTCGCTAATGTCTCGCGAAATACCGAACATACCGATACACCTTCCCTGCTTATCGATTATCGCTCCTTTGATTTGCGAAAAATCTATGACCCTGCCAGCACTGTTGGCAGCCTGTATTTCGGAGGTCATTATCTTTCCTGTCTCCATGATTGATCGATCTTCCGCCATCAGCGTTCTTGCTGTTGGCTCTGAAAAGAGAGCGTTATCGTCATAGCCGATAATTTCGTCGACCTTTTTTCCAATAAATCCTTCTGCTGCTTTATTTAAGAGAACATAGCGCCCCTCTCTGTCTTTGATGAATATTGCGTCTGTGGTACCTGTTACAACGGTATTGAGTAAACGGCGGTTGGTTTCAGCTTTTGCATATGACCGCTTAAACATTTCGCTGAGCAGACTGACAGCGAAACCGTTGGCCACGAGTATGCCGAGTTGAATCCGGTCAAATATATTCGTATTGGAAGAGCTATGGAGTGGCGGCATCATAAAAAAAAACAGGCCGAGTGCGACCGTTGCTGTTGATAGAAGACCAGGCCAGAGACCGCCTATATAAGCACTGAGAATAATCGGAAATATAAAGAGAATCATGAGTGGGCGCGCTTCGAATGAAAGAGCGATACCACCGCGCACAAGAAGCATGGACAGGGAGATTATGAAAGCAAAAAGATACTTCGCCAGAGAGGGTGTGAGCCCTGTGGCGAGCTTATCAAGCAAGGTTTCAGTTGATGAGGCGTTCTGCGGAGGGACGGTATGCAATGCGACGATTAACATTACTGTAGTGGAGATAACAAAAAACACCCCTTTAGCTGTTGAGAGCCAGACCATTGATTTGATATCGGCGGAGATCGTCAGAAACTGGTCTGATAGAAAAATCCAGAATAAGGCAAATACCAGATAGCTGGTGGAGGCGATCAATATGAAGCGATTTCGAGAAGTGGTTTTCATATACTTTCTCATTGAGGGTCAGATGAAATTACATACATGTAAACTTTCTGTCGTTCTATGCTTGGATGGGAACAATGCAAGTTACCCAACTACTACGCAGAAATCAAACCGTCTTATTTTCGAAAGAAGCTTTCCTCAAAATCATACCGTTTGAAATATTGGGGTTATTTCGCAGACTCGGGAAGAGGGCCATGACCGGATGTGGCCTGAGCATTGGGGTCACCGTGAGGTGCCGCCTGGGGGTGAGACGGGGATGGATCCGCTTGTGGTGATTGGGTAATTATTTCAAAACCTGAATCGTTCAGGGCTTTTGAATATTGTCGCTAACGCGCTAAAGCCCTGCTGACGGCTTCAGGAGGTTGCCACTCTGTTCCGGCTAGTTAGCATCAGGCAGGGAGCTGATAGCCTTTTTCGCGAAACAGGCGGAGCAGGGCATCAACTACTTCAGAGTCGAATAAGCTGCCACGTTGGCTCTCAATATCATTAAGGGCTGCTTCGATCCCTAATGAGGCCCGGTAAGGGCGATGTGAGGCTATGGCTTCAAGCACGTCGGCAACGGCAAGTATGCGCGATTCAAGAAGTATCTCTTCTCCTTTCAGGCCCTGCGGATAGCCGCTGCCATCCATACGCTCGTGGTGCTCCCGAATGATTTCTGCAATCGGCAGAGTAAACTGGACATCCTTGAGGATTTGATAACCTTTTTCCGCATGAGTCTTGATGAGTTCAAACTCAATTGCTGACAATCGGCCCGGCTTGGAAAGTATCTCGGACGGTATGCTCATTTTGCCGATGTCGTGCACCAATCCAATAAGGTGCAGAGTCTTGCTCTTCTCTTCGCTCCACCCCATTTCCCGAGCTATATCCCCCGAAATCATGCCAACGCGCCACTCATGACCTGCGGTGTAGGGATCATGGGCTTCCACGACATTTGCAACCGCCTGAAGCGTGCTCTGCATTGCGTTTTCCAACAGTTTTACATAACTCTCTATCTTTTGTTCTGCAACTTTCTGCTCGGTGATGTCTTGAATGATTGCAAAAACAAGGTCTTTTCCTCCGATCTTAATTACATTGGTGAACGCCACAATATCACGAAGAGAGCCATCTGCCCTGCGGTGTTGAAATAAACACCGTTTTTTCTCTCTCAATCTTATTTGCTCAATAACATCGCGAACCTCTTCAGACGAGAGAGTATTGATGTCATGAACGCGCATCGTGCAGAGTTCTTCAATTGACCACCCATAGAAATCAGCGGCAGCTTTGTTGGCATTGACAATACTACCGGTATCCGAGTCAATAACTAATTTTATTGCAGAATGCTCCTCAAACATCTTCCTGAACTGCTCTTCACTCTGCTTCAGCTCATCATCTGAACGTTGTTTTGCCTCACGGTTTCGCAACATCGTGATGCCAAAAGCCAGATTGTCAGCCAGCGAGGTGTGCCGATTTGTTTCCTCTGCATTAAAAGCACTAGGATGGGAAGAATAGATCGTTAATACACCAAATACCTCATGACCGGCTTTCAAGGGTAAGCTTAGACAGGAGGCATAACCGTGCTTGATCGCCTCGCTTCGCCATGGCTTCATCATCGGGTCATGGATGATATCAATCGAGGTTACTGGCTTACCAGTGTGGATTGCTGTTCCTGCAGTGCCTCGTCCAAATTCTGTATCATCCCATGATATGGTAACTGTTTCAAGGTAACCTTCATCAAAACCTGATTGCGCTATCGGGCGTACTCTTTTTTCCTTGTCGTGTTCGGTATAACCAATCCACGCCATCCGATAGCCACCAATATCTACAACGATATTGCAAATCTTTTGAACCAATTCCATTTCATCAGTGCTGTGAATCAGTGCCTGATTGCAAAGTGTGGTGGCCTGGAGTATGCAGGTCAGCCTGTGCAGTTCATTTTCAGCCTTTTTTTGCTCAGTAATGTCTGAGAGTATAATCCGGCAGCCATAATCAGTATCACTCATTGCGGCATCAAGGCGAACTATGTGACCAAAGTGGGTCTCTGGAGTTTTCGATTGTGGAGCCGCGTCTGCCGAAAGCTTTACCTCGCAAGTTCCCGGGACTCTCTTTGTGAACACTTTCTCAAGCAATGCATCAAGTACTTGATGGTCTTCTGAAAGAACAAGTTTTTTAAACCGCATGCCCAGTAATCGGGAGCGGTCAACGCCAAGCAGTTTGGTGGCTGTCAGGTTGGCCTGATGAATCGTACTCTCCCTGCCCAAAGTCACATACCCTGTTGGTGCAAAGTCGTAAAGATCAGTGTACAAAGTGAGACTACCCTCCAGTTCAATCCTGGTTTGAGCAAGTTCATCCTGCTGCATTGCAAGCTCCATTTGGTGTAACTCGAGCTCATGGATAAGCCTGAGCATCTCATCGGGTGAGGACGAATTAGTCGGCAGTTGGCAGTCGGCAGTGCTGAGCTGTTTTTCCTTCAGGCGCTCTTCGGCCAAAGTGCGTAACTCTGACAGAGTTGGAGAGTTATTGCTGTGCGGTTTTTTGTTCATAGGGGGACTTTAAACAATTATACCGGCTGTTGCATCAGCAAGATATTCAGTGTTCAAATAAACAGCATTACCGACGCAACCTTTATGGCGTAAAATAACCAAATAAAACTTCAAATAAAAAGAGCACGATTTGCGGACCCTAACCTGAATGTTCTACCGAGGGAAAACACCTCCCTGATCACTCATCCAGAAATCACCGTAATGAGCGGATAAGCGAGAAATCTCGGCCAATTCAAAAACTCCATCACCCCATTAAACATCAGCAAGCGAATGCGCGCAACAAGCTCTTTCGTTTGTGTTACCTCCAACAATTGCATTAACACAAAAAAATGGCATGAACGGTAACTACAAAAAAACGAGAAACTTTCGCTTTATATTTACGTTGAAAAGATAGGTTTATTATATTACTGCAGACGAAATTTCACCCATGAGATTCGTTGACACACATCCCCCAACACACACAAGGAGCAACCCATGTCAAAGGAACTAGCCGAGGCATTCCTCGAAAGGATGAAAAAAGATGATGCTTTTAAGACCGCTGTGATAAAGAAGGAAGACCCGGAAACAAAGATAGCCTATATCAATCGAAAGGGGTATCAATTCACTTCAGACGAGTTAGAAGCTGCAACCTACTCAATGATTGAATAACTTGCCATTTAAGTACACTAGATTAAACCAAACGCCGCCACCCGCCGCTAAAACCGGGCAAGAAGGAACCACGATGAACGAAAGCCCAGCACTGAAAAGCTGGGCTTTCGTGTTTTATAATTTCTTTGTTTATTTTATGGTATGAAACTGGATAATGACCACAGAGAGAAACTCCTTGCTAACATCCCCCCCCTCACCCCACGCTTTTAGCTGATAATAGGCGAATTATGCTCGAAAAAATACTTCTGTGTGTTTTATGCTTGACACTGTTATTTGGACAAGTCAAAGCAGCAAACCAACAAGAGATTCAGCAATGGCAAACTGCTGATAAAAAAAATGATGCAAAGGCTCAGAACAAACTTGGTGAAGCGTATGGAACTGGTTCTGGCTTCACTCAAGACAATGCCGAAGCGCTCAAATGGTTTCGACTGGCCGTTGAAGAGGGGGATGCCAACGCCCAGTCCCATCTCGGGGTTATGTACTATTTTGGCAGAGGAGTCACTCAAGACTATGCAGAAGCACTCAAATGGTTTCGCTTGGCGGTTGATCAGGGGGATACCAACGCCCAGAACAATCTCGGGTTTATGTACTATAACGGTTATGGTGTTCGTGCGGACTTTCCCAAAGCGTTCAAATGGTTTCGACTTGCCGCTGCTCAGGGAAATGCCAACGCCCAAAATTATCTCGGGATAATGTACGAACATGGCGAAAGTGTTCCTGTGGACTATGCAGAAGCTCTCAAATGGTATCGCCTTTCCGCTAATCAGGGGAATGCAAATGCTCGGGAAGCATTGAAGCGCTTAGGAGGAAAGTGATAGAAAAGGGCATTACAGAAGTAGCAAAGCACAGAAATCAGAAGAACATAACGGAAACAGGAGATGAACACTGCTGCACAAAAGTTCCTCTATAAAGGCACTGAAACTGAGATAACGGAACACGCTGCAGCACTCATTATTTCAGAAGCATATCGGGCCGTTAAGGAGCATGGACGATTCTCTCTTGTGCTTGCAGGCGGGAACTCGCCCAGATCACTTTATCGGCAACTTGCGCGAGGTGTTGATGCGAATACTATGGAGCACTATCAGCTTCAATTCCCCTTGCCGGACGGAGCTATCAGAAAAGGGAACATAACATGTATGCCCTGGGAAAAGACATGGCTTTTCTGGGGGGATGAACGATGCGTCTCGTTCGATAATCAAGAGAGTAATTACCGGATGGCCAGGGAGACCCTGCTTTCAGAAATATCCATTGCTGAAAACCATATTTTCAGAATGCCCGCAGAGCAGAAAGATGAAAAAGAGGCGGCAAGACGATATGAAGAAAGCATCCGTAATTTTTTTATGGCCGATGGCTCTTTCTCAGGAGAGGAGTTTCCGATGTTTGACCTTGTGATCCTCGGGCTCGGAGAAGACGGACATACCGCATCATTGTTTGCTGACAACAAGGGGGCACTTCAGGTAGAAGAGCAATGGGTCGTTGCTGTCAACGAGCCTCTGGCTAAGCCACCGGGAAAGCGGCTTACCCTGACTCTGCCGATCATCAACCATGCACGGAACGTGCTGTTTTTTACCCTGGGGAAAGAGAAGGCAGCGCTTGCAGAGAAAATCTTTCTTGAAAAAGAGATCAGAGTACCGGCAAGCCTTGTTGTGCCTGTAAACGGTAAAACATACTGGTTTACCGCTCAGCTGTAAATCCTGACAGCCGACTCCGGCCCATGGGAGTGGATTGGATAGAGCTCTGGCGAACTCCCATTAACAGCCTCCCTTATGGAATCAATAATCGCCCATGAGTATTCGACGCTATCCTGACGAATAAAGTTCATCTGCTCTCCGGCAATCGCGTCAAGCAACAGTCGATGATATGGCGTCATGCCTGCTTCTGAGAAGGATGTTTTATAATCGAACTTCATGTAAACGGGATCAGTAATAATCGCTTCGCCTGGACGTTTCGCCCCGAACCTCAATGCGATGGTCTCCTCTGGCTGAATACTGAAAATAACCTGATTGGCTGTATAACTGCAGCTTTCAGCAGGGCCAAAATAGTTCTGGGGAGGGCACTTGAAGGTAATAACAATCTTGGTCAGAGTTTCAGCAAGGTTTTTACCGGCCTTTACATAAAACGGCACATCTTTCCATCTCCAGTTATCGACATGAAATTTCAGTGCAGCAAAGGTTTCAACCTTTGAATCCGGAGCAACATTTTTTTCAGAGCGATATCCTTCATACTGGCCAAGAATCACTGACTCTCCGGCTGTGTCGGCTGTAAACGGGCGGATAGAACGGAGAACCTTGGCTTTTTCATCGCGAACTGAATCTGCAGAAAGATCAACCGGCGGCTCCATGGCTACAGCAGCAAGAAGTTGAAGAGCATGATTCTGCACTATATCGCGAAGCAGACCGGCCTCTTCATAGAAGGCTCCCCGGTCACGGATACCAAAATCCTCTGCTATGATAATTTCAACATTAGCAATGTAATTGCGGGTCCATAACGGTTCGAAAATTCCGTTGGAAAACCTGAAAACCATGATATTCTGCACCGGTTCCTTGCCAAGATAGTGATCAATGCGAAAAATCTGATCTTCCCCGAACACCTCACCGATGACAACATTCAGCTGACGCGCTGTCTGCAGGTCTCGGCCATAGGGTTTCTCAACAATGATTTTCCTCCACCCACCACAGGACTCTTTATTCCCTCCAAGCCCTGCATGAGCAAGATTTCTGATAATAACCGGCGCAAGATCAGGCGGCGTAGCCAGATAATATAGAATATGCTCGTAAAGAGCTGTCTCACGGGAAACAGCCATAACCTCATTGTAAAGATCCTGATAGCCGTCACCGTCCTTAAAATCCAGCCTTACATAAAATAGTCTGGAACAGAATGCATGAAAAGGCGATTCATCAAGAACAATACCTGGAGAAAAGGTTACGAGTTTTTCATGAACCAGAGAGCGAAAATCCTCATGGGAAAGAGCGGAACGTCCGACACCGATAATGCGATATTGAACAGGCAAATGCCCCCACTGAGCAAGCTCATAAAGCGAGGGATAAAGTTTACGGGCGGCAAGGTCGCTGTTGGCACCAAAAATAACGGCAGTAAAATTATCAGTTTTTGCCTGCATTGTTAGCCCCGGTTATGGTTTTTCGCTGAAGGGATGTCCCCCGAACTCATAACGCAATGCTGCAACAACCCTGTCGGATAAATTATCTTCGGACCGTGACCGATAACGATTGAAAAGAGAGGCTGCAATCACTGGGATCGATACCTCATGCTCAAGGGCGGCCTCAACCGTCCAGCGACCTTCTCCTGAATCTGCAATACGTCCGCTTAGATAACTTAGCTCGGGATCTTTATGAAATGCACGAACCACGAGATCCATCAACCAGCCCCGAATGACTGAACCATTTGCCCACACCCGTGAGACCTCTTCAAGGTTAAAATCAAACCCACTGGAGTCAAGCAGATCAAATCCTTCGCCGATGGCCTGCATCATCCCATATTCAACGCCGTTATGCACCATTTTAGCGAAATGGCCGGAACCTGACCTCCCCATATAACCGTAGCCGTTTTCTACACACATATCCTTCAGTAAGGGTTCGACAAGATCATAAGCACTTCTGTCACCACCTACCATCATGCAGGCACCTTGCCGGGCCCCTTCCAGACCTCCGCTTGTGCCTGTATCAAGAAAATGGATACCCTTGTCATTGAGGCGTGCAGCCCTTTTCACTGAATCAGTATAATGAGAATTACCCCCATCAATAATGATATCTCCCGGCTGAAGCAGTGGTATAAGAGTGTCAAGCGTCGTATCAACCGGATCCCCGGCAGGGACCATCAGCCATATACAACGGGGCGATTGGAGCATTCCGGCAAGTTCCTGAAGTGAGGCTGCGGGAAGACCTTTTTTTGCGGCAAGAGAAGCTACTGCGACTACCGAAAGATCGAAGAGAACCAGCTCATGGCCGCATTCAAGAAGATGCTGAGCCATATTGAACCCCATTTTTCCGAGACCTACAAACCCTATCTTCATGATATCATATCAGCATTATTGACAAAAACGGTCAGCGCTTTTTTTCTGCATCATGCCATACTTCCACATTCACAGTTAACCATCTTCTGGTAGCGATCAATCACGACACTGTTTATAGTAGACCATGACTTTGTCTCTGCAAAAGCCAGACCGTGAGCTTTAAGTTCCCGGCATCGAACAGAATTACCAAACAGTTCAAGGCATTTACTAAAAAAGTCATCAATATCTCCTGATCGGGCAACAAGTCCACCTCCCGATTTCTCAACAATATCCTTGCACCCCCCTTCATTCGAAACTACCGCCGGAAGACCGGAAGCAAGAGCTTCAAGGGCAACATTACAAAATGCCTCTGTTACTGATGGAAAAAGAAAAATATCTCCACTCGCGTATGTAGCGGAAAGTTCGGCTCCGGTAAGATAGCCGGGAAAAATTGCGTCGGGCATTCTTCGTTTCATTTCCGATTCCTTGGGCCCGGAACCTATCATTACGAATCTCACTCTGTCAGCATAGCCCGCCTCCATAAACCGGTCGTAAACCTTCATGACAACATCAATATCCTTGTACAGCACAAATCGTCCGGCATAAACAAAAACAGTCCTGCCGACCGCATTCCAAGCTGAACGAAGTTTTTCTGAACGGTGAGATGGATCAAAAAGCTCCTTGTCTACCCCTCTCGACCATATCTCAATATTGCTGATATTCTCTCTTTCAAGTTTCAGTCGCACACTCTCATTAGGGGCAAAGACGATATCACAGCCGTTATAGAACCATGTCAGATATTTCCAGAACGGCCTCTCTGCAAACTTAAGGTGGTAATACTTAAGATAGGAGGGAAAATCCGTGTGAAAAGCAGATGCCAGCGGCAGGGATTTGTCTTTAGCATAGAGGAGAAATTTTCTTCCGACAAGATCTGGTGTCGAAATATGCACGATATCCGGTGCAAATGCATCAAGCTGCCGCTTTGTGTAAGAACTGAAAAAGCCGAATTTATAGTCAGGATACTGCGGTACGGGAACCGCAGGAACAGTGTGAACCGTTAACCCGTTGTGATTATCAAGAGGTGAAACATCAGGAGACCAGACTGTAACCTGATGACCGTTGTTCCTGAATGATGAAACCAGCTGTGAGATGGATTTTACTGCGCCGTCCTTGTCCTTGACATAAGTCCCAGAGTATAAGGCAATCTTCATAAAGAGAGGATATCCACATAATCGATTGAGTTTTCATGCTACTTACAGTTTGAAAACCCTTTGAGTGAAGCATAATACATCGTGAGTAAAAGGTAACATTTCCCCTCAAAAATTCACCATGACTGTCGAAATCACTTCACATCAAGAGAGAGCTTTGCAACTTTTGGATGAACCAGTTGTTTATAATCCTCGTAGGAAAGCCTCAGCAGTTCATTATGCGCTCCGGCATTGAATGCTATTTCATCGTCAGCTTCAAGTTCTTGTGAAACATAGACGTGCATCCCATACAGGTTGCCAAACGGGGGCATGGCGCCAAGCTCACATTCAGGAAACAATCCTGCAAATTCTTTTTCACCGGCAAGTTCAACGTCCCGTGTTTTTGTTAATTCACGTAACCGCTCGAAATCAAGTTGGCGGGAAGCAGGCAGAATCACCATCGCCATTTTGCCGGCAATATTAACCATAACCGTTTTTGCAAGTTCTTTTCCGGGAACATGAGCTGCGGCAGCGATTTCCTGTGCTGTGTAAGCTGCAGAATGACTGACTACAAAATACCTGACGGCATGGCTGTCCAGATACTCTCTCAATCGACGAATAGGCATTGCAACCTCCCTTTATTAAGTCGTTCAGAACAAAATTCCGGATCTTCCAAAAATCAGGTGAGTACCCGTATATTTATAATGATACTGGCGGCAATACGCCATACTTCTATAAATAGACCTGAACTGAGTCAACTTATTCTTCCAAAGAAGGCTGGAGCGATTATACCCAAGAGCACCTTGTTATAAGAAATCGGCACTCAAGCCTGCTCCTTCAGGAAAATTACAACCAATAAAAACAATAGTCAATAACTTAATGACTGCAGGGCTCCTCTATTTATTCAAATGGGATGCATTAATAGATTTGCCAATATGTAGGTTGGGGTGATTCCTGAACCCCAACAAAACAAACGCTGCCTCGAGAGGATATCTAATGTTTTCCTTCCACCCATAATTTCAGAGCAGGTAGAGCTGCCCGGTACCCTGCATCCAGAAGATCCGGCACCTGGTCGAAATCAATCAGGTTAAATGCGGAGAGATCCGGAAAAATAGACAAATCAGCCGACTCTATCTGGATTGCAGTTGCATTGGTAATCGAACTGTAGAATGCGTTCAGCAGCACACCGATAATATTATTCGGCCTTGTAAACGCATGGCGGGCAAGAAGATCAACACAAATAACCGATTCGGCACCACTCTCAACCAAGGGTGAAACTGGAACGTTTTCCATAAGCATGCCGTCAACAAGCAATGCCCCCGCGTAGTCCACTGGCCTGAAAATACCGGGAATACAGCTGCTTGCCATAACGGCTGATGCTACATCTCCTTCAGTAAAAACGACTTTTTTCCCCGTTCCGATATCTGTAGCAATCATTGAAAGGGGAATCGAGGCATCCTCTATATTTTTGTGCCCCAGCACTTCGGTAACAACCTGGCCAAATTTTTTATTCGACAGCAGGCCATACTGAGAAAGCACCAATCCCGAAACATCAAGCCAGTCAAGCTCAAAAGCAATATCGCGTATCTCCTGCCAGCTTTTCCCAAAGGCGAATAGCGCGGCAATAAACGCACCAATACTTGTACCACTAACCATTGAGACAGGGATATTCAATTCTGTTATCGCCCTGAGTACACCTACATGGGCTACACCAAGAATTGCCCCGCCCCCCAATGCCAGACCCGTTTTTTTCATATTGCATGAACTGAAATTGTTATACCACTAGGAAAATAAAGTGACGAGGTACTTGAGAAAACCAAACTTTTTGCCGGTGTAAGGAGGATAACGAAGATCAGGATCGGGATAAAGCGATCGCTTCAGAACACTCCGCTTAAAGGAAAAAGTATCAAAACCAGCCAGGCCATGATAGGCACCGAAACCACTGCTTCCAATTCCTCCAAAAGGAAGCCCGGGCACAGAGGCCTGAAAAAGCAAGTCGTTGATACAGACGCCACCGCTGCAGGATTGACGCACTACCCTTTCCTGTATCTTCCGTTCAGAAGAAAAAAGATAGAGTGCAAGCGGTTTCGGCCCTCTCTGAATGCCTTTAAGTGCTTCGCCGATATCATGGTAGGCAATTACCGGCAATAACGGGCCAAAAATCTCTGACTGCATCACCTCGGCTTCCAGAGTCACTCCATGAATGATCGTCGGCGCAACATAATATCCTTGCGGATCGGTTGTTCCTCCACACCAAGGCGAAGAACCGGAAAGAAGGTTTTCAAGCCGATTGAAATTATTTTCATTAACAATTCGGGGATAATCCGGACTCAAGAGGGGATCTGCGCCATAAAAATCGGTTATAGCCTCCCGCATCAAACTAAGTAATTCATCCTCAACATCCTTGTGCACCAACACATAATCAGGAGCTATGCAGGTCTGCCCTGCATTTAAAAACTTGGCCCATACAATCCGTCGTGCTGCCACCCTGAGGTCAACATCAGCCTCAACAATACAAGGACATTTGCCTCCAAGCTCGAGCGTCAAAGGAGTCAGATGCTTTGCGGCAGCTTTCATGACCTCCCGACCGGTTGCCTGGCTTCCTGTAAAAAACAGATAGTCAAAGCGCTCTTCAAGCAGTGCTTTGGATGTTTCCACACCACCCTCTATCACGCAAATTGCGCTTCGATCAAGGTAGTGATACAATCCTTCTGCAATAACTTTCGAGGTATGACGGGCATGTTCAGATGGCTTGACTACTGCGCAGTTACCCGCAGCAATTGCACTGATAAGGGGTGCAAGACAAAGGTTAAGCGGATAGTTCCAGGCACCTGTGATAAGCACAACACCATAGGGCTCAGGACTGTAATAGGCTTTTCCGGGCTGGTAGATAAGGGGGATGGAAACCCGATGGGGCTTCATCCATGATGTAAGATGCTTGAGAGCAAATCGGATCTCACCGCGAAGATATCCTGTTTCAGTTAAAAAAGTCTCAGCCGGAGACTTTCTGAAATCATCAGATAGTGCAGCCGCAATTTTCTGTTCACACTCAACGAGAAATGCTTCTAGAGCAAGGAGCTGCGAACGCCTCCAAGTACTATTAAGAGTTATGCCACGCTCAAAGGTCTCTCGCAATATCGCCAATTGAGGAAAAACCTGATCTTTTTGCATAAGAGGATTTAAAGAAATAAGAGATTATCCCCAAGCCTTCACGGAAATTGCACGCAAAGGATGATCATCTGGCAATGTAACGAAAATACACGTTCACCGGAACCGGCCATTACCCATTCATCAACTGCTTTTTGCCGGACACAATCCGTTCGGTACATTAGTGGACAAAAAGCTTTATAACCCTTATCTCGCCTCAAATGGACTGGATCATGCAGCCGGAAACATGGATCTCCCTTGCGACGTTAACGGCCCTTGAAATTGTTCTCGGTATCGACAACATAATCTTTCTTTCAATTATCGTAGGACGGCTGCCCAAACAGCAGCAATCCAAGGGCAGGATTATTGGCCTGGGACTCGCCATGTTGACAAGAATCGCACTTCTGCTCTCAATAACCTGGGTTATGGGGCTCACAGCCACTCTGTTTACCTTACTAAGTCATCCTGTTTCAGGCCGCGATATGATTCTGATTGCAGGTGGGCTCTTTTTGATAGCAAAAAGCACCCAGGAAATCCACCAAAGTCTGGAAGGATCAGAACAACAAATAGTGAAAAGCGTCTCGGCCGGCAGTTTTGCTTTCACCATGGTGGAGATTGCCGTTCTCGATATTGTTTTTTCCCTTGACTCGGTCATTACGGCAGTTGGACTTGCCAAAAAAGTCGAAGTGATGATCTTCGCCATTGTCATCGCGATCGGCATCATGATGCTTGCATCCAAAACAATCAGTGATTTTGTTGATGAGCACCCGACTATTAAAATGCTTGCCTTGAGTTTTCTTATTCTTGTGGGAGTCACCCTGCTTGCTGAAAGTGCCGGCTATGAAATCCCAAGGGGATACATCTACTTTGCCATGGCTTTTTCCGTATCGGTGGAAGTACTGAACATCCGTATGCGCAAAAAAACGGCAACCCCGCTGCATCTGCATAACACCTTTCCTGTTGATAAAGAGAGCCAGTGAGCGGGGTAGCAAAACTATCTGAGTGTTACTGCTGTTGTGTACAGTACAAAAGGATAAGTACACCTCTATAGATCACCTCTTATAAGGATCGATCGGTTATGGCAATACCTTCAAAGCTTCCCCCTGAAAAGCTCTATAGAACCTGTAACCCTCAAGAGTTCAGCTTCAACACAACAGCAGACCTCGAGGGTCACGTAACAGCAACAGGCCAGGAGAGGGCATTCGAGGCAATAAGTTTCAGCATGGGAATAAAGCATGACGGGTTCAACCTGTTTGCTCTCGGCCCAAACGGGACGGGAAAACAGACGGCTATCATGCACTTCCTTGGCAACTCAGCCCCGCAATCTCCGGTACCTTCCGACTGGTGCTATGTCAACAACTTTGAAAAGCCACGTCACCCAAAAGCGTTGAGGCTCCCTGCCGGAAAAGCGTGTTCACTTTCACGTGCTATGGAACAACTTGTCGAGGCGCTTTTTACAGTTTTACCATCTGCATTCAGCAGTGAGGAGTACCAGGCTCAAGAGAAGAATATCCATGAAGAATTTCAGGAGCAGCAGGCAAATGAAATAGGTGAACTGGAAAAAAAAGGAGCTAAAGAGCACATCGCACTCATAAAAACACCTGCTGGCTTTGCCTTCGCACCGGAAAAAGATGGAGAAGTCGTCAAGCCGGAAGAGTTCATGATGCTGAAAAAAAAGGAACGGGACTCAATAGAGAAGAAAATCATCGCTCTGAAAACAGCGATGCAGTCTATTATGGCCCAGATACCAAAATCGCAGAGAGAAACCCAGAAAAAAATCAAGGAACTGAATCGTAACGTTGCGAGTTTCGCCGTAAAACCACTGATTGCTGAACTCAGAACTGAGTATACCGCGATTGAAGAGGTGAGCAGATATCTTGAAGTTTTAGAAGCCGACATCATTGAAAACTTCGATCAGTTCATTGAAAAAGAATCTGATCAAAAAGAGGTACTGCCAGGAATGTATCCCGGAAAATTCTTACAAAAAGGCGCCTCCTTCAACCGTTACCGGGTCAATGTCATTGTCGACAACAGCGCAACCAGGGGAGCTCCTGTCGTTTATGAAGATAAACCCGCATGCCAGAATCTGGTTGGCGACATTGAACACATCGCCCAGATGGGCACACTCGTTACTGACTTCACCCTGATCAAGCAGGGCGCGCTGCACCGGGCAAACGGAGGATATCTGCTCATTGATGCCCGAAGACTGCTGGCCGAACCCCTGGCATACGAAGCATTGAAAAAAGCACTGAGAACCCGCCAAATCCGGATTGAGTCGCTTGCACAACTCTATAGCCTTGTCAGTACGGTATCGCTTGAACCCGAACCGATTCCACTCGACATCAAGGTGATTCTGCTGGGAGAACGCAATCTCTACTACATCCTCAGCGATTATGACCCTGACTTTTCCGAACTTTTCAAGGTTGCGGCAGATTTTGAAGACGAACTGTCAGGCGATCTTGACGGAAAACTTGCCTACGCCCGCATTATCAGCTCAATCGTTCATAAGGATAACCTGCATCACTTTGACCGAGCCGCGGTAGCAAGGATTGTTGAACACGGAAGCCGTATTACTGGAGATTCAACAAAACTGAGTACTCACATGCAAAGCATCTCAGATCTCGTCCATGAGGCCGATTACTATGCAACTGCCGCAACACGAGAAATTGTGCAGGCTGAGGACGTTCAGCATGCCATAGATGCAAAACTCTTCCGGTCATCAAGAATCCGGGAAAAAATCAGGGAAGCGACCCTGAGAAACTCCATCCTTATTGATACCGACTCGGAAAAAATCGGTCAGATCAATGGCCTTGCAATATACTCTCCCGGCGGTCAGCGCTTTGGGCATCCTGGAAGAATAACAGCAAGAGTGAGGCTTGGAAAAGGAGAAGTGATTGATATAGAACGAGAAGTTAAAATGGGAGGGCCAATCCACTCCAAGGGCGTGATGATTCTTTCAGGATTTCTCGGTGCACGATTTGCCTATGATCAGCCACTCTCACTCTCTGCTTCACTGGTATTCGAGCAGTCATACAGCGGTATAGAAGGCGATAGTGCTTCTTCCGCTGAATTGTACGCCCTGCTTTCGGCCATCTCAGGCGTTCCTGTCCGGCAGTGCTTTGCTGTGACTGGTTCGGTAAACCAGTTTGGGCAGGTACAGGCAATAGGAGGGGTCAACGAAAAAATCGAAGGCTTTTTCGATCTCTGCAAAGCAAGAGGATTGACCGGGAAACATGGAGTTCTCATACCCGCATCGAACGTCCGGAATCTCATGCTCCGCAATGATGTTGTGATGGCGGTCAAAGAAGGACTCTTTGCCATTTTCCCTGTATCAGATGTTGATGAAGGAATTGAGATCCTGACAGGTATAGCTGCAGGAGAATTGGATAAAACCGGCCTCTACCCCGACGACTCCATCAACGGTATGGCTGTTATCCGGCTGAAGAAGATGGCGGAAAAAATAAAAAAATTCAGTTCTTCTTCGGATGATGACAATAAATAACCGGGCATCAGAAACATATAAATGAGTTTGCTATGCCGGAACTACACAAAAGCACTCATATACGCCGGATAGCTGTCGCTCTCGACTGTTCTCCACACAGTAAAGCATCTCTCGGAGCTGCTGCTGAACTTGCCCGACAGTTGAACGCTGAGCTTACCGGTATTTATGTTGAAGACATCAATCTGCTCCGGATGGCGAATCTTCCTTTTTGCCATGAAATCCGCATGTACACTTCAGAATCTGAAACGTTTGATACCTCTACCCTTGAACGCTCTCTTAAAGTACAGGCAAAAGCTGCAGAGCAATCCTTGCAGCGTATTGCAGAAGATTTGATGATCAAACAGTCGTTCAGGGTATCGCGGGGAATTGTACCGGAAGAGGTCATTGCTGCAGCTGGTGAGGCGGATCTTCTTGTTCTCGGCCGAAGCGGGAGATCCCCTTCCTGCCGCAAAGGGCTCGGTTCAACAGCAAGAAAAGCTCTTGAAGAGGGTAAAAGACCCGTTCTGTTCATTCGACCGGGATTCTCGGCAAAAGAGTGGCCAGTGTTAGTGCTCTATGATGGGTCGGAGGGTTCCCGGCAGGCTCTCAGCACTGCACTCAGCATTATAAACCCCGACGTCACGCTCAACGTGCTGATTCTAGGTGAAACCCACGAAGAGAGTGTAGAGCTTGAACTGGCACTTTCAGAAATAATAGCGTTGCGGGGAAGTGCTGTTGAGTACCATCACCTCCCTCTGAGCAGTGGACAAACACTTATGCGCTACATCCGGATGGTGGATTCAGGCCTGCTCGTGCTGAGTGACCGGATGAAGATTTCCAGGGAGGAGGTGCATGCGCTGATCAACGAGATAGACTACCCTGTACTTCTGGTATAAACCTGTCGCGCCATACACCATGCTTCCACGCTCAAATTTATATAACAACTTATCACCATGTCAGACAACACAATAGATCGTTTTTTTGGATATCTGAATTGGCTTTTCAATCCATTCCATGGCTTGAAGACAACGGAAGTCTATGATTTGATTGGCACCTCTTCACTTACTGAGAATGCGTTATATCTGAATCTTGGCTATTGGCGTGATGTGGATACAATTGATGAAGCCAGTGAAGAGCTTGCTCTTCTGGTGGCGAAGAGAGGCGGCATGGGTACAGGTGATACTGTATTGGATTGTGGGTATGGTTTTGGCGATCAGGACATCCTCTGGGCAAGGAACATGAAACCCGAAAAAATCATTGGGCTGAATATTACGAATTCTCAGGTTGAGCGAGCCCGGATGAATGTTGCCGATGCGGGACTCGATAAATCAATAGATTTAAGAGAAGGTTCGGCAACAGAGATGCCAATTGAAAATGAATCCATTGACCTGGTTGTTTCCGTGGAAAGTGCTTTCCACTATAGAACCCGTGAGGATTTTTTCAAAGAAGCGTTCCGCGTTTTGCGTCCAGGTGGAAGGCTGGTGACAGCGGACATTTTACCAACAAAAAATTCAGATAACCTTTTCAGGCAAATAGAGCAATGGATTTCATGGAACCTTGTGGCAGGAAAATTTAATATTCCGCATGAAAACTACTATTTAATCCCAGCCTATAATGATAAGCTCTCAAAAGCCGGATTTGTCAATATTGATATCAAATCAATACGTGACGATGTCTATATCCCTCTTCATGAGTATCTGTCAAGAAACCAGACATTTGTAGGCAAGCTGCATCCACTTGCAAAAATTCTTGCACAATTAACATTGAATCGTTCTGCAGAAAGTGTCTATTGCGGCCTGGACTATATACTCTCTTATTCTAAAAAGCCATAATTTGAACTTTCTCTCCATCGATAGCTATCGAATGACGAAAGACATTTCGTTAATTGTTAACAATTGTTAAAAAGACTATCTTTTATAATATTTAGTATGTCCAGAATACCAACACGAAATTATGAGGAAAACAGCCCGATCCATCGCAGCTCTGATGCTTGTCGGGATGCTTTTACAGATAAACTGCGTTTTCGTCTGTTATGGGCTCTTCTTTTTAAATCAAAAATCAATAGCTGAAACTGTCTGCGAAAAGAAGACTATGGATTGCTGTGGACACTGTTTCCTCCATAAAAAAATTGCCGCAACAAGTGAGACTCAGTCAGCACCAACTGAGAAACAGGTGCCAACCAAAACGCAGGAAGAATTGCTCAATGCGATGCCAGGCGTTCTCGGTGACAAGCAGCACGCTCCGCTGACAGCAACCAATAGTCATATATTTACCTCAGCCCTCTCTTCTTATTTACTCGATGGCGTCTTTCGCCACATCGACCATCCGCCGAACACCTAGCTTCACTTTTCATAGTTGAACGCATCAACCCCAAAATCGGGGTTATTAGCTGTCGTTCAAATTTTTAGATGCACTTGATGGGTCAAGTTTGGCATCCTAACTCCAATTCAAACCGTAACTATGAAGGCTATAAAATTTCTTACGACTTCGATTCTTTCCCTTGGAATCGTGATGAGCTCCCTTGATTGTTTCGCCTGTGCTGCATGCGGCTGCTCCTTGTCGTCCGAGGCAGCTACAGGCTATTCGACTACAACCGGGTGGAGCGTTAGTTTGCAATACGATTACATCAACCAGAACCAATTGCGCTCGGGGACCGGCAGCGTTTCATCCTCGCAAGTGGCTGGAATCAACGACGGCGGCGGCAGTCAGGAAGTTGAGCACGGCACCATCAATCGCTATATAACACTGGGCCTTGGCTATACACCGAGTGCAGAGTGGAATTTGAGGTTGCTGGTTCCCTATATCGACCGTAGCCACACAACCTATGGCCAGGCAACCAGCGACCTGCTCACGCCAGACCAGATAAGCGGTTCAAGCGTCAGCAGTCTCGGTGACATCAAATTCATCACCAGCTATCAAGGCCTGCTCTCCAACCATAACCTCGGGATTCAGCTTGGTGTGAAACTGCCTACAGGTGCTTATGGAGGGCCAAATGCGAGTGGCACAGGCATAGCAGGGCACAACCCGGTGAACTTCACCTCAGGCCCTAACACCGGTGATCTCCTCGATACCAGCCTGCAGGCCGGGACCGGCAGTACAGACCTTATTGTTGGGGCATACTACAACAACAAGGTTAGTCAGCATTTCAGCGCTTTTGTCAATTTCCAATTCCAGGCAGCCGTGAAGCAAGAACTGAACCAAGCTGGTGAAGATTACCGCCCCGGCAATCAGGAAGCCTTGAGCTTTGGCATCCGCTATGAAGCCAATCCCACAATCGTGCCGCAACTTCAGGTAAATATCAACCATAGAAGTCAGGATCTTGGAACACTTGCTGACACTCCTAACTCAGCTGGCACCGCAGCATACCTGAGCCCCGGAGTGAGTATAAGCATACTGAAAGACGTGCAAATATACGGATTCGGGCAACTGCCGATCTATAGCAAGCTTGAGGGATATCAGCTTTTCCCGCATGTAACAGGCTCGGTCGGCTTAACCTATGCTTTCTGAACAGCATGAGTAAACTTTCGTGGAATCTCTGGACTCCACGGATAAACCAGTGTCCAGTCAAGCATCGTTTGAGCGGCATGCTTACCTTTGCTGCTCAATGCTGTAAGCTCCAGTCTTTCTTCTTGTTTCAGCGTTATTTTGTACTTCTTCATGCTCAATCCTGTTTTGGTGATTATGAAGAGTAAGTTATTATTTTAAAGCAACGTTAGATCCTTGACTCGACACTAGTTAAAGTCATCTTGATCGCAAATTGGAATAAATAAGCAGAGTTTTAACTTAGCTACCGATTTTACTCTTTTCAAGCAGGAAAAACCTTATTCAAAGGAAAAATAGTTGGTAAAACGGATGCCAGCTATGAGTATTCCGGTTAAAGTGTACCACCTAACTGCCTTTTGCCGTTATACTGTCTTGGCGATATCTCTTTGCAACACTTTTCACAGAGTTCAGCTCCTTATTAATCTTCTCAATCAGATCATCATTCGGTAATGCAATTCGCACCAGCTGCTTGTTCAGCTCTGTCTGCAGCGTCGCTGAGTTGACCAGCGCAGCCGGGCTGCCTTGATGAAATTCACGCTCAGCCTGCTTGTCCGGAAGCTCAAAGTGCGTCGGGTAGTTCACTTCAAAGCCTGTTTTAGATGCGTAATTGTGTTTCGTCCTTTAAGAAATATATTTTGTCCATTAAGAAAAAACAGTTATCCTTTAATAAATAAAGTTTCTTAAAGGATAAGCAGTGAATAATAATAAAGAAAGGGGCGAGGAAATACGGCGCCAAATCGTCAGGGATGTCAGGCTGCATTGTGCTGATATTTCAAAGCATATTGCCAAAATATTCTCTATAACCCCTCAGGCAGTATTTAGCCATATGCAGCGCCTTGAAAAAGAAGGGCGATTAGCATCCACAGGCAGTGGAAAGGGGAAAAAATATTATTTAGGAGACTTAAGGGAGCATAAGTCGCACTTTATCCTCGCAGATGACTTAACTGAAGATGGTGTTTGGAGGAATGAATATTCATTTGTATTCGAAGGTTTGCCTGAAAACATTGTCGATATATGTCACTACGGTTTTACCGAAATGGTAAATAACGTACTTGATCATTCGGGAGGGAAACATGTTTCTATATCTGCTGTAAGAGATAATGAAAAAATCATGATTTCCGTGATTGACGATGGGGAGGGTATTTTCAGGAAGATCAGGCGGTTGTGTAATCTGGATGACGAGCGTCAGGCTCTCTTTGAGCTATCGAAAGGGAAATTGACTACAGATCCGGATAATCATACTGGGGAAGGGATATTCTTTACTTCAAGGGTATTTGATGAGTTTGAAATTGATTCAAAAGGTGTGAGGTTTCGTCATGATGATCAGTTTGAATTTGATGTTATTCTGGAGTCCGAATTTTCTAAAAACGAAGCTGGTACTGCGGTATATATGCTTCTTAAGAGAGATTCTTCGCGTGAAATCCAGACGGTTTTTGATGATTATGCTGGGCCGGATGAATTTCAGTTTAACAAAACAGTTATTCCTGTTCGGTTAGCGCAATACGAAAATGAGAAACTTGTATCTCGATCTCAGGCAAAAAGGTTGCTCTGTCGTATAGAGAGGTTCAAACATGTAATTTTTGACTTTGATGAGGTGTCGGCTATAGGCCAAGCATTTGCCGACGAAATATTTCGCGTTTATGCCAAAAATCATCCTGACATTGTGTTGGTGCCAGTAAAAATGGAGCCAAATGTAGCGAAGATGGTTAATCGGGCTGGCAACGGTTAGTGTCATTGCACCGTTTTTTAACCTTCACTTGGAAATCCATTCATGGGGCTTTATGATCTAACACCATGCGTTCCATAAGAATGGCTGCTGATACAGAGGCGTTCAATGATTCAACACCGGGTTTTTTGCCACTATGCGGAATCCTGACGAGGCGGTCGGTGAGGGTTTTAACCGGTTCACTGACACCATTAGCCTCGTTGCCGACTACCAGCACCTGCTTTTCAGGCCAGGAGGTGAACTCTCTGAAATCTTTTCCATCAAGCGATGCAGAAACGATGGAATAACCAAGCTTCTGAAGTCTCAGGAGTTCAAGGTCAAGATGTTCAACACCATAATGATGGATACCATAAATGCTCCCTGCACATGAGCGAACGGCTTTAGAGTTGTACCTGTCGGCTGAGCCGGAACTGCAGATCATCGCTTCGGCTCCGAACCATACGGCAGTTCTCAGTATAGTACCTACATTGCCAGGATCCTGAACATCATCGAGCGCAACAATGAATGATTTTTTCATCTTGCCGCCACCTGCTGCAGCGAGCGTTTCAGTCGGGCTCAACTGGCGGAAAACTCCAAAAATTCCCTGCGGTGTTGAGGTGCCCGAAAGCTGCGAACACTCCCTCTCATTTATGGAAAATACTTTTCCCTGATGAGTTCGAAAAAACTGTTTACCCACTGGCTCTCCATCCCTGATCAGTATCGCCACAAGCATCTCTTCATCGGGGATGTTCTCTGAGAGCTCCCTCACCGTTCGAAGACCTTCGGCAAGAAAAAGCCCTTCAGAATCCCTGAATTTTTTCTGATGCAATTTCACATAGAGCTTTAATCTAGCCTTGCTTAACGCGGGTATGTCAAGCTGCGTCATCAGTGCGCTCCCGGCTTATTGAGCTTTGAAAACACCGCTTTCGGATCATGAGAAAAATCCGTCGGCATGGCACCGGTTCCCTTGGAAAGAGCAACACTGTCAAGCTCCACGGAAAACCCATTGTCAGCACTCTCCGACTCATCATCTGCGACATTCATACAGCGCCGGATATACTCATCGAAACTCGCCTTATCCATAGAATGGCCCTCAAGAATACACTTCTCTACCCTCTCGCATTCGGCTGCATTTACTTCACCAGTGGCCATGAGCGTGATTTTAAGAATCACCTCTTCCCGTGAAACCTCACCAAACCCGACTTTTTTCACAAGCCGGTCAAAAGAGGCATCATCAATTTTTTCCATCATCTTGAGCAGCTCCCCAAGGCCGCCATACATTTCGGCATGAACCCTGATTGCATCTTCAATTGATTCCCTGACTGGCAAAACCGGCTCTTTACTTCCGGCACGATGCTTAGCTTTCCCGCCAAGAAACTCCTCATCAACACTATACTCCTTGAGGCGATCCTGCATAATACCGGAACTCTTCTCTTTTGCGCGCCGCATCGAAACCGAGTCAATATCATTGCGTTCCGCAAAAAGAAGCCGTAAGACAAAAAGAATGCCTGTCAAAGCTGCGGCAACAATAAAGCAGAGCAGAATCAGCTCAAGCTTGAGACCAAACAGCGACACAACCAGCACTTCCGAAGCAATAAGCCCACAAAAAAGAACCAGCAGAATTTTCAGAAAAAAACGTTCATTCATAAATTCGGATTTCGCTCAAAATTAATGTCGATTAAATATCCTCACAGTCTTTCTGATCGGCTGGTTCTTTAATAACCCCCTATAATCTGCCACTATTATTCAATTATTGTAAATAAATGTGCCATCTTAATGCAAAAACTGAATAATAATGGTTGATTGGCGTAATGCGTCTGGTGGAGAGACCTGCTATATTTCCTGTTTATAAACATCTCTACGATGGCCTATTCTCAAGATGCGAATCTCAGTTTCCTGAAGAAAATAAATTACCCTGTAGTCACCAACCCGATATCTCCTTAGACCTGCAAACCGACCTTTGAGGAGAGGATTCGATTCAGGATCGTTGACAAGTTCTTGCTCAATATGATCAAGAATACGTTTTGCCTCCAACTTTGATATTTGCTTGAGATCTCGCTGGACAGATTTCTTGT
Source organism: uncultured Chlorobiaceae bacterium (assembly GCA_903851385.1). Classification (GTDB taxonomy): domain Bacteria; phylum Bacteroidota; class Chlorobiia; order Chlorobiales; family Chlorobiaceae; genus Chlorobium. Next base: position 9,376 of record CAINOC010000014.1, on the reverse strand, counting down.
AACCAAGGCTATAAGCCAAGAGAGTCCCTCATCTCTTTAGCTGAAAGAAAAGGATCACTCGTATCATGGAGGCGATCAAGCGCTATCTGAAGATCAGCAATATCTTCTATATATGATTCCAAAGCCTTCTGTATGATGAATGAGCGAGGTCTCTCGGTTTCCTTCGCTATTCCATCCAGTCTTTCTGCCAGTTTTTTGGGCAACCTCACCGATATAGGAATACTCATGGCCTACCTTGTAAAAATAATGTAAAATTGTATCACAACAGCATCAAGTGTAATACAAAATAATATAATTATAGCTTATATTCAAGACCTTTTGCGCACTCCAACACCAGAACCAGGCGGCGCAAAGGTTGAGTAACGAGAATATCTGACAGATTGTTATTGTTAAAGGAAATGCTAATTAATGGCCATGCCAGAAAACTTTGTTGAACTGATTGCACCTGCCGGTGATATGACCTGTTTGCAAACCGCGCTGAACGCCGGAGCGGACGGCGTCTACTTCGGAGCGGAAGGCTATAACATGCGCGCCGGAAGCAGCAACTTCATCATTTCGGACTTTCCTGCCCTTAAAGCCCTCTGCACCCAGTTCAACGCCAAAAGCTACCTGGCCTTGAACACCATTGTCTATGATGGTGAACTGAAGAAGATGACTCAAACCGTTGCTGCTGCCAAAAATGAAGGATTCGATGCCGTGATATGCTCGGACATGGCGGTCGTTGAAGCGTGCCGGAAATTAGATATGCCGTTTCATATTTCCACACAGGCTTCCATCAGCAACTACAGTGCGGTAAAGTTTTATGCCGGACTCGGAGCTAAAATGATTGTTCTGGCAAGGGAACTCACCCTGGAACAGGTTCGACACATTACAGGGAAAATAAAAGCTGACGGGCTTGACGTGCGCATTGAATGCTTTGTTCACGGGGCAATGTGCGTTGCTGTTTCGGGACGCTGTTTTATGTCGCAGGAGGTTTTTGGCCGTTCGGCAAACCGCGGCCAATGCGTTCAGCCCTGTCGGCGGCAGTATATCATTACCGATCCGGAGGAAAACGAGGAGCTGGAAATTGGTACAGACTATGTCATGAGTCCCAAGGACCTTTGTGCTATCGAATTTATAGATGTCCTTATCGATGCAGGAATCAGTGGGTTCAAGATTGAAGGGAGAAGCCGCAGCCCTGAATATGTCAATACAGTCACAGCGGCCTATCGCAAAGCCATCGACTTCTGTAAAGAGCATCGTAACGATCCTGAATTCAGGACAGAGTACAATGCACTGACCACTGCGCTGAAAAAAGAGCTTGCCCTTGTCTATAACCGCGGATTTTCTGAAGGGTTTTATTTCGGCAGGCCAATTGAGGCTTGGACAAGAGAGTACGGCTCAATGGCAGAGGAAAAGAAAATCTTTATCGGAGATGTAAAGAAATATTACCCGAAAGCAGGGGTGGCAGAAATCATCATCTGTGCCCGAGGTCTTAAGAGTGGTGAAAAGCTCTCGATTCTGGGAGCTAAAACGGGAGTGGTAACGGTGATGGCTGATTCTTTTTATACAAACGATCTCAGTGCCTCAGCTGCTGGAAAAGGCGATAGTGTGACCATCAAGTGCTCAAAGGTCAGAAAACATGACAAGGTTTACGTACTTGAAAAAAGGATTTAAAAAAATAAATAGCAAAACAAACTATTGGAGTGCTGTTCTTACAAAAAGGTATTGCTTACATTTGATGAGAGAGCATTAATCCTTGCTGGTCAACTTTTTCCTGGAATCAAAAGGAATGGAGTCGGGCTCGATGATATACAAAGTCATAGCAAAATCTGAGTTCAAACGGTTTACTGATGCCCTGCTCCGGGATAATACCTCTTTCGGTCCACGGCAGGTTGATACTGACAGCCAGGGCAAAGCTGTATACCAGTTTCTGCCGGTAACGTCATCTGACGATGTCGCTTTTGACTATACCGCAACAGCCTCATCAGCGAAACACTTTTTTCTCCCATTCCGCGAAGAGCTGTCGCGCTTTGTCTTCCAGGATCAAGAGTGGGATCAGCAGATATCCTACGAAGGAAAGCCCATTGTTCTTATCGGGCTAAGAGCGTGTGATATCAGCGCCTTGAATATTCTGGACGATGTTTTGCTCAAAGGCCACTTCCCTTCTCCCTACTATCTCGCAAAACGCAAAAACACCTTTGTGATCGGCATGGACCATCTGCCGCTTCCTGACTGTTTCTGCAAATCCATGAGCCATCATACCATTTCGACCGGCTTCAACCTCTTCTGTTCTGATATCGGAGAGGATTACTACCTCTCTATCAACTCATCGAAAGCTTTCAATTTTCTAAAAGAGTTCAATACCCGCGATCCTCTTGACGACGACAACTGCCGGCTTGTTGAACGTCGTAAAATTATTTCAGACAGTTTTCTCTCCGAAGTCGACGTCACTGCGCTTCCGAGCATTCTCGATATTGAGTTTGACTCGCCCGTCTGGGAAAAATGGGGAAACAAATGCCTTAACTGCGGCACCTGCGCTATGGTTTGCCCGACATGTTACTGTTATTCTGTCGAGGAGTCCTTTGATACCAATCTGAAAGGTGCAACCCGACAGAAACAACTTTACTCATGCAACCTCGTTGACTTTGCTGAAGTTGCAGGGGGACACAATTTCCGCCCCAAAAACGGCGACCGGCTCAAGTACCGCTATTACCATCAGCACCGGGGATTTGCCGAAAATGCAAACCAGCAGATCTGTGTGGGCTGCAACCGGTGCGGAAGGGCGTGCCTGGCTGGAATAAATCCTAAAGATGTGATCAACGACCTCAGAATGGAAAAAGAGTCATGCCTGACAAACATTTCGTCATCCCCCGACAGGATATAAACCGGGAAGATTTTACCTCTTCAATTCCTGATTTCAATCGCCGTTCTGAGTTCATGAAAACGGACATGGGCCATAAATGCATCATCACCAGTATCGTACGCCTCACCGAACAGGAAAAGCTTTTTAAGCTCCGCATTATCGACCATCATGAACGGGGAATTTTCAGGTTCAAACCAGGCCAGTTTCTTATGCTTGAACTGCCCGGCTACGGCGATGTACCGATTTCGATTTCAAGCTCGAACAGCAATCATGAGTTTCTTGAGCTCTGTATCCGAAAAGCAGGCCATGTCACTTCTGCGCTTTTCACTCTTGACGAGGGAGCGCATGTCGCCATCAGAGGGCCTTTTGGATCGTCATTTCCCATGGATGAAATGGCCGGAAACAATGTTCTTCTTATTGCCGGAGGGATTGGCATTGCACCGCTGCGTGCGCCTCTTTTCTGGATCAGCGAGCATCGGGAAAGGTTTCTCAATGTTGCTGTGCTTTACGGTGTAAAAGAGCCCTCACAACTGCTTTTCACCTATCAATTCGATGAATGGGAAAAGATCAATCATATCACTCTGCATACCATTGCAGAGCACGCTGAAGCTGGATGGAGGGGGAAAAACGGCATGATCACTGATCTTTTCCAGGATATTTCCATCGACCCTGAGCATACCTATGCGATTGTCTGCGGACCTCCGGTCATGTTCAAGATTGTCTGCAGCTACCTTGACAACCTCGGTATTCCCATGAACCGCATGTTCGTCTCTCTGGAACGAAGGATGCACTGCGGTATGGGCAAGTGCTGCCGCTGCATGGTCGGATCAACCTTTACCTGTGTAGACGGCCCGGTTTTCGATTACTGGACGGTCATGAATCTCAAGGAAGCCATATAGAACCATCCGCATGAAGCATTGGGGATTTACTTTTGAAAAGCTGAAAATCGCTTCTTTCGACTTTACCTGCTGCGAAGGCTGTCAGCTGCAGCTCGCAAACAGAGAGTCAACGCTTATCGACTTTCTTGAGCTGCTTGATATCAGAAATTTCAGGGAGCTCTCCTCAGAACAACACAACGATTACGATATTGCGCTCATTGAAGGAAGCATCAGCCGGCAGGATGAGGTAGAACGGCTTCAGGCAATAAGGCGCCAGGCAAAAACTCTTGTAGCATTCGGAAGCTGCGCATGTTTTGGAGGCGTCAACAGCCTGAAAAATAAATTTCCTCTCAAGGAATTGGTCGCTGAAGTCTATCCCGGAATGCAGATAGAGACCATGCCGGTGAGAAAAATCAGTGACGTGGTCAAGGTTGACCTTTCAATTCCAGGGTGCCCGGTAAACAAGGAAGAGGTAGAGCGCATCATGGTAAACCTTGCCACAGGCTCTCTTGTGACACTCCCCAAACACCCAGTTTGTTTTGAATGCAAGGCACAGCTCAACACCTGCCTGTTCGAGCTCGGCGAAATCTGTCTCGGGCCGATCACCCGTGGCGGATGCAATGCCGTATGCACAACAGGAAAAACGCCCTGTTTAGGGTGCCGCGGCCCGTCAGAAGAGATCAACATGCCTGCCTTTGTGGAACTGGTCAAGGCAAGAGAGCTCAGCCTCGATGACCTGCAGGAAAAGATTGCTTTTTATAATGCATTTGAAGGATTCAGCAATCATGAAGCGTGACTATAGTCTCGATATCCGTCACCTGACAAGGGTGGAAGGTCATGCAAACATTTCAATAACTGTCAAGGACGGAAAGCTTCTTGATGCTCGGTGGGCTATTGTTGAAACTCCAAGGTTTTTTGAAGTGATGGTCAAAGGCATGAGTACTGAAAGAGTGCCTTTTTTAACATCGAGAATCTGCGGGATATGCTCAATAAGCCACGCCCTTGCCAGTATAAGGGCACTGGAACGGGGAATGAAGATAGAGCCTCCTGTTGTCGCAGAAAAAACAAGGCTGCTTGCCATGCACGGCGAAACCCTGCAAAGCCATGCACTGCACCTCTTTTTTCTTGTTGCTCCCGACTTTACCGGCGCGTCAAGTGTTCTGCCGCTGATTACCTCCCACCCAGATCTTATCAAAGCGGGACTCCGCATCAAAGAACTCGGCAACGAGATCAGCACAGTTTCAGCCGGGCGATGCACTCACCCGGTCAGCCTTGTGGTCGGCGGGCTGAGTAAAGCTCCCGAAAAGCAGCAGCTTTTACAACTTCGAACAATGATTCAGGAAAGTAAACCTGCGCTCGACACAGCATGCTCTTTTTTCCGTACCCTTAAGATTCCGGAGTTCAAACGGGAAACAGAATTTATCTCTCTTTGTAACGGGTCAAGCTATCCATCGATTGGCGGGAGTATTATTTCGACTGATGGTGTTAAACAGGATGAGAATGAGTACCTGTTGATGACCAACGAATACAGTCGTGATTTTTCAACGTCGAAATTCACCAGGCTCAGCCGCGAATCGTCAGTTGCCGGTGCATTGGCTCGATTCAACAACAACTACGATCGGCTGCACCCGAAAGCAAAGGAGGTTGCTGCATCCTTTGATCTCCAGGCGGTATGCCACAATCCGTTTATGAACAACATAGCCCAGCTTATTGAGTGTGTCCATATTCTTGAAGATGCCGGGGAGATGATAGACTCGCTGCTCGAGATGGAACTACGGGATATCAAAACCCCATACTCACCGAAAGCCGGTTCAGCGACAGGTGCTGTTGAAGCGCCTCGCGGGATTCTGTATCACCATCTGGAAACGAGTGATGAAGGGAAAGTGGTTCGTGCAGACTGCATTATCCCGACAACACAGAATAATGCCAACATTCTTTACGATCTCGGTGCCATTGCTGAACAAGCCTTACAGGAAGGGAAAAATGACAAGGAGATAGAAAAGCTCTGTGAAATGGTGGTACGATCCTACGATCCCTGTATTTCGTGCTCGGTGCATTGAGCCAAAAGGAATAAAGGCAGGAAAGCGGGAAGAACTTTCCTGCCTCTCAACTCAAAGAATCTCGACAAGTTCGATCTCGAAGGTAAGATCCTGTCCGGCAAGCGGATGATTGGCGTCGAGCGTCACGACTGTATCGCTGATATCAACAACCATTACAATCGCCTGCTGGTCGTCGGCGAGACCAACCTGAAGCTGCTGACCAAGCTCAAGTTCCATATCAGCAGGAAATCGCTCCCTGGCTACGTCGGTTACCAGCTCTGTGCTATGAGTCCCATAGGCCTCTTCAGCTGGAATAACGGAAACCTTGACATCTCCAATGGCCATATCAAGTACAGCAATATCAAATCCCGGTATAACCTGCCCGGCCCCTATTGTAAACTCTAACGGTTTACGGTCAGCCGATGAATCGAATACCGTGCCATCTTCAAGCGTTCCGGTATAATGAACTTTTACTGTATCCCCTTGTTTGGCTTGAGCCATGTTTTCCTCCTTTTTTTCTGATCAAAACTTTTACCTCTAAAAAAAACTGATTTCTACCGATTCCATCCATCAAAAAAAATTCCGGGAACAAGCAGACTAAGCTGCGAAGCTAGGGAAAAAACAATAAAAAACACAGTTTTTTATACTTTATCGGATGGCTTGTTCTGTTCCATTGCCATGGTGACTTTCGGCAGCCAGCCCGGATAATTGCGCTTAATGAACTCAATCAACTGTTCACGCACCAGACAACGCAATTCCCAAAGGTCCGAAGAGTTCGCTGCACTGACGAGCGCACGCAGCTCTATCGAATTATCGCTGGTGTTGGTCACATGCATTTTTACAACCCTCTTGTCCCATAGTGGTGTTAAAGAGACAATCTGCTCGAGTTCCTGGCGGATAATTTCGGGCTGCATTCCATAATCCAGGTAGAGCATCACTGTGCCGAGAAGTTCTGGCGAAGTACGACTCCAATTCTGGAAGGGACGATCAATAAACCAGGTAATGGGCACAATCAGACTCCGCTGATCCCAGAGTTTAACGACGACGTAGGTCAGGGAAATGTCCTCAATGCGTCCCCATTCTTTTTCGACCACAACAACATCACCGATACTGATTGGCTGCGTGATAGCAATCTGGATGCCAGATATAAGGGTTGTAAGGCTTTTTTGAGCGGCAAAACCTAGTATCACCCCGGCAATACCTGCCGAGGCCAGAATGCTCAACCCGACCTGGCGAACCGTATCAAAGGTCATCAAAACACCCGATACAGCAATAAGGACAAGAACCATATTCAGTATCTTGCGGGCAAGACTGACATGCGTGGCAATTTTTCTTGCAGACTCGTTTTCTTTGACTTTAGCCGAATAGTGCTGGAGAATAACCTGCTCAAACAAGCGCAACAGGCGCATAATGAACCATACAAACCCGATAATGGAACAAATGAGGACGGTATGTTTAAAAAACTCCTTTGCGGCAGGGGTGAGCGGTATATAGTGAAGCAGAAGGGGTAGAGCAATGAGGGAAACAAGGATTCTGAATGGCCAGACCATCAGCTCATAAGATACACGGGTATGCTTGATCCTTGAACGGATAACCTTTATGACTATCTTGAACAGCCAGTTTGCCACCAGATAAAAAACAATGGTGGACAAAATAATTGCCAAGGGTATCAGGTAAGTACCCTGAAGGAGATTCCATAATCTCATGATCGTATCCATAAGCATAGCGCAATAAGCTGACCCCGGACAGAATTGGCCGGGTTTTCTGATGTCCTATCCTTTAAGGCGATCAAATTCACTGCGGGAGCGACTCACGCAATCCTCAATAGCCATACCTCCGAAGTAATTGCCGGTCATGAGCAGATTCTTTTCCTTCTTCAGCAAAGCATTGGTTTTTTCAAGCCACTCGTGATGGCCCATTCGCAACGATGGAACGGTATTGATTTTTGAAACTGTATGCTCTATTTTCGACATGCTGACTCCGAGAACCTCCGTAATACGGTTTCGTTTAGCCTTGTCATCAAGACCTGGTTTGAAATGGAACACAAAACCGCGATAGTTATCGTCGGGAACAGTATCACGCGACACAACGGAAAAAAACAGATCGTCAGGAGAAATAAGCGCAGCAACCGGTTTCAAGGAAATATTCTCCTTGCGGACAATAACTCCAAGCGAATCAACGTCGGCGGCTTTAAGTTGACCGAAATGTCTTGCTATTTCAGGTTTGATATCTTTTAACAGATTTGAAGAGACCATAGATGGAGTTGCCAAAACAAGGGTTTTGGCGGAATACTCCATACCGCCAGCAGTTCTGATCTCATACAGGCCATCGACACACCGCACTGAATTTACATTCTGACTGGTAAAAACATTGAGCCCGCTCCTGGCGGAAATCGCCTGTGCAACGCTCTGCAAGCCCTCTTTGAAAGTATAATTCTTCAGCACATCCTTTCTTTTTTCCCTGCTTTTAAACATCATCTCAGCAGGAAAATCATCTGTCTTCTGTGAAGGAACTGCATTGAAAAAATGACTGAGAACCTTCCGATAGTTGCCTTCCCCTACAATTTTCGAGTAGTAGGACTTCACACTCTCGCCATCCTTTTTCAACTTGAAGAGATTAGGGACAGAAACAAGCAGTTCAAGAATATTGAGTGAGGAAACAATGGATTTGATTTTTCCATTCATAAACAGTGAAAAAGGCACCTTGGCACGAGGAATGATAGTATCCGTAATGCCGCACGCTTGAACAATATCAAGAAGGTTCTGATAGGAGCTGTAACAGGTATGCGCTCCCATTTCAAGCCAGAATTTTTTGCCGTTTGCACTGTAGTGAGGAGATGCAAAAGAGCCGCCGATAGTATCGTTTTTTTCAAGTATCGTGGTTTTCATGCCAGCCTGGACACAATAAAAAGCAAGGCTAAGGCCGCTAATACCACCCCCGACAACAACAACATCGTTTTGCATCATAACAGGAAAAGGATTTTCAGTAGTACATTCAAAAAAACAAGTTGCCTCAGTACAGAAAAAAAACTTCTCTACAAGGCAACATCAAAAACTTCTGGTGCAATTTAGTGAAATCAGGCAAGAAGTCAGCAACAAATCAAGAGGATTCAGGGAGTTAACCTTCAGGAGTTGTTGGTGCGTGCAGAGCTAACCTTCCGGAGTTTGAATGCCCTCCGTAGGTTGGGGTGATTCCTGAACCCCAACAAAACTAAATTTTCCAACTAAATCCCCTGGGTCGGCTCTGCATATTATTTTTGTGCAGCTTTTTCATCTTCCAGATAGTTCTGCGAATAACGAACATAGTTTTCAGGCGACTCCTCAATATTGCGACGTTCATCCTCGGTAATCGGCCTCATAACCTTTGCCGGAACACCAGCCACAAGCATCCCTGAAGGAACCGTAAAACCCTGCCTTACCAGTGAACCCGCAGCAACAATCGAATAAGGCTCAACAACACAGTCGTCAAGCAGCACCGCGCCCATACCAATCAACACATAATCCTTCACCGTGCAGGCATGCAGCACAGCTCCATGACCGATAGTCACACAGTTCCCAATATTCAGCGGGCCGGTATCGTGCGTAACATGCAGCGTTGCATTGTCCTGCACACTC